>JBAYTD010000131.1:0-7452 GCA_041675805.1 Lysobacteraceae bacterium
CGGCCAGGCCCGCCTGCGGCGGGTCGGCAACGGCCACTCGTGCGAGACCTTCCTGGTGGAGCGCGGCGACTTCTGCGCCATCCTGCGCCGGGCGCCGCGGCCGCCTTATGCGCCCGGGCTGGTCAATCTCGAGCGCGAGAACAGGATCCTGACGGCGTTGGACGGTGCGGCAAATGCACCGCGGGTCCATGCCCGGGATTTGGCCGGCGAGGTCATCGGCGGCCCTTTCCTGCTGCTGGAAAAGGTAAGCGGCATGACGATCGGCGAGCGGATGCCCGCCGCCTTGCGCAACCCCGCCGACCAGCGGGCGATCGGGCGCGAGATGGCCGTGGCGATGGCCGAGCTGCACGCCCAGGACGTGCGGTCTCTCGGGCTGCACGACATCAGCCGGCCGACCATCGACCATGCGCGCCACCTGGCGCGGCTGGACGAGCTGCTGAAGAAGGCCCAGTGCCGCGATATTGCGCGGGCGCAGGAACTGGTCGCATGGCTGGGGCGCAACCTTCCGCCGGTCGAGGCGGATGCGGTGACGCTGGTGCACAGCGATTTCCGGCTGGGGAACGTGCTGTTCGCCGAAACGTCGCCAGCGCGGCTGACGGCGGTGCTGGACTGGGAGACCACCATGCTCGGCGATCCGCTGGTCGATCTGGGCTTCCTGGTCGGGAACTACCGCGAACATGGCGAGGATGACGGGTTCCTCGCGCTTCTGTCGCCCGAAAGCCTCGGACCGGGGGCGATGACGCGCCGCGAGATCGCCGAGACCTATGCCGACGCCTCGGGGCGGCCGCTGACGCATTTCAACTGGTATCTGGCCTTCGCCCTGTTCCGCACCGCCGCCATGGGCGAGGGGCTCTACCGCCGCTATCTCGAGCGCGGCGAGGCCGATCCGTTCTTCGAGGCTTTCGGCGCCGGGGTGCCGGAGGTGATCGAGCGGGCGCTGACGTTCGCCCATGAGGGGTGCCGATAATGCCACAGGAGGAGCCCATGAACACGATCTACCGGCTGGGGCGCACGGGACGCGACGTCTGGAACAACCGGGTCGCGGAAACCCCGGACCGGCCATTCCTCAATTTTCAGGAACGGCGCTGGACCTATCGCGAGGCCGATGCCGAAATCCGCTCCATCAAATCCGCGCTCTACGCGGCCGGCCTGCGCCAGGGCGACAGCATCGTGGTCGGCATGGCCAATTCGGCGGCCACGCTGTTCACGCAGTTCGCGGTTCGGCAGTTGGGCGCCGTTCTGATCCCGATGGTGCCGGATCTGGGCCTGTCCGAGATGGTGTATCAGGTCGGGCATTCCGAGGCCCGGTTCATGATGGCCGACGACCCGCTGGCCTCGCTGGTCTTGGAAAATCGCGATCAGTTCCCCGGGTTGCAGACCATCGTGACGGTCGGGCCGGTCCGCGCGCCGGCAACGCATGGCACGGTACAGTTGAGCGCGCTGCCGACCGATGGTCCGGGCCGCGATTTCGAGCCGCTCGGGGTGACGGGCGACACATTGTCCGAGATCGTCTATACCTCGGGCAGCACCGCGCGCCCCAAGGGCGTGATGCTTCCCGCCGGCGCCTTCGTCAACGGCGCTTTCGGCTACGCCGAGCGTTTCGGAATCGGAGCGGACGACAGCTACCTGCTGCCCTTCACCTTCGGCCATGCGACGGCATCGATCATCGGCGCCGGCATTCCGCTGCTCGCCGGCGGTCAGCTGACGATCGTCGACCGGTTCAGCCCGTCCCTGTTCTGGTCGCAGGTCGAGCGGTACAGGATCACCAAGATCCTGCTGTTCCCGGCACAGATCAACCTGTTGCTCGATGCGTCGCAGACCCCGCCCAAGGGCACCTCGACGCTCGACCTGGTCATCACCCATGAATGGATCGCCGACTTCTGGGAAAAGAGCGGCATCCCAATGGCCACCACCTGGGGGCAGACGGAAACCGGCGCCAGCGGCGCGGGCTCGCCGCTCGGCTTCCGGGGCGACAAGGGGCAGGGCTATATCGGCCGGGCCTATCCGGACGCCGAACTGGCGGCGTTCGACGAGGCACTGGTCGACAAACCGCGCTGGCTGCTGCTGAACAAGCTCGACATGCTGGCCGAGGACGTGGCGCGCGAACGCGTCGCGGCGGTGACGGCGGCGCTGGACTGGAAGGCACCCTGGTTCGCCCTGTCGGCGCTGGCCGGCGAGGGCACCGATGCGGTCTGCCAGCAGGTGATGCAGGCGCTGGACGCGATGCGCGCTGCCGAGCGCGAGGCGCAGGAGAATGGCTGATGCGCCGCTGGCGGCCGGCGCGGCGACGCCGCGGCGAGCGCCGGGCACCGCGCGCCTGACGGCGGTTTTCCGCCGGCCGGAAACGACAAGGCCGGCTTGCGCCGGCCCTGCCATCGATTCCGTGTTGTCCCGCTTACGCCTGGAGGGCGCGGATGCGGGCGGTCAGGCGGCTCTTGTGGCGGGCCGCCTTGTTCTTGTGGATCAGGCCGCGCGCGGCGAAACGATCCAGGATCGGCTGGGCGCTGTTGAAAGCGGCGGTGGCGGCGGCGGCGTCATTGGCGTCGATGGCCTTGATGACCTTCTTCACGGCGGTGCGCAGCATCGAACGCTGGGAGACGTTGCGCTCGTTGCGCACGATCGTCTGGCGGGCGCGCTTCTTCGCGGACTTGATGTTTGCCAAGGGAATGCTTCCTGGAAAGGCGTTGACGGAATCGGAGTTAGACCGAGAAGTATGCGCCCGCCGATAAAATCCGTCAATATTCACGGTTTTCCGCCCGCTTCCCGATGAGCTCCCCCCGCCTGCTGCGCGCATCGGCCGTCTTCAGCGGCATGACCTTGCTGTCCCGTGTCGCCGGCCTGGCGCGCGACACCCTGCAGGCGGTGCTGCTGGGTGCCGGACCGGCGGTCAGTGCCTTCGTCGTCGCCTACCGGATTCCCAACTATCTGCGGCGGATCTTCGCCGAAGGCTCGTTCGCCTCGGCCTTCGTGCCGGTATTGTCAGAACTGCGCGAGCGCGGCGACCGCGCGGCGATCCAGGATTTCCTCGACCACGTCGCCGGCACCTTGCTGGCCGCCGTGGTCGTGGTCACCGCGCTGGGCTGGCTGGCCGCGCCGTGGGTGGCACGGGCGTTTCTGGCGCTGGCGCAGGGCGATGACTCGATCCCGGTCGAGCTGACTGCCGAGATGCTGCGCATCACCTTCCCGTACCTGGTGTTCATTTCGATGACCGCGCTGGCCGGGGCGGTACTGAACGCCTTCCGCCGCTTCGGCCTGCCGGCGTTCGCGCCGGTGTTGCACAACCTGTCGGTGATCGCCGCGATCCTGCTCGGCGCGCAGTGGTTCGAGGTGCCGGAAAAAGCCCTGGCCTGGGGCGTGCTGGTGGCCGGTGTGCTGCAATGCCTGCTGCTGTGGCCGGCGCTGTCACGGCTCGGGCTGCGGCCGCGGTTCCGCCTGCGGCGCGGGCATCCCGGCGTGACGCGGGTGTTCCGGCTGATGCTGCCGACGCTGTTTTCCTCCTCGGTGGCGCAGTTCAACCTGCTGGTCGGGACGATCTTCGCGTCCTTGCTGGTCGCGCAGGCGCAGTCTTGGCTGTATTACTCCGACCGTCTGATCGAACTGCCGCTGGGCTTGTTCGGCGTCGCCATCGGCACGGTGATCCTGCCGCACCTGTCCGGCCAGCACGCGCGCGCCGATGCGGCGGGTTATTCCGACAGCCTCGACTGGGGACTGCGCACGGTGTTGCTGATCGCCCTGCCGGCGGCGGCGGGGCTGGCCGCGCTGGCCGAGCCGATCTGCGTGACGCTGTTCAACTACCGCGCCTTCAGCGCCGCTGATGCGCGGATGACCAGCATTGCGGTGATGGCGATGGCGGTCGGCGTGCCGGCCTTCATGGCCAGCAAGGTGCTGCTGTCGGCCTTCTTCGCCCGCCAGGACACGCGCACGCCGATGCGCGCCGCCATCGCCACGGTGCTGATCAACATCGTGCTGACCGCCGTGCTGACCACGGCGCTGTGGAGGGCCGGCATCGCCGCAGCGCACGCCGGCATCGCGGCGGCGGCGGCGCTGGCCGGCATCGCCAATGCCCTGCTGCTGTTGCGCGCCCTGCGCCGCGAAGGCGTCTATCAGGCCAGTGCCGGTTGGGCCGGCTTCCTTGCCCGACTGCTGCTGGCGGTGGCAGTGATGGCGCTGGGCGTGTGCCTGCTGCGCGGCTGGGTCGGCGACTTCGGCGTCCTGCCGTGGTGGGGCCGGGTGCTCGCCCTGCTCGGCTGCATCATCGCCGGCGGACTGTTGTACGGGACGACGCTGCTGGCCTGCGGCATCCGGCCGCGCCACCTTCGCGGGCCGGTCGACGGCTGAAGGATCCGCTGTAACCCACGGCGTGGACGAAACTGGCAGACTCGGCCGCACGATCGCCAGTCGGACAGCACCATGGGGAACGGGGGGAACACGCCGGGCGCGCGTCTGTACGCGCTGGCGCAGGCGGAATTTCGTACCTTGGAACGCGAACTCGCCAGCGCCCGCGCCGGCAAGGACGGCGGTGTGCATCGCGCCCGCAAGAGCATGCAGCGGCTGCGCGCCCTGATCCGGTTGCTGGCACCCGGCGATGTCCGCTGGGCGCTGCGCGAGGACGCCGCCGTGCGCGCGCTGCGGCGGCGTCTCGGTCCCCTGCGCGACGCCGCCGTGCGGCTGGAATTACTGGAGTCGCTGGGCAAGCGTGATCTGGACGAGGCGCAGCGGGCGCGGCTGGCGCTCGCGCGCAAGGCGCTGAAGGCGGATCTGGCACGCTTGTGGCAGGGCCGGCCGGCGGATTCCGAATTCTGGGAGCGCGTTTTCCGCGATGTCGAACGCCTGCGCGGTCGGCTGGGGCAGTGGCCGGTCGCCAGGTTCGACGCGCGGGCGGCGCATGCCGCGCTGGAACGCTCGCGGCGCAAGCTGTTGACGGCGATCGAGGCGGCGCTGGGGCAGACCGGGCGCAACCTGCGCCATGACGTGCGTCGCCGCCTGCGTCGCCATGCCGCCCTGCGTCGGCTGAGCGCGCAGGCGCTGCGCCGGCGTGACGTCGGCGCGCGGCTGCTGCTCGATCTGGCGCGGGAAATGGGCAACGAGGGCGACCTGTGGATGGCCTGCGCCGCATTGCGCGCCAGCGGCCCGGCGGCGGAGACATTGCCACTGCGTCGGCTGCTGGAGAACGAGCGGCGCAAAGCCTGCAAGCGCCACGATGGCGAAATGGTCGCGGTGCGGCGGCGCTGGCTGGCGCGGACGCCGAAACCGCCGAAAACGCCCAAGCCGCCGCCGTCAGCCGCTGCCGACGCGGCGCTGGAAGCAGCCGAATGAGCGCAGCGCAGCGACCGGACTGGCTGGCCGTGCATCCGCCGGCCGTCGCCCCGGTCCGCCGTCGCGAGGTGCTGGCCTGGGCGCTGTTCGACTTCGCCAATTCCGGCTACACCACGGTGGTCATCACCGCCGTGTTCAACGCCTTTTTCGTCGCCGTGATCGCCGCCGACGCGGCCTGGGCCACCTTCGCCTGGACGCTGGCCTTGTCGGTGTCCTATGCGGTCAACGCGCTGGCCGGCCCGCTGGTCGGTGCCTGGGCCGACCTGCGCGCACGCAAACGTGCCGCGCTGATGGCGACGACCCTGGTCTGCGCGCTGGGCACGGCGGCGCTGTCGCTGTGCGGGCCGGGCGACGTGGCGCTGGCGCTGGGCATCCTGATCGTCAGCAACATCGCCTTCGGCCTCGGCGAGAACCTGATCGCCGCCTTCCTGCCGGAACTGGCCCATCCCGATGCAATGGGCAAGGTGTCCGGCTGGGGCTGGGGCCTGGGCTATCTCGGCGGCTTGCTGGTGCTGGCGCTGTGCCTGGCCTGGATCACTGCCAGCGATGCGCCGGCCGCGCGCAGCGTGCCGCCGACCTTGCTGATCACGGCGCTGGCGTTTGCCTTGACCGCGCTGCCGACCTTCGTCCTGCTGCGCGAGCGTGCGCGCCCGCAAACCGTGTCCGCCGCCGGTCTGTGGCATGACGTGATCGCCCGCGTGCGCAGCGCGCTGGCCGGCAGCCACGCGTTGCGCGACCTGCGCCGGCTGCTGGTCTGCATCGTCTGCTTCCAGGCCGGCGTGCAGACGGTGATTGCCATCGCCGCCATCTTCACCACCCAGGCGCTGGGTTTCAGCGCACAGGAAAGCATCGCCCTGATCCTGCTGGTCAACCTCACCGCCGCCGTCGGTGCCTTCGGCTTCGGCCATTTGCAGGATCGCCTCGGCCATCGACGCACGCTGGCCTTCACCCTGGTCGGCTGGCTGCTGGCCATCGCCGTGTTCTGGTTTGCCGAAACCCGGCCGCTGGTCTGGTTTGCCGCCAACCTCGCCGGGTTGTGCCTGGGTGCCTCGCAATCAGCCGGGCGGGCGCTGGTCGGCTACCTGTGCCCGCGCGAGCGCGAGGCGGAAATCTTCGGCCTGTGGGGGCTTGCGGTGAAACTCGCCTCCATCCTCGGCCCGCTGAGTTATGGCACGGTCAATTGGCTGTCCGGGGGCGACCACCACATGGCGCTGCTGACCACCGCCGTGGCTTTTGTTGCCGGGCTGGTGCTGCTGTTCCGGGTCGACGTGGCACGCGGGCGGGCGGCGGCGCTGGCCGCCGGCTGATTGGCAGCCTCGCGACGGGCAGGCAGGATGGCGACATGGACGTTGCCGACCCGCTGATCGACCTGCTCGACCAGGCCGTGCGAGAAGCCGATCCGCCACGCCTGGCGGTGGCGCTCAGCGGCGGGCTGGATTCCAGCGCGCTGGCCCATGCGCTGTCGCGCAGCGTTGAGGCGCGTCGGCGCGGGCTGCGCGCGATCCATGTCGATCACGGCCTGCACGCGGAGGCGGCGTGCTGGTCGGCGCAGGTGGCGGAGGACTGCCGACGCTGGTCGATTCCCTTCCTCGGCCTGCGCTGCGAGGTGGCGCGCGACAGTGGGCTCGGCATCGAGGCGGCGGCGCGCGAAGCGCGCTACGCGGCGCTGGCGCGGGCGCTGTTGCCCGGCGAGTGGCTGGCCCTCGCCCATCATCGCGACGACCAGGCGGAGACCGTGCTGCTGCGCCTGTTGCGCGGTGCCGGCACGGCGGCGCTGGGCGGCATGCGCGCGACCCGGCCGCTGGGCCCGGGCATGTTGTGGCGACCGTTGCTCGACGTTCCCCGCGACGCGCTGCATGCCTACGCCACGGTGCAACGGCTGCGCTGGATCGAGGATCCGTCCAACACCGACCCGCGCCACGACCGCAGTTGGCTGCGCCGGCAGGTGATGCCCTTGCTGACGCAGCGCTGGCCGCAGGCGAGCGCCGGCATCGCCCGCAGCGCCGGTCTGCTGCGTGCCGACGGCGACCTGCTCGCCGATCAGGCGCAGGCGGCATTGACAGCGGTGCGGGGCGAAACGGACACCACGTTGCGCATTTCCGCCCTGCGCACGCAAGGCCGGCGACAGCGCGCGCA
>JBAYTD010000132.1:0-7449 GCA_041675805.1 Lysobacteraceae bacterium
CGCGCAGGGTCGCCGCGTCCAGCGCCGGGGCGGCGGCAAAGCGATAGGCGACGCCGCGCTCGACACGCGCCACCGGCAGCCCGCAGGCGCGCAGGATGTCGGTGGCCTTGCTGGCCCAGGGCGACACCGTGCCCAGCCGTGGCACCACGTACAGGCCCGACCCCAGGTCCGCCAGCACAACCTGGCGCGCTTCGAGGATGCGCGCCAGTTGCGCCGCCTGCGCGGCATCGGCTGCCGGCATGTCGAGAAAGTAGACGAACGTCGCCTGCAAACCCTCGTCGGCCAAGCCAAGGCGGCGGGCAAGACGGGAGAGGCGGAAAGCGGAAAGGGCCGCTCGGCCCTCGAAAACGATCATGTTGTGCCGCGACCGGGAGGCTCGGACCGCATAGGATAGCGGATGCGTCCGCCGCTTCACGGCAGCGGACGCCCTGCCGACGCGGCTTACTTGGCGCGTGCCTGCTGCACGCTGGCCTGCTGCAGGCGCGTCAGCAACTGGTCCGGCGTCAGGTAGCCGCCCAGTTGCGAGCCATCGGCGGCGATCACCGACGGCGTGAACGACACGCCCATGCGCCCGGCGATCTCGAAGTCCTCGTCCAGCGCGTTGTCGCATTCCTTGTGGTCGATCGGGCGCAGGCTCTTGGCATTGGTCATCGCCTGGCGCTGGTCATCCGAACACCACACCGAGACCGCCTTCTTCCACGAGTCGGTGCCCGGGCCGGAGCGCGGGAAGAACAGGTATTCGATGGCGATGCCCTTGGCGTTGAACTCGTCCATGTGCGCGTGCAATTGCCGGCAGTAGCCGCAATCGATGTCGGTGAACACGGTCACCGTGTACTTGGGATCCTTGGGCGCGAAGACGATGCGGCGCTCCGGGCCGATCTCCTTCAGCAGGTTGGCGCGCATTCCGGCGCGCACGCTCTCGGTCAGATCCTTGCGCGCGGCGACATCGAACAACATGCCCTGCATCAGGTACTTGCCGTCCTTGCTGACGTACAGCACCTGGCCCGACATCACCACTTCGTAGAAACCGGGCAGGGCCGATTCGGCGATGCTGTCGATGCTGGCGTTGGGCACCAGCGACTTGATGGCGGCGCGCGCCTTGGCGTCGTCGTCGGCCTGGGCGGTGAAGGCGAAAGCGACCAGCGCAGCAGCGGCCAGCGTACGGATCATGCGGAATTCCTTGGGGATGACGGTGGGAAGCCCCGGCCGCGCGGCCGGGCCGGCGTCGGATCGCCTGCTGCGACCATCGAGGCGATGCTAAGTTCCACCGCGTCGATGCGGCGATTCAGTCGGCCAGCGACCACTGCGCGGAATCCTTCCAGGCCGGCGGCGGCCAGGACGGGATGCGCTCGGGGACGATGGCGACCGCGTGGTCGCCGGCCAGCCACTGGCGCAGGGCGATCAGGTCGATGTGCGGAGCCAGCGCCGCCAGCACGGCGGCGATCGGCCGGCTCAGACGGCGATCCGGGCGCAGCAGCACCCAGGTGGTGCACGGCCCGAACAGCGGCCGCAGCGACAGCGTGCGCAGGCTTTGCGCGTCCTCCGCGCGCATCGCCATCTGCGCCAGGATGCCGACGCCAAGGCCGGCGCGGACGTAGCCCTTGATCAGGTCGGCATCGGGTGCGGTGACGCCGACCTGCGGCCGCAGACCCTCGGCGGCGAAACGTTTTTGCAGGCTGGAACCGGGCAACAGGGTGGAGTCGTAGCTGACCAGCGGCTGCGCCGCCAGTTGCGCCAGCGTTGCCGTCTCGGTCGCCGCCAGCGGATGTCCCAGCGGTGCCACCGCCACCAGATCCCAGCGGTACACCGGCAGCGCCAGCCCCGGCGGTGCCTCGTCGCTGGAGGTGCTGATCAGGCCGACGTCGGCGCTGCCGCGCGCCATCCGCTCGACCACCTCCTCGCGCTCCGCCGGCTGGATACGCAGCATCAGCTCGGGCAGTTCGCGGCGCACCCGGCCGAGCGCTTGCGGCAGCACGAAGCGCGCCTGGGTGTGGGTGCAGGCGATCACCAGGCTGCCGCGGGTATCGGTGCGCAGCGACTCGGACAGGATGCGGATGTTGGCCGCCTCGCCGAGCATGACGCGGGCACGCTCCACCACCTCGGCACCTTCCGGGGTCAGCGAATCCAGACTCTTGCCGCGACGCAGGAACAGGGCGAAGCCCAGTTCGTCCTCCAGTTGCCGCAACTGCTTGCTGAGGCCGGGCTGGGTGGCGTGGACGTGCTCGGCGGCCAGGGTGATGTTGAGGCCGGCATCGACGATGGCGACCAGGTAGCGGAGCTGGGCAAGGGTCATGGCGGAAGTCCTGTGCTGGCCGTCAACCGCGCGGATGATGCGCCGCATGCAGACGCTTGAGGCCCTCGCGGGCGACCAGGGTGTAGATCTGCGTGGTCGACAGGCTGCTGTGGCCGAGCATCATCTGCAAGGCGCGCAGATCGGCACCGTGGTTCAGCAAATGGGTGGCGAAGGCGTGGCGCAGGGTATGCGGGCTGACCTTGGCCGGGTCGATGCCGGCGCGCCGCGCATGGCGTTTGATCGCGTACCAGACCTGCTGCCGGGTCGGCGCATGGCCGCGGCGGTCGAGAAACAGCGTGCCCGGATCGACACCCTGGCGCAGTTGCGGGCGCGCCTGCGCCAGATAGCGTTCCAGCCAGTGCCGGGCCTCCTCGCCGAGCGGCACCAGCCGCTCCTTGCCGCCCTTGCCGCGCAGCCGCAGCGCGCCCTGGCGCAGGTTGACGTTGAGGCTTTCCAGCGCCACCAGTTCGCTGACCCGCAGGCCGCAGCCGTACATCAGTTCCAGCATCGCGCGGTCGCGCAGGCCGTTGGGATCGTCCAGCGGCGGTGCCGCCAGCAGCGCCTCGACCTGGCCCTCGGCGAGGCTCTTCGGCACCCCGCGCGCCTGCTTCGGCGAGGCGATGTCGGCAGTCGGATCGACGCCGATGACGCCATCGCGCAGGCGCTGGGCGTAGAAGGCGCGCAGGCAGGACAGCAGTCGCGCATTGCTGCGCGCGCTGTAACCGGCTGCGCCGCGCTCGGCCAGGTAATCGTGCAGATCGGCGCGCGCGGCGGCGTCCAGCCGGCTGCCGCGCTCGGCCAGCCAGCGTGCGAAGCCGTCGAGATCGGCGCGATAGCTGGCCTGGGTTTGCCGCGCCAACCCCTGCTCGGCCCAGGCGCGCTCGATGAAGCGCTCGATCAGGGCGAGTTCCGGCACCGGTGCCATCGCACGCCGACGCGCGCGCAGGCGGCGCTCGGTGGGAGAAGAAGGCGGCTCGCTCATCGTCGCCAGCATACCCATTATCCTTTCGCCCATGGATACCCGACCCCGCCCCGCCGCCGCACCGGCGCACCTCGTCTGGCGCCTGCTCGCCATGCTTTACGACAGCCTGCCGATCTTCGCCCTGTGGCTGGCCTTCAGCGCCATCATGCTGGCGCTGCGCGGCGGCGCGCCGGTGGTTCCGTGGACGCCGGCATTCTGGCTGCAGGCGGCGGCGCTGTGGACATTGACCGGTGCCTACCTGGTGTTTTCCTGGCGACGCGGCGGGCAAACCCTCGGCATGCGTCCGTGGCGACTGCAACTGGTCGGCACGCAGGACGCCCGCCCCGGCGTCGGCGTGCTGTGGCAACGCCATGCCTGGGCCACGCTGTCGCTGGCGCTGGGCGGGCTGGGCTTTCTGTGGTCGCTGTTCGACCGCGAACGCCGCAGCCTGCACGACCTGCTCTCCGGCACGCGCCTGCTGCGCCTGCCGAAACCGGCCAAACCCTAGACCATCCGCCGGCGCAGCCAGTACAGCGCAATCAGCAGCACCGCCTCACAACCCAACGTTGATCCAGCCCGGAACATGCTCACTTTTCACAACCAGAGCGAGGTTCGGAATCAATCGGCAGACGATACGCGTGATCCAGTCCCTTCGCACGACTGACTGATACCCAGCGCTGGAAGTCCGCCTCCACTTCCCGTTCGATCCGTGCCAGGGACTCGACCGGCATCGCGTCGCGGGCCGCCTGGTACATCAGGCCGACCTCGCCTTCCAGCACAGCGCAATGCTCCCAACTTAAGCAATTCCCCTCGCTGCGCCATGTGCTCCTCATCGGCGGCAACACTTGCCACCAGCAGCCCGTCGATATTGCTCTCGTTTTTTGTCAGCGCATTGAGTGCGAGCTTGGAAAAGCCCTGGCGACGGACTTGGTCATGGCACTGGTTGATGCTGACCAGCAGCTTGCAGATTGAAACCGGGTCACCTGCCTCAGCGCGCTGCACCAGCGCATCAAGCTGCATCGAAAGCGGGAGTGCTTCATCCGGCAGTGCTGGAATATCGTGATGCTGGGAAGATAAAGATAGCCTGTCGGGAGCGGGAACCGAAACCGGAACCGGGACCGGAACCTCTTCTTTCTGCTCGGATTTTCTTCCAAAAAAAACAATAGAAGCAATCGCGAATAGAACAAATACAAGAGAAATAAACTTTTTCATTTTTTCATTGGAACATATCTAAGGATTCTCTGAACAAGCCCATCCGTCACCGCCACACCCTTTCACCCTGACGCCATCGACCAATTTCGGCACACTCAACCCGCGACCAGCGGCGGGCCAGGCCTGCTTTTTGGCCTCTCTGGTGGCTTCTCCCGTCCCCACCCACCAAGATGGAGCAGTGTCGCTGATTGGCAAGGCTTGTTTAGAGAATCCCTAGTCCGTACCAAAATTCCTGCTCAGACACAACTCCAATCAACGTATCACGCTACACGTCACACGTCCTTGCGACGCAACCACCAAAAAGCGTAAGTCAGCAAGAGTGCCGACGGTAATCCGTGCGCCAGTCGCAAGTCAACCCGATAGACCTCGGCCATGTTGACGGTGAGCCGTTGCAGCAGGAAAAACCCCAGTCCGAACACGATGCCGATGAACAACCGCTTGCCGAAGCCGCCCGAGCGCAGGGTGCCGAAGGCGAACGGCATGGCCAGCAGGCACAGGGCGAGCACGTTGAGCGGATAGAACACGCGGCCCCAGTAGGCGCTTTCGAACTCGGACGTATCCAGATCGTTGCGGCGCAGGTAATCGAGGTTCTCTTTCAGGTCGGCGGTGGACAGGTAACGGGCGCGGCGGATCGACAGGCTCAGCACATCGGGCTGCAACTGCGAGGCCCAGGCTTCCTCGGCGTGGCGGCTGGTTTCCACGCTGTGTTCGGCGAAACGGCTGCGGCGTACGTCGAACAGGGTCCAGCGCTGGTCGCGATGCTCTGCGCGCGCCGCCAGCGCCATCGCGGCAAGGCGGCCCTGCGGATCGAACTCGTACAGGCGCACGCGATCCAGTTCCACGTAGCTGTCGGCACCGCCGCCACGGATGCGGCCGGAGCGGGCGTTGAGGAAGGTGTCGCCCTCGCGCGCCCACAGGCCGGACCATTTCGACAGCCCGATGTCCTTCGACTGCGCGCCGACCAGCAGCGCCTGGGCACGCTGTTCGCCGGCCGGGCCGAGCGTTTCGCCAATGCCGACCATGGCCACCAGCAGCAGCGCCACCGCGCCGCCGGCGGCCAGGGCGATGCGCAGGCGCGAGATGCCGACGGCGCGCAGCGCGGTCAGCTCCGAATTGGCGGCGAGGCCACCGAGGCCGAGCAGGCAGCCGATCACCGCCGAGGTCGGAAACAGCTCGTAGGCGCGGCGCGGCGCGGTGTAGAGCACGTACAGCAGGGCGCTGCCGGCGTCATAGTCGCCTTCGCCGATGTCGGCCAGTTCGGCGGCGAAGGCGACCACCACGTCGAACGCCAGCAGCACGCCCCAGGCGAGGCAGATCGCCGCCAGCACGCTGCGCCCGATCAACCGATCGGCCCGGCGCGGCCAGGGCCTCATCGGCGGCCTCCGGCGGGTCGGCCGTCGCGCCGGTACAACCACAGCGTCAGCGCCAGCAACGGCAGATGCAGCCACCACAGGCCGAGCGACAGCGGCAGGCTGCCGGCTTCCAGCCAGGCACGGCCGAGCATCATCAGGTTCTGGTAGACGATGTAGGTCAGCAGCGCCAGCAACAGCGCGCCGTAGCGGGCGCTGCGCGGCGGCGTGCGCGCCAGCGGCAGGGCCAGCACCGCCAGCAGCAGGGCGGCCAGCGGGGCACCGAGGCGGGCATGCAGTTCGGCCATGTCCTCGGCGCTGCCGCTGCGCAGCAGGGCGAGGCTGTCGCGGCGCTGCGACTCGCTGGCGCTCTGGTCGCGGGCGCTGTCGGGCACGCGGATTTCGTTGCGGGCGAAGCGCATCATGCGGAAGTCGTCCTGCCCGGCCACCCCCTCGACGCGGAAACCGTCGTGCAGCACGAGGTAGCGCTCCTCGCCCAGGCTTTCCTCGAACAACTCGCCGGCGCGGGCGGTGACGATGTCGGTGCGGCCGTCGCGCTCGGCGTGGACGAAAAGGCGCTCGAAGCGGCTGCCGTCATCGCTCATCGCACCCAGATAGACGACGCTCTGCCGATCCGGCAGTTCGATGAACCGGCCCGGCTCCAGCCCGACCACCAGCAGCGAGCGGTTGGCGTTGTCGATCATCCGCTTTGACAGCTCCAGCGCCGCCGGTGCCGCCCACAGCGAGGCAAAGCCGACCAGCAGCGCCACCGGGATCGCCAGTGCCAGCAATGGGCGCAGCAACGCGCGCGGCCCCAGTCCGACCGAGGCCAGCACCGCCATCTCGCTGTCGCGATAGAGCCGGCCGATGGCCAGCAGCACGCCGAGGAACAGCGCCAGCGGCAGCAGCAGCGGCAGCGCATCGACGGTGCGCAGGCCCAGTTGCGAGAGCAGCAGCGCCGCCGGCACCTTGCCACGGGCGATCTTGCTCAACAGGTCGGCGAGCAGCCCGCCGAGGCTGACCATGGCGAGGATCACCAGGCTGGCGAGGAAACTGCCGGCCAGCTCGGTCAGGACATAGCGATCGATCTTGCGCAGGAAGGGCATGGACGGCCTTGCGGGGACGGTCTTGGTAGAATCGATGGTTCCAGTGACTGGGCCGACCGCGACCGCGACAGCCGCCCGGTATCTTCACCGATCTTATTTCCGGAAACCCCAACGATGCCCAATCATCGCCTTTCCAGCGCGCCCGTCGCGAGTCTTTCCGTCGACTGCGTGATCGCCGCCGTGTTCGAGGATGGCAGCCTGTCGGCCGCCGCCAATGCCCTCGACCACGCCGCCAACGGCCGCCTGCGCGCCCTGATCGCCGCCGGCGACGTCTCCGGCAAGGCCGGCCGCCACGCCCTGCTGCACGGCGTCGACGGCATCAGCGCGCCGCGCCTGCTGCTGCTCGGTGCCGGCGCGCCCGGCGCGCTGGATGCCGGCCGCTACGCCAAACTGGCCAACGATGCCATCAAGGCGCTGAAGAACACGCCGGTCAAGCATGCCCACACCACCCTGCCGACGCTGGAGGTCAGCGGCCACGACGCCGCCTGGCGCCTGCGCCAGTCGGTGCTCGCCGCCGAGCACGCCGCC
>JBAYTD010000133.1:0-7332 GCA_041675805.1 Lysobacteraceae bacterium
CAAGGCCATGGTGCTGGCCCTGCGCCACCAGGCCATCGAGGAACTGGAAGCCAGACACGCAGAAGGCTATCGCAAGCAGCCCGTCAAGCCGGGCGAGTTCGATGCTTTTGCCGACGAGCAGGCATGGGAGCCGGCATGAGGCGCGGCGATGTGTGCTGGTACGTCTTCCAGCCGCCGGACAAGCGCAGGCCGGTACTGGTGCTCACACGGGACTCCGCCCTCCGCGTGCTGAACAGCGTGACCATCGCGCCCATCACCACCACGGTGCGTGGCATTCCCAGTGAAGTGCTGCTGACCGCCGCCGATGGCCTGCCCGAAACCTGCGCAGCCAACTTCGACAACCTGCAAACCGTCGCCAGAAGCAGGATGGGTGAACGCATCTCTCATCTTTCTTCCGCGCGGATGCGCGAGGCGGCACAAGCGCTGGCCTTTGCCCTGGCACTGGACGAATGACGCGCGCAGGCACTGCACACCGAGCCGATGCCGAGGATGCGGCGCAGTCCTTTCTCGCCGCCAGCTTCGAACATCGTTGGTGGGCGTGGGCGGACGCGGTGGCGGGAAGTTTTCGCGGCTTTCTGCTGATGATGCTGCACCGTCACCTGATCCGGTTGCGCGCCGCGCAGCAATTGGCGATAACTGTCGCCGCCGATGCCGATCCGCCCGGTCACCGTCTACAAACTGGTGCTGGCCGGCAGCATCGAAGAACAGATCCTCGCCCTGCACGGTGCCAAGCGCGAACTGATCGACCAGGTGATCGGCGAACAGAGCGCGGCCAGCATCGGCGTGGAGGAGCTGATGACCTTGCTCGAAGGCTGAATCGTTGCCATCGATAGGAGATCGGGTTCTCATGACCAGGCGCGTGTTGATGGTTCCAGCCATGGTTGGGCTTGCATGCCTGCTGGGTCTGGCATGGCGTGCAAACATGGATGGTCCGGATAACACGCCGGGCGGCATGTCGGAACCCGATGTCACGGCAAAACTTGAACCCATCGAAAACCGGGACCGGCTGGCCTCGACAGTCAAAACCCCTCCTCCTGCGGAGGTTTTGGCTGCCTTCACCAAGACCCGACCCAAGGCGCTCTCCGCTGCGGAGTTCGAAAACCTGAAAACCCTCGCATTGGCCGGAGATGACACCGCCGTCGCGGCCTTGGTGGCAGCTTTGTCTAAGTGCGTGGCAGAGGCCGGTCGCCCCGAGAGTCTCGATATCTGGCAGGCGCGCCTGGACTTGCTCGAAGCGCGGCACTGGGATTCCTCCGGCTTTGAAAAGGCCGACAGGGATCGCATGGCGCTGCGACAGGCATGCGCCAGGGTATCTACTCGGCAGTTGCTCGAATTCGATGCAATCCTGCTGGACGCCGTCGCGGCGGGTGCCGACTCCGCGACTTATGATCTGATGCGTCGTTTCGGTACCGACGAGATATTGGCCAGCCCGGATTACGCTCCGATCGCCCAAGGCATGCTGGAGCAAGTGGCAACCGCCCTGCACAAGCGGGTGATGAACAGGGACTTCATGGCGGCGGTACATCTCGCTGATGGGCTTCGAAACGGCCGCTTCCAGCCATCCGATGAGCTGGCAACGGAATATGAATACCGCTACATGGCATTGGTCCATGAAAACAATGTGGATACTTCCGATCTCAAGTACATGCGGCTTGGCCTCAATACCGCTGCCTTGATGGAGTACGAAGACAGCCACGCCGGGCAATTGGAAGATTTGCAAAAGCGCGGCCGTGACTTTCTGGCGCGTTGTTGCAGCCAGGGGCTCTGAAAGCGGACGTGGGCCGGAAACGGCAGGCGCAGCGCTCTTGAACGCGCCCACCGCGCCCCCAGTTTGGAAGTCCTTCGCCGACCATTCGGAGCACGCAGCATGAATACGGGACAGGGCAGCGCCAGCAACGTGATCGCCGCGTTGTGCAGCCTTTTCATTCCAGGGTTGGGGCAACTGGTGCAGGGTCGGCTGCTGTCGGCGCTGTTCTGGTTCGTCGCCGCCTGCATCGGTTTCGCCATCACCTGGCTGGTGACGCTGAGCCTGCTGCCGTTCGGTTGGTTCGTGGTCAGCGTGTTCTCCTGCCTGAGCGCGGCGATGTATCGGCGCTGACGGTCGTTTTCCTCCCGGCGTTCAGGCGGGCGGCGTTAGCGTACGGGCGTGGGATGTCCGATCAAAGGAGACGAAGATGAAAACGAATGCCCCGAGAATCTCCGTATTGGCCACATTGATCGCGGCGGCGCTGGCGCTGAGCGGCTGTCAGCCGAACGCGCCGGCCGGCAACGAGCAAGCGGCACCGAGTGCGCCTGCCAACGAGCAGACGACTGCGGTGGAGTCCGCCGACAGCGCGGCTGAAGCACCACCGGCGACGGCACAGCCCGTGCCGACACCGACGCCTGAGGTCGCGCCGGCTCCTGTCACGGCACCGGTGGCCGCCGCGCCAAGGCCGACGCCGGCCCGACCCGCCAGCAGCGAGCAGTACGCCCAGGTGGTCAGCGTCACGCCGGTCAAGCAGTCCATCGACAATCCGCAGCAGGTCTGCCGCGATGTCGAAGTGGTCCACGCCACGCCGCCGAAGGACGAACATCGCGTCGCCGGCGCGGTGATCGGTGCGGTGGTCGGCGGCGCGCTGGGCAACCAGGTCGGCGATGGCAAGGGCCGCGACGCGGCGCGCATCGCCGGGGCCATCGGCGGTGCCGTGGCCGGACGCAAGATCCAGGAACAGCAGCAGGCGAAGAACACCGAAACCCGCATCGAGACACAGTGCGAGACGATCAACGACGCCCGCTACGAGGTGATCGGCTACGACATCGTCTACAGCTACGCCGGGCAGACGCACACCGCGCGCGTCGCCGAGGATCCGGGCGAGCGCATCAAGCTGCCGGTGCGCAGCATCGAGCAGTGAGGCCGGACAGTCCCGGTCGCGGCGACGCCGCGGCCGGGATCGCCATGCTCAGCGAGGCTTGAACAGCGCGGCGTCGAGGATCGACCACAGGTGGATGATCCAGCCGAGCAGCACCAGCCACAGCAGCGCCGCCAGCACGAACTGCACCAGGGCCATCAGGAAGCGGCCCTGCACCAGTTGCCCCAACCCCGGAATGAAAAAGCTGCACAACGCGGCGATCACGTTGCCCGTACTGCCCTGTCCTGCGCTCATCGCAACCTCCTTCGAAATATCGGCCATGCTTGCGGACCCGCATGGATCGACGTGCCGACCGCGGCAGTGTGACGCCGGCGGCGCGCGCCCGGCCATACCGTCGTTGAACCGGCGCTCCGCTAGACTTTGTCCATGCGCGCTTCCCGACACCGACTGATCACCGTGCTGCGACAACGCGGCGGGCCTTACTGGCGGCTGATCCGGGCTGACCGGCCGATCGGCTGGCTGCTGCTGCTGTGGCCGACCTGGTGGGCGCTGTGGCTGGCCGCCGAGGGCCTGCCGCCGCTCGGCACGCTGCTGATCTTCAGCGCCGGCGTGTGGCTGATGCGCGCCGCCGGCTGCATCATCAACGACTACGCCGACCGCTGGCTGGATCCGCACGTCGAACGTACGCGGACGCGGCCGCTGGCCAGCGGCGAGGTGTCGGCGCGCGAGGCGCTGGTGCTGTTCGTCGTGCTGTGCCTGGTCGCCTTCGGCCTGGTGCTGCTGACCAACCGGCTGACCGTGCTGCTCAGCGTGGTCGCCGTGCTGCTGGCCGCCAGCTATCCGTATCTCAAGCGCTACACCTGGTTTCCGCAGGTCTACCTCGGCATGGCCTTCGGCTGGGCGATTCCGATGGCCTTCGCCGCCGTGCAGGGCCAGACGCCGCCGCTGGCCTGGCTGCTGTTCGTCGCCAACATCCTGTGGACCACCGCCTACGACACCTGGTACGCGATGGTCGACCGCGAGGACGACATCCGCATCGGCGCGCGCTCCACGGCGATCCTGTTCGGTGATGCCGATCTGTTCGTGCAGGGCGTGCTGTTCGCCAGTTTTCTCGCCGCGATGGCGATGGTCGGCACGCGGGCGCAACTGGGCTGGCCGTACTGGGCGGCGCTGGGCGCGGCGGCGCTGTTGATCGGCTGGCAGTTCCGCTGCGCCTGGTCGCGCTCGCGCAAGGGCTGCTTCAAGGCTTTCCTCGACAACAACCGGGTCGGCTTGGTGCTGTTCGTCGGCATCGCGCTGGCCTTTGCGCTGCGCTGACCGAAACCATCAGGCCACCCGCGCCACCGCCAGCACACGCACTTCCGCCGCGCCGGCCTTCAGCAGTGTCGCCGCCGCCTCGCCGACGGTGGTGCCGGTGGTCACCACGTCATCCATCAGCAGGACACGCCGGTCACGCACCAGATCGCTGCGGGCGACGAAGGCACCGCGCAGGTTGCGTCGTCGCGCCCGCGCATCGAGGCCGGTCTGCGGCGTGGTGGCGCGCTGGCGGGCCAGCGCGGACAGCGACAGGCCGACCGCTTGCCGGCGCAGCGCGCCACGCAGCAATTCCAGTGCCTGGTTGTAGCCGCGCTGGCGCAGACGGTCCGGATGCAGCGGCACCGCCACGGCGAGGTCGATGCCGTCGAACAGCGCCGCCTGCGTCGCCGCCTCGGCGACCAGCCCGGCCAGGGCACGGCCGGCGGCCAGATCGCGGCGGAACTTCAGCGCGGTCAGCAGGCGGTCGATCGGTTCGGCATACAGGAAGGGCGCGAGGCTGCGCGACTGCGGCGGCCGCTTGCGCAGACACTGCCCGCACAGTTCCGCGCCGGCCGGCAGCGGCAGCGCGCAGGCAAGGCAGGCATGCGTGTTGCGCCGCAGCGCGGGCAGGCAGTGCGCGCAGAATGGCGCGCCGTCGGCAGGCTCTCCGCAGCCCTGGCAGGGCGGCGGAAACAGCTTGTCCAGCCAGTCATCCCAGCGCCCCACGCCGTCCCCGTTTCCGTGCCCTGATCGCTGCGCGCACTATATCGCCGGCTGGCGGACGCGGGGCCGCGCGCATTGACAGCGCCCAGCCGCCTTCCCAGACTCTGGCGCACGATGAATACCCAATCCGCTCCGTTTGCCGCCGCGCCCGCGCCGATCCGCCATGACTGGACGCGCGAACAGGCGCTTGAACTGTTCGACCTGCCGCTGACCGAACTGCTGTTCCGCGCCGCCAGCGTGCACCGCCAGCATTTCGACCCGGCCGAGGTGCAGGTCTCCACCCTGTTGTCGATCAAGACCGGCGGCTGCCCGGAGGACTGCGGCTACTGTCCGCAGGCACAGCGCTACCACACCGGCGTCGCGGCGCAGAAGCTGATGACCCTGGATGCCGTCGTCGCCCAGGCCAGCGCCGCCAGGGCGGCCGGCGCGACGCGCTTCTGCATGGGCGCGGCCTGGCGCAGCCCGAAGGACCGCGACATCGGCAAGGTCGCCGACATGGTGCGCGCCGTGCGCGGCCTCGGCATGGAAACCTGCGCCACCCTGGGCATGCTGACGCCGCAGCAGGCGCGGGCGCTGAAGGACGCCGGGCTCGACTACTACAACCACAACCTCGACACCGCACCGGAGTTCTACGGCGAAGTGATCCGCAGCCGCGAGTACGAGGATCGCCTGGACACGCTGGCGCAGGTGCGCGAGGCCGGCATGAAGACCTGCTGCGGCGGCATCATCGGCATGGGCGAGACGCGCGCCCAGCGCGCCGGCCTGTTGCAGACGCTGGCCAACCTGCCCGAACACCCGCAATCGGTGCCGATCAACCGTCTGGTCAAGGTCGCCGGCACGCCGCTGGCGGAGACGGCGGACCTCGACGACTTCGAGTTCGTCCGCACCGTCGCCGTCGCCCGCCTCATGATGCCGGCCTCGATGGTGCGGCTGTCCGCCGGCCGCGCCGAGATGAGCGACGCGATGCAGGCGATGTGCTTCATGGCCGGGGCCAACTCGATCTTCTACGGCGAGAAGCTGCTCACCACCGGCAACCCGGACGTGGAGCGCGACCAGCAACTGTTCGCCCGACTCGGCCTGCGTCCGATGCAGGTCGAGGCGACGGCCACCGTCCACGCCAAGATCTGCGCGCCGGCCGAAGCCGCCGCCTGAGCCGCCGATGGCGCGCCCGTCGCTGCGCGAACGCCTGGCGCAACGCCACGCAGCGCGCGCCGAGGCCCATGCGCTGCGTCGCCTGCGTCCGGCGCAGGCGCGCGAGGGCCTGCGCCTGCAACGCGACGGTCGCTGGCTGACGGTCTTTTGCAGCAACGATTACCTCGGCCTCGCCGACCACCCGCGCGTGGTCGCGGCGTTGCGCCAGGCGGCCGCCGAGCACGGCGTCGGCAGCACCTCCGCGCATCTGGTCAACGGCCACCATCGCCTGCATGCGGAGCTGGAGGAGGCCGTCGCCGAGTGGCTGGGCCACCCGCGCGCGCTGCTGTTCGGCAGCGGTTTCATGGCCAATGTCGGCGTCATCCAGGCGCTGCTGGAAACCGACGGTCTGTGCGTGCAGGATCGACTCAACCACGCCAGCCTGCTCGACGGCGCGCGCCAGTCCGGTGCCCTGCTGCGGCGCTATCCGCATGGCGACGCCGAAGGCGCGCGACGGCAACTGCAAGGTGCCGGCGAACGCCCGGCCCTGCTGGCCACCGACGGCGTGTTCAGCATGGATGGCGACATCGCACCGCTGGCCGCGCTGGCAGGCGTCGCCACCGACGAAAACGCCCTGCTGTACGTCGACGACGCCCACGGCATCGGCGTGCTTGGCCCGCAGGGACGCGGCAGCCCGGCTGCCGCCGGCATCCGCTCGCCCCTGCATCTGATCACCCTGGGCAAGGCGCTGGGCGGTCATGGCGCGGTGCTGGCCGGCGAGTCCGAACTGGTCGACGCGGTGTTGCAGGGCGCGCGCAGTTATCTGTTCAGCACCGCCCTGCCGCCGGCGCTGGCGGCGGCCAGCCTGGAAGCCTTGCGACTGGCCCGCGCCGGCGACGGCCTGCGCCAGCGCCTGGATGCGTTGATCGCCCGGTTTGCCGGCGGCGCGCGGCAACTGGGCCTGCCGTTGCTGCCCTCGACCACGCCGATCCAGCCGATCCTGCTCGGCGACAACGCCCGCTGCCTGGCCGCCGCCGAGGCGCTGGAACAGGCCGGCTTCCTGGTCGCGGCGATCCGCCCACCAACCGTTCCCGCCGGTCAGGCGCGCCTGCGCGTGACCCTGTCCGCCGCACACGGGGACGCCCAGGTCGACGCCCTGCTCGATGCCCTCGGCCGCGTCTGGCGACAATTGGGATCGACGCCATGATCCACTTCGAGATCGACGGCGACGGCCCGCCGCTGGTGATGCTGCACGGCTGGGCCATGCACGGCGACGTGTTCGCCCCGCTCAGCCAGCGCCTGCGCGCGCGGCGCACCCTGTATCGCGTCGACC
>JBAYTD010000134.1:0-7323 GCA_041675805.1 Lysobacteraceae bacterium
TCCCGGCCACATTGCCTGCGATGCAGCCTCGCGCTCGGAACTGGTGGTGCCGTTGTATCGCGGCGAGTCGCTGGTCGGCGTGTTCGATCTCGACAGCCCGCTGCCGGGCCGTTTCGATGCCGAAGACCAGGCCGGGCTGGAGGCGTTGGCGACGGTGTTCCTGGCATCCCTGGAGGACGATGAATGAGCACACGCGGCGGCGAGAAGTTGATGAACGTGGGACCGAAGTCGGCGGCCTGGCTGCGCCAGGTCGGCATCCACGGCCTGGAAGGATTGCGCGAGCACGGCGCGGTGGGAGCCTTCGCCAAGATCAAGCGCGCCGGTTTCCGGCCCAGCCTGAACCTGCTCTACGCGCTGGAAGGCGCGCTGCGCGGCTGCCATTGGCAGCAGGTGCCGGAAAGCCGCCGCGCGGAACTCCTGGCCGGCGCGGAAGCGGCCATCGCCCAGTTGCCGCAACCCAAGGGCCGCGCCGCCGGCGCGGTGATCGAGATCAGCGGCGAAGCGCTGGCCGAGTCCAGCGAAGACGGTGAGGGTGATTCGTGATTCGTGATTGGCAAAAGCGGCCGATCAAAGCCCTGCGTCCCACGCTCTTTCCAATCCCAAATCCGCCAACTACGAATCACCAACCAACCAATCACGCCAAAGGCCTTACCACTGCAAGTTTTCTCGCGTCCTCGCGCCAGCGCGGGGTGGCGTGGATGCGCGGCAGGACGTCCTGCGGCTCGGCCACCAGGGACCACATGGCGGCGTGTTCTGGGTTCATGAAGCGCTCGGCCACCACTTGCTGCATGAAGGCGTCCAGCGGGGCGTAGAAGCCGCGCGTGTCGAGCAGGACGATGGGGTTGAAGTACAGCCCCAGCCGCTTCAGCGTCATCGCCTCGAACAGTTCCTCCAGCGTGCCGCTGCCGCCGGGCACGGCGACCACGGCGTCGGAGCCGGTCAGCAGGCGATGCTTGCGCTCGCGCATGTCCTCGACCAGTTCCAGCCGGGTGATGCCGGGATGGCCCCATTCCAGGTCGGCCATGAAGCGCGGCAGGATGCCGATGACCTCGCCGCCGGCCTCCAGCGCGCCGTTGGCGACCGCGCCCATCGATCCGCTGGAGCCGCCGCCATAGACCACGGTGCAGCCGGCCGCGCCGAGCAGGCGGCCGAGTTCACGGGCGGCGGCGTGGTAGATCGGGTCGCATTGGTCGCTGGAGGCGGCGTAGACGCAGATTCGCATGGCGGATTCCGGTTGCGTTGATGGGGGCTGGCGGTGCGCGGCTCAGGCCGCTTCCAGCCGGGCGTAGGCCAGCACCAGCCACTTGGCACCGGCCTTCTCGAAGTTGACCTGCACGCGGGCGTGCGAGCCGCTGCCCTCGGCATCGACGATGGTGCCAAGGCCGAAATTCATGTGCCGCACGCGCTGGCCCAGCCGCCAGCCGTTGAAGGATTCCTCGCGCACCGGCGTCATGCCGCGCATCGCGCCCAGCGAGGCCGGCCGCGACACCTTCACCCGTGGACGCACTTCGACCAGGGAGCCTTCCGGCAGTTCGCGCAGGAAGCGCGACGGCATGCCCGGCAGGTCGGCACCGTGCAGGCGACGGGTTTCCGCATAGCTGATCACCAGCCGCTCGCGGGCGCGGGTGATGCCGACATAGGCGAGGCGGCGCTCCTCCTCCAGCCGGCCGGATTCGTCCAGCGCGCGCTGGCTGGGGAACAGCCCTTCTTCCATGCCGACCAGGAACACCAGCGGAAACTCCAGCCCCTTGGCGGAATGCAGGGTCATCAGCTGGACGCAGTCTTCCCACGCCTCGGCCTGGCCTTCGCCTGCCTCCAGCGCGGCGTAGGCGAGGAAGGCGACCAGCGGCGGCAGTGCTTCGTCGGCCTCGGAACGGACGAAGCGGCTGGCCACGGTGACCAGTTCGTCGAGGTTGTCGGTGCGTGCCTCCAGCGCGCCGCGCGACTCCGCCGCGTAATGCGCGCGCAGGCCCGAGCGCGCCAGCACCTCGTCGATCTGCGGTGCCAGGTCCATGCCGGCGGTGCGCTCGGCCAGCGCTTCGATCAGTTCGACAAAGCCGCGCACGGCATTGCGGGCGCGGGCGTTCATGTTGCCGGCGGTCAGCTCCAGCAGCGCGGCATGCCACAGCGTCGTGCCTTCGTGGCGGGCGCGCTGGCGCAGGGCGTCGATGCTGCGCTCGCCGATGCCACGGGTCGGCGTGTTCACCGCGCGCTCGAAGGCGGCGTCATCGTCGCGGTTGGCGATCAGCCGCAGATAGGCCAGGGTGTCCTTGATCTCGGCGCGCTCGAAAAAGCGCAGGCCGCCGTAGACGCGATACGGCATGCCGGCCTGCATCAGCGCATCCTCGAACACCCTCGATTGCGCGTTGGATCGATACAGGATGGCGCAATCGCGCGCCTGCCCGCCCTGCATCGTCCACTGGCCGATGCGCTCGACCACGTAGCGCGCCTCGTCGATCTCGTTGTAGGCGGCGTACAGCTCGATCGGATCGCCGTCCGCGCCCTCGGTCCACAGCTTCTTGCCCAGCCGCCCCGGATTGTGCGCGATCAGCGCGTTGGCGGCACCGAGGATGGCCCCGGTGCTGCGGTAGTTCTGCTCCAATCGCAGCGTGGTGGTGCCGGGAAAGTCGTGCAGCACATGGCGAACATGCTCGACCCGCGCACCGCGCCAGCCGTAGATCGCCTGATCATCGTCGCCGACCGCGAACAGATGCCCGCGCTCGCCGGCCAGCACACGCAGGAAGGCGTACTGGATGGAGTTGGTGTCCTGAAACTCGTCGACCAGCAACTCGCCGAAGCGGCGCTGATAGTGTTCGAGCAGGGCCGGCTGATTCAGCAGCAATTCGTGGCTGCGCAGCAGCAATTCGGCGAAGTCGACCAGACCGGCGCGCTGGCAGGCGGCCTCGTAGGCGACGTAGATGTCGCGCATCGCGTCGCTGATCGGATCATCGACCTGCACGTGCCGGGGCCGCTTGCCCTCGTCCTTGCAGTGATTGATGTACCAGGCCGCCTGGCGCGCCGGAAAGCGCTTGTCGTCCAGGCCCAGCTCGTTGATGGTCCGCCGCAGCAGACGAATTTGATCGTCGCTGTCCAGCACCTGGAAGGATTCCGGCAGCTTCGCATCGGCCCAATGCAGGCGCAGCAACCGGTGCGCGAGACCATGAAAAGTGCCCAGCCACATGCCCGAGCGCAGCGCGCCGGCAGGACCGCGCAGCAGCTCGCTGGCGCGATGGCGCATCTCCGCCGCCGCCTTGTTGGTGAAGGTCACCGCCAGAATGCCGTGCGCCGGCACACCCATCACCTCGACCAGCCAGGCGATGCGATGCACCAGCACCCGCGTCTTGCCGGAGCCAGCCCCGGCCAGCACCAGATAATTGCCCGCCGGGGCCGTGACCGCCTCCCGCTGCGCCGGGTTGAGGCCGTCGAGCAGATGGGAGACGTCCATCGGCCAATTGTAGCGGCATCGTCGCCGGTGCCCATTCTTCGCAGGTCGATCCACGCCCATCGCGGCTACACTCGAACCTTCCCATCGGACCCAAGGCGACCGACATGACCGAGCCCTCTTCCGACATCGCCGCCGTCACCGCCTTCTGGCGCGAGGCCGGGCCGCAGGCGTGGTTTCGCAAGGACGACGCCTTCGACGCGCGCTTTCGCGAGCGCTTCATGGACCTGCACCTGCGCGCCGCCGCGCGCGAGCTGGACCACTGGGCGGACAGCGCGGAAGGCGCGCTGGCGCTGATGATCCTGCTCGACCAGTTGCCGCGAAACTGCTTTCGCGGCACCGCGCACATGTTCGCCACCGACCCGCTGGCACGCGCCCTGGCCAAACGCTGCATCGATGCCGGCCTGGATCAGCAGATCGAACCCGCCCTGCGCGGCTTCCTCTACCTGCCGCTGATGCACTCCGAGGAACTGGCCGACCAGACGCGCAGCGTCGAACTGTACGAGGCGATGGGCGGCCCTTCGCTGCCGCACGCCATCGAGCACCGCGACATCATCGCCCGCTTCGGCCGTTTCCCGCACCGCAACCCGCTGCTCGGCCGCGACACCACGGCGGACGAATGGGCCTTCCTGCAAGCCGGCGGCTTCGCCGGCTGACGCCGGGGGCGAAGGCGCGGGCGTTGCGTGGGGCAAACCTCGCTGCACGCATCCGGTACGTCGCACCGACGACGAAGCCCGGCACGAAACCGGGCTTCGTCCGCAGCCGCTCAGCACCGGCCACTCACTCCAGGTTCAACTCCAGCCCGCCGGTCCAACGGAACGTCAGGTTGTAGATCACCGCCGAGATCACGCCGAGGATGAATCCGGAGACGAGGTAGATGAGCGGAACGATCACCACCGACAACAACCCCATTTGCGCCACCCCGCCGCCACTTGGCCCCATCAGGGACAGCAAGGCCACGGCAAGCCCCGCCAACAGACCGATCAGCCCGCAAACGACCGCCGTGTTGACGCCAAACGACATCACCCCAATGCTCTTCAGTTTCATGGCAACTCCCCTCTTGATTGCATAACCACCCGCGCAACACCGCGCCGCGCAAGCCCGACTGGCCAGAAAGCCGCATCGCCGCGCGACGCCGTCTTCCTCACCCATCGACTGTTACGCGATCCGTGGCCGGCAGGGGCCATCCACGGTCGTTCAAGTGATTAGACTTGGACGCAACCCGCACACTCGGCCAATCCCAGAGCGAGCCGCCACCGCATGCGCATCCGCGAAGCCACCATCGAGCAGGAGCTGATCGAAAAGCTCGGCGAGCTCAAGTACACCCTGCGCCCGGACATCCGTGACCGCGCCGCGCTGGAAGCCAATTTCCGCCAGCACTTCCAGGCGCTGAACAAGGTCACCCTGACCGATGCCGAGTTTGCCCGCCTGCTGGACGAAATCGTCACCCCCGACGTTTTCGCTGCCTCGCAGACGCTGCGCCACCGCAACGCCTTCACCCGCGACGATGGCACCCCGCTGAACTACACGCTGGTCAACATCACCGACTGGTGCAAGAACACCTTCGAGGTGGCCAGCCAGCTGCGCATCAATACCGACTACAGCCACCACCGCTTCGACGTGGTGCTGCTGATCAACGGCGTGCCCGTCGTCCAGATCGAGCTGAAGACGCTGGACATCAACCCGCGCCGGGCGATGGAGCAGATCGTCCAGTACAAGGCCGACGCCGGCAGCGGCTACACGCGCACCCTGCTGTGCTTCCTGCAGCTGTTCGTGGTCAGCAACCGCAACCGCACGTACTACTTTGCCAACAACAACGCGCGCCACTTCGCCTTCGACGCGAAGGAGCAGTTCCTGCCGGTGTACGAGTACGCCGCGCCGGACAACCGCAAGATCACCGGCCTGGATGCCTTCGCCGGCGCGTTCCTGGCCAAGTGCACGCTGGGCCACATGATCAGCCGCTACATGGTGCTGGTGCAGAGCGAGCAGAAGCTGCTGATGATGCGGCCGTACCAGATCTACGCAGTCAAGAACATCGTCGAGTGCATCGACAAGAACCTCGGCAACGGCTACGTCTGGCATACCACCGGCTCCGGCAAGACGCTGACCAGCTTCAAGGCCTCGACCCTGCTCAAGCACAATCCGGATATCGCCAAGTGCCTGTTCGTGGTCGACCGCAAGGACCTGGACCGGCAGACCCGCGAGGAATTCAACCGTTTCCAGCCCGGCAGCGTGGAGGAGAACACCAATACCGGCGCGCTGGTGCGGCGCATGCTGTCCGAGGATGCCGCCGACAAGGTGATCGTCTGCACCATCCAGAAGCTGGGCCTGGCGCTGGACGAATCCAGCACGCGCAACCGTGGCCGCGAGAAGCGCGGGTTGGCCAGCCATGCCGAACAGCTCGCCGCGCTGCGCGACAAGCGCATCGTCTTCATCTTCGACGAGTGCCACCGCAGCCAGTTCGGCGACAACCACCAGGCCATCCGCGAGTTCTTCCCCAAGGCGCAGCTGTTCGGTTTCACCGGCACGCCCATCTTCGAGGACAACGCCAGCTACAAGCGCATCGAGGGCGAGGAGCAGACCCTCAAGACCACCGAGGATCTGTTCCAGCAGTCCCTGCACGAATACACCATCACCCACGCCATCGAGGACCGCAACGTCCTGCGCTTCCACGTGGACTACTTCAAGCCGGACGGCACGCACCCGGTCAAGCCGGGCGAAACCCTGGCCAAGCGCGCCGTGGTCGAGGCCATCCTGGCCCGCCACGACACCGCCACCGCGCACCGCCGGTTCAACGCCCTGCTGGCCACCGCGTCCATCAACGACGCCATCGAGTACCACGCCCTGTTCCAGACCGTGCAGGCCGAGAAGTCTGCCGCCGATCCGGGTTACCGGCCGCTCACCGTCGGCGCCGTGTTCTCCCCGCCCGGCGACGTCAGCGCCGACGTGCGCCAGCTGCAGGAAGACCTGCCCAACGAGCTGGAAGACAACAGGAAGGACCCGGAGGGCAAGAAGGCCGCGCTCACCGCCATCATCGCCGAATACAACGCACGCTTCGGCACCAACCACCGCATCGCCGAGTTCGACGCCTACTACCAGGACGTGCAGCAGCGCATCAAGAGCCAGCAGTTCCCCAACGCCGACCTGCCGATGAAGGGCGCGGAAAAGCTCGACATCACGATCGTCGTCGACATGCTGCTGACCGGATTCGACAGCAAGTACCTCAATACCTTGTACGTGGACAAGAACCTCAGGCACCACGGCCTGATCCAGGCGTTCAGCCGCACCAACCGCGTGCTCAACGACTCCAAGCCCTACGGCAACATCCTCGACTTCCGTGGCCAGCAGGCGGCGGTCGATGCCGCCATCGCGCTGTTCTCCGGAGTCAAGGCCGAGCAGGCGCGCACCATTTGGCTGGTGGACCCGGCGCCGGTGGTGATCGAGAAGCTGAAGGACGCCCGCGACAAGCTCGCCACCTTCCTGCAGTCGCAGGGCCTGACCGGCGAACCCGACGACATCGCCAACCTCAAGGGCGACGCCGCCCGTGCCGGCTTCGTCGAGCACTTCAAGCAGGTGCAGAAGCTGAAAGTGCAGTTGGACCAGTACACCGACCTCACCCCCGAACAGGCGCAGCAGATCGAACAGGTGCTGCCCACCGACCAGCACAGCGCCTTCCGCGGCGCGTACCTGGAAACCGCGCAGCGCCTGCGCGCCCAGCAGGGCAAGGGCAAGGACGCGGGCGGCGAGGAAAGCGAGGTCGACCAGCTCGACTTCGAGTTCGTGCTGTTCGCCTCCGCCACCATCGACTACGACTACATCATGAAGCTGGCCGCCGACATCTCCATGCAGCCGGCCGGCAAGGCCAGCATGAGCCGCGAGGA
>JBAYTD010000135.1:0-7237 GCA_041675805.1 Lysobacteraceae bacterium
CCGACCATCAACCTGGATCAGCCGGGCGAGGGCTGCGACCTCGACTACGTGCCGAACACCGCGCGCGAGCAGGCGATCCGCGTCGCCGTGTCCAATGGCTTCGGTTTCGGCGGCACCAACGGGACTCTGGTGTTCCGGGCGCTGTGATCCACCCTCAGGCCGGGTTGTCGGCACCGCCCGGCCGCGCCGACCCATGCTGATCCATCCCTTGCCGGCCTGGCCGGATCTGTCCGCCTGCAGGCGCGAGCGCCCGCGTTGTTGCCCTGCCTGCTGGAAAGCGCCGCGCGCGGCGGCGCGCGGGCGCGTTACGACCTGCTGCTCGCCGCCTCCGGCGAAGGGCTGTGCCGAGCCGCCGATGGCAGCGTCCGTGATCTCGCCGGCACACCGCTGGCCGGCGGCTTCCTCGATGCCCTGGACCGCGCCTGGCAGGGCGATGCGGTCGCGGCCGTTGCCGGCTTCGAACTGCCCTTTGCCGGCGGCTGGGCGCTGTTCCTCGGTTACGAACTGGCGATGGAAATCGAACCGCGCCTGCGCCTGCCACCATTGCCGGGCGACCTGCCGAGCGCGCTGGCGCTGCGCTGTCCGGCGGCCTTCGTGCTCGATCACGCCGCGCAACGCGCCTTCGTCGTCGCCGAACCGGGCCAGCAGGCGCTGCTCGGTCGCCTGATCGAACTGGCCGATGATCCGTCCGCAGTGCCCGCAACGCCGCTGCCGCCGCTGGAGATCGACGAAGACGCGGCGCAAGGCTATCTGGACGGCGTCGCCCGGGTGCGCGATTACCTCGCCGCCGGCGATGTGTTTCAGGTCAACCTGGCGCGCCGCTGGCGGGCGCGTTTTCGTGCCGCGCCCGATCCGCTGGCCGTCTACCGGGCACTGCGCCACGCCAATCCGGCACCGTTCGGCGGCCTGTTCCGGCAGCCGGACTGGACCTTGCTGAGCAGTTCGCCGGAGCGTCTGGTCAGCCGCCGTGGCGCGCGGCTGGAAACGCGGCCGATCGCCGGCACCCGCGCGCGCGACGCGGGCGATGACGCCGCGCGGATCCGCGAACTGGTCGGCCATCCGAAAGAGCGTGCCGAGCACATCATGCTGATCGACCTGGAGCGCAACGATCTGGGCCGCGTCAGCCGGCCCGGCAGCGTCCGCGTCGAGGCGCTGATGGAGGTGGAAAGCTATGCCCACGTCCACCACATCGAGTCCACCGTCAGCGCCGTGGCGCGCGAGGGCCTGACACCCGGCGAGCTGATCCGCGCGGTGTTCCCCGGCGGCACCATCACCGGCTGTCCCAAGGTGCGCTGCATGGAGATCATCGCCGAGCTGGAAGGCATCGGCCGCGGCCCCTACACCGGCGCGCTGGGCTGGCTGGATCGGCGCGGCGACCTCGACCTCAACATCCTGATCCGCAGCGGCTGGTTGCAGGACGCCTGCTTCGAGTTCCGCGCCGGTGCCGGCATCGTGATCGACTCCGACCCCGACCGCGAACTGGCGGAAACCCGGGCCAAGGCGCGTGGCCTGCTGCGCGCGCTGGGTGCCGACGGATGAACCGCCCGCGCGCCCTCGTCGACGGTCTGCCGGCGGATAGTCTGCCGCTGGATGATCGTGGTCTGGCCTATGGCGATGGCCTGTTCGAGACCATGCTGATCCATCGCCGGCAGGCGGTGTGGTGGCCGCCGCATCTGGCGCGTCTGGCCGAGGGCGCGCAGCGGCTGGGCATCGCCATGCCGGATGCCGCCGTCTGGGCGGCGGATCGCGACGCCCTGCTCGACACCTTGGCAGCGGACGAAGGGGCCGTACTCAAGCTGGTGCTGACCCGAGGCGGCGGCGCGCGCGGCTATGCGCCTGCGCCCGATGCGCCGGCGCGTCGCCTGGTCAGCCTGCATCCCGCACCCGTGGTGCCCGCCGCCTGGCGCACTGAAGGCATCACCTTGTTCGAGTGTCGTACCCGTCTCGCCCGGCAGCCGCTGCTGGCCGGCATCAAGCATCTGAACCGGCTGGAACAGGTGCTGGCGCGGGCGGAATGGCGCAACCCGGCCATCGCCGAGGGTCTGCTGCGCGACACCGATGGTCGGGTGATTGCCGCCACGGCGGCCAACCTGTTCCTGCACCGCGATGGTCGCTGGCTGACCCCGGCGCTGCGCGATTGCGGCGTCGCCGGCATCTGCCGCGCCTTCCTGCTCGCCGCCAGCGACGCGCAGGAAGGCGACATCAGCCAAGAAATGCTGCATGGCGCGGATGAGGTGTTCGTGTGCAACAGTGTGCGCGGTATCCTCCCGGTGACCCGGCTGGGCGAACGGCGTTGGCCGGTCGGCCCGGCCACGCGCGCCCTGTCGCGACAGTTGGCCAGGGCGCAGCCCGCCTTTGCCTTCGACGAGCACTGAACCATGACCGACACCGCCCGCCCGAAGCGACGCCGCCTGCGCTGGCTGCTGTGGCTGTTGCCGCTCCTGCTGCTGGCGCTGGCTGCGGCAGCCTATGGTGTCTGGACCGATTACCAGCGCTTCCTTGCCACGCCGCTGTCGATCGGCGCGCAGGAGCAGGTGTTCGAGGTCAAGCGCGGCGATTCCTTCCGCCACGTGCTGCGCCGCCTGCGTCGCGCCGGGATCGACGAGGGGCACGATCTGTACTGGGAGGCGCTGGCCTTCGACCTCGGCGTGCTGACCCGCTTGCAGGTCGGCGAATACGCGCTCGGCCACGGCCTCACCCCGTCCGCCCTGCTGCGCAAACTGGAAAGCGGCCAGGTGATCCAGCACCGCTTCACCCTGGTCGAAGGCTGGAGCATGCGCGACCTGCGCCTGGCGCTGGCGCGTGACGCCTCGCTGGCGCAGACGCTGGAAGGGCTGTCCAACGAGGAACTGATGAAGCGCCTGGGCCGCGATGGCGTGCATCCGGAAGGCCGTTTCCTGCCGGAAACCTACCTGTTCACCCGTGGCGTCAGCGATTTCGAACTGCTGCGGCGGGCGCTGATCGCCATGGACAAGGCCCTGCTGGAGGCCTGGGAAGGTCGCCAGGACGACTTGCCGCTGGCCTCTCCGGATGAATTGCTGACCCTGGCCTCGATCATCGAAAAGGAAACCGGCCGCGCCGAGGAGCGCCCGGACATCGCCGGCGTGTTCGCGCGGCGGATGCGCATCGGCATGCGTTTGCAGACCGATCCGACGGTGATCTACGGTCTTGGCGAGGCCTTCAACGGCAATCTCACCCGCGCCCACCTGCGTGCCGACACGCCGTGGAACACCTACACCCGCGGCGGCCTGCCGCCGACGCCGATCGCCATGCCGGGCAAGGCGGCGCTGCAGGCGGCGGCGCATCCGGCCGAGGGCGACACCTTGTACTTCGTCTCGCGTGGCGATGGCAGCCACCAGTTCTCGCGCACGCTGGACGAGCACAACGCCGCCGTGCGCCGCTACCAGTTGCGTCGCCGCTGATGGCCGGCAGTGTCATGCGTGGCCGCCTGATCAGCTTCGAAGGCGGCGAGGGTGCCGGCAAGTCCACCGCCATCGCGGCGGCGGCGGCGGCGGTGCGCGATCGCGGCCACGCGGTGTTGCAGGTGCGCGAACCCGGCGGCACACCGCTGGGCGAAGCGGTGCGCGCCCTGCTGCTGGACCCGGCGCACGCCGGCATGGCGGCGCGCGCCGAGTTGCTGCTGATGTTCGCCGCCCGCGCGCAATTGCTGGAAACCGTGGTCGAACCGGCGCTGGCGGCCGGCCAGTGGGTGATCGCCGACCGCTTCACCGACGCCAGTTTCGCCTACCAGGGCGGCGGCCGTGGTCTCGACAGCGGCTTGATCGCCGAGCTGGAGCGCTGGGCAGTCGGCCGGCGTCCCGATCTCAGCCTGCTGCTCGATCTGCCGGTCGCCGACGGCCTGGCCCGCGCGCGCGGTCGCGGCGGCGCGGCGGATCGCATCGAAACCGAGTCGCTGGCCTTCTTCGAGCGCGTCCGCGCCCGCTATCGCGCCCGCGCGCAGGCAGACCCGGCGCGTTGGCGCGTGATCGACGCCAGCCAGCCGGTCGAGGACGTGGCCGCGCAGGTGGCGCGCGCGGTGCAGGACTGGATGGACGCCGCATGAGCATCGACTTCTCGCCCTGGCAGCAACGCCTCTGGCGCACCCTGGACGGTGCCCGCGCCGGCGGTCGGCTGGGCCACGCCCTGCTGTTCGTCGGCCCGCCACAACTGGGCAAGACCAGCCTCGCCCGCGCCCTGGCACAGCGTCTGCTGTGCAGCGGCGAACCGACGGCGGACGGCCGCGCCTGCGGACAATGTCGGGGTTGCCGGCTGTTCGCTTCCGGCAGCCATCCGGATTTTCGCAGCGTCGGGCTGGAAACCAACGAGAAGAGCGGCAAGCTGCGTAGCGAGATCGTCGTCGACCAGATTCGCGATCTGGCGCAATGGCTGCTGCTCACCTCGCGCTTCGGCGGCAACCAGGTAGCCCTGATCGAACCCGCCGACCTGCTCGGCCATGCCACCGCCAACGCCCTGCTGAAAACGCTGGAAGAGCCGCTGCCCGGCCGCTACCTGCTGCTGGTCAGCGCCCGGCCGGCACGCCTGCCGGCCACCATCCGCAGCCGCTGCCAGCGCATGAACCTGCCGCTGCCGCCAGCGACCGAAGCACGCGACTGGCTGCTGGCGCAGGGCATCGAACCCGCCCAGGCCGACACCGCGCTGGCCGCCGCAGGCGGACATCCCGGACTGGCCCGCGCCTATCTTCAGGATGGTCGCCTCGCCCTGCGCGAAGCCGTGCGCGCCGACCTGATCGGCCTGGCGCAGCAGCGCAGGACGCCGCTGGCGGTGGCCATGCAATGGGCCGAATCCGGGCCGTCAGAGTGCGTCCGCTTCGCCGCCGAATTCGCCCACGACCTGTCCCGACAAAGCGCCGCCGGCGGCGCGTCAACAACTTCCGGCTTGACCGCGCCGGACGATTTTTCCAAGCTAGCGCAGTGGTTCGACGAAGCCAACCGGATTCGCGGGCTGCTCGATGCGCCGCTGCGCCTCGACCTGCTGTTGACCGCCCTGCTGCGGCAATGGCAGGCGGCCTGGCGAAGCTAGTCACCGGAGGGGAGCAACGATGAGTGGAACCAGTGCGCGCCAGGGCATCCTGTCGCTGGCGATCAAGGACAAGGGCGCGCTCTACAACGCCTACATGCCGTTCGTGAAGGGAGGCGGCATCTTCGTCCCCACCGTGCGCAAGTACGGCCTCGGCGACGAAGTGTTCATTCTTCTCACCCTGCTCGACGACAAGGAACGCCTGCCGGTCGCCGGCAAGGTCTGCTGGATCACCCCCGCCGGTGCCCAAGGCAACCGCACCGCCGGCATCGGCGTGCAGTTCAACGACTCCGCAGAAGCCGAGCGCGTGCGCAGCAAGATCGAAACCAACCTGGCCGGCATGACCGGTGCCGACAAACCCACCCACACCATGTGACCCGGCACCCGCCACGCACTGGTCAGCGCCGCGATTGCCCGCTATCATTTCGCGCTTCGTGGGGCGGTAGCTCAGCTGGGAGAGCGTCGCGTTCGCAATGCGAAGGTCGGGAGTTCGATCCTCCTCCGCTCCACCAATACCCCAAGGGCTCGGTCAATCTCCGGGCCCTTTTTCTTGCCTGCGAAAAGCCGGGCATCAAGTGCCGCCACCGCTGACCGACACGGTCATCTGCAAGCATTGGGCCGGAGATCACGCAGTCGGCGTCATGCGCACCGCCGCATGGCCCGGCCGGCCTTGCGTTGGCGCTCAGTCCTGCGGGCCGCCGCTGCGCGAGTGGTGCAGGGTGGTGCCTTGGCCGTCGACCACGCTGATGTTGACGCTGACGCCCTGGCGTACGCTTTCGGTGACGGTGCAGAAGGCTTCGAACTGGGCCAGGACGCGGTCGAGGGATTGGTAGTCGTCGGGTTGGCCGGGCAGTTCGATGCGCACGTCGATGTCCTCCACGCGCACGCGCTTGTCGGCGTTGCGGCCGGTGCGTGAGGTGGCGGTGGCGCGCAGCGGGCCGGGCAGGTTGCGGAACTTGCTCAGGGCGAACATCAGGCTGGCGGACAGGCAGTTGGCGACGGCTGCGGTCAGCAGGTGCTCGGGATTGGGGCCGGCACCCTGGCCGAGCGGGGCGGAGAGGTCGGTCTTGAGGTCGGCGATGGCGGGTTCCTCGAAGCGGACGCGGAATTCGTAGCCGGCGGTCTGCTCGACGCTGATGTGGACGATGTCGCTCATGACGGATTCCTTTGGCTGAAGGAGGGGTTGGCAAGATGCTGGCGCGTCCACTGCACGATGGCGTTGGCGGGCATGGTGCCGGGCTGTCGCGCCAGTTCGCGTCCGTGCTGGAACAGGACCAGGGTGGGAATGCTGCGGATGCCGAATCGCGCGCCCAGGGCAGGGTGGGCCTCGGTGTCGACCTTGGCAAGCTGCACCTGCGGTTCCAGCACGGCGGCGGCCTGCGCGTAGGCCGGGGCCATCATCCGGCAGGGGCCGCACCAGGGTGCCCAGAAGTCGACCAGCAGCGGCAGTTCGCCGCGCGTGGCGTGGGGGTCGAAAGTGGATTCGTCGAGATCGAAGGGCTGTCCGGCGAACAGCGGCTGGCGGCAATGGCCGCAGTTGGGCGCGTCGACGAGGCGCGCGGCGGGAAGGCGGTTCATCCGGTGGCAATGCGGGCAGGCCAGCAGGATCGGGTCGGATTCGGCCATCAGCGACTCCGGGGTGATGATGGATGCGACATGATGCCGGATGCGGCGTCGGCGCGGCGATGGATGCGCCGGCGAGTGATCATCGTGCCGTTGGCACCTCGGCCCAGATCAGGCCGCGCAGTTCGCCTTCGGAAAAGCCGGTAGCGGCATCGTCGGGGTAGCGCGCCTTGATCGCGTCACGCACCGGTTCGGCGATGTCGCGGCCGTGGCAGACCAGGCACGGGCCTTCGGTGGCGATACCGCGTGCCACGCGCAGGCCGCCGGATTCGCGTTCCACATGCAGCAACCGGCCCGGCGGCGTGCCCGCCTGTGACTGTTGCAGGAACTGCGTCAGCACCGCTTCCTGCCACGGCGCCGGCGCATTGGAAGGGTTGCGCACGCGCAGCGCGGTTCGGCCCACCGCGATGCCGTGTTCGGCGCTGACATCGGCGGCGATCTGCGGTGCCTGCGCATGGCAGAAATCCACCGCCGCGAGCGGGCCTTGCGCCTGCATCTTCGCCACCAGTGCGCTTTTCAGGCGCTGGCCAAGATCGGCCATCGCGGCCTGGGCGCGGGCCTGGTCGGCCGGCACGTC
>JBAYTD010000136.1:0-7175 GCA_041675805.1 Lysobacteraceae bacterium
CTGGGCATCATCGCCATCCTGCTCGGCATCGTGTTCGAGAACCAGAACGTCGCCTTCATGGTCGGCCTGGCCTTCGCCATCGCCGCCAGCTCCAACTTCCCGGTGCTGGTGCTGTCGATTGCCTGGCGTGGCTGCACCACGCGCGGTGCCACCATCGGCGGATTCATCGGTCTGGCGACCGCCACGCTGTGGGTGGTGCTGAGCAAGACGGTGTGGGTCGACGTGTTCGGCTTCGCCGATCCGATCACGCCGTTCCCCAACCCCGGCATCATCTCCATCCCGCTGGCCTTTCTGACGATCTGGTTCTTCTCGATCACCGACAACAGCCGCGCGGCGGCCAGCGAGCGTGACGCCTTCGATGCGCTGACCGTGCGCAGCCAGACCGGCATCGGCGCCACGGCTGCCAGCGACCACTGAGGTCGTTCTGTCCTGCGTCGCCGCGATGACGGCGGCGCAGGCCGGCGAAGGCTGCGTGCCGGCGGGTATCATCGGTCGCGGAATGGCAGCGGATGCGGGTTCTGCATGGCTGAGGGGCAAGCCGCCGTCGCGGCGGCAGGGCGGGGAATCGGTCCGGCATTGACCGCGATTCGCCGGTGCGGATGCGCCGGGCGATGAGCGTGCCGCGTCCGCCGCTGCGCCTTGATTTCCGCCTCGGCGCGGCCTGGCTGTCCGGCACCCTGCTGGCGTTCGCCCTGCCGGTGCTGCCGCCGATCTGGTTGTGCTGGAGCCTGCTCGGCCTCGCCGTCCTTGGCTGCTTCGCCTGGCCGCGCGCCCGGCTGCCGTCGATCCTGTTGCTGGGACTGGCCTGGACCTGCCTGCACGCGAGCTGGGGCATGCAGGCGCGATTGCCGGCGGCGCTGGAAGGCGTCGATCTGGAAATCGCCGGACGGGTGCTCGGCCTGCCGGAGCAATCGCCGGGGCAACTGCGCTTCGACCTGCGCGTCGAGCAGGCCGAAGGCGAGGCCGCCGCCTTGATCGGCCAGCGCCTGCGGCTGAGCTGGTATCGCAGCGCGCATCGGCCCGAGCCGGGCAGTCGCTGGTCCCTGCAGGTGCGGCTGAAGCGGCCGCGCGGCAGCGTCAATCCCGGCGGTTTCGATTACGAGCGCCATGCGCTGGAGCGCGGCATCGTCGCCACCGGCTACGTGCGTGACGCAGCCGGCAACGTGCAGCGCGAAGCCGGCGGCGGCATCGATGCCCTGCGCGCGCGGGTCAGCGCGCACATCGGCGTCGCCGTCGACGCGCCGCGCGCGCGTTTCGCGCAGGCGCTGGCGGTGGGCGACGTGCGCGGCCTCGACGAGACCGATTGGGAGGTGCTGCGGGCCACCGGCATCGCCCATTTGATCGCGATTTCCGGCATGCACGTCGGCATGGTGGCGGGTTTCGGCGCGCTGCTGATCGCCCTGTTGTATCGCCTGTTTCCCGCCATCGGGCTGCGTTTTCCGTTGCCGCAGGGCGCGGCGCTGGCGGCCCTGCTGTTCGCCGCCGGCTACACCGCGCTGGCCGGCTTCGCCCTGCCGACGGTGCGCACTCTGCTGATGATCGCCGCAGTGCTGGCGGCGGTGCTGCTGCGTCGCGCCGTGGCCCCGACGCAGGCGCTGGTGATCGCCCTGGTCGCGGTGCTGGCGGCCGATCCGCTGGCCGTGCTCAACGCTGGGTTCTGGCTGTCCTTCCTCGGCGTCGCCTGGCTGATCTGGTGTCTGCCGCGCGAGGTGGTCAAACGGCCCTGGCGCGGTCTGCTCGGCGCGCAGTGGGCGATGTCGCTGGGGCTGTTGCCGCTGACGGTGTGGTTCTTCGGTCAGGCATCGGTGGCCGGGCCGGTGGCCAACCTGCTGGCGGTGCCGTGGGTCAGTTTTGTAGTCGTGCCGCTGGCCCTGATCGGCGCGCTGCCGGCGCTGTTCGGCTGGCATTGGGGCGATCCGCTGCTGCGCCTGTCGGCCTGGCTGATGGATGGTCTGTGGTGCTTGCTGGAGCCGGTGGCCGGCCTGCACGGTGCCCTGGTCTATTTGCCGGAGCCGGATTGGCTGGCGATGGCGCTGGCCTTGGTCGGCGCGTTCTGGCTGTTGATGCCGCGCGGTGTTCCGGGCAAGCCGCTGGCCGTGCTGCTGTGGTTGCCGCTGCTCTGGCCGCCGGCGCAGCAGCCGGCACCGGGCGAACTGGATCTGCATCTGCTGGATGTCGGCCAGGGCCTGTCGCTGCTGCTGCGCACCCACGATCATGCCTTGCTGTACGACGCCGGCCCGGCCTGGCCCGGCGGCCTCGACATGGGTGAGGCGGCGGTGCTGCCCAGTCTGCGCGCGCTCGGCGTGGCGCGGCTGGACGCGCTGCTGATCAGCCATGCCGACAACGATCACGCCGGCGGCGCGGCGGCGGTGAAGCGCGGTTACCAGCCACCGCGCGTGCTGGCCTCGCGCAAGGCGCTGGAGGAAGGCGAAACGGCTTGCGAGACCGGCCAGTCCTGGCAATGGGACGGCGTGCGTTTCGAAATGCTGCATCCGCCCGAGCACTTTCCCTACCTCGGCAATGTCAGCTCCTGCGTTTTGCGCATCGAGACGGCCGACGGTCGGGTGGTGCTGCTGCCCGGCGACATCGACACCCTGATCGAGGCGCGCCTGCTGCGCGAGCAGCCCGGACGAATGGCCGCCGACCTGCTGCTGGTGCCCCATCACGGCAGCCGTTCGTCGTCCTCGCCGGACTTTGTCGAGGCGGTGTCGCCTGCTTTCGCGCTGATCGCCAGCGGCCATCGCAACCGTTTCGGCCTGCCGCGCGAAGAGGTGCTGGAGCGCTATCGCGCCGCCGGCGCGACCATCGAGGACACCGCCAGCGCCGGCGCCATCCATCTGCGCATCGATGCCGCCGGCGTGCGCGTGCTGGCGCGCGAGCGCGAGCGTCGACAGCGGCTGTGGCGCGAGTAACGCTTGACCCGCCGAGGCGTACACTGCTGCTTTCCCGGATCAGGAGGTCGAGCATGTTTTCGCGTTCCATCCTGCTTGGCGCAACCTTGCTGGTCGCTTCCGACGCCCTCGCCATCGACCTCGCCGACACGCGCATGGCGCGGGAGCCGGCGCATGGCGGCGAGCGCATCGCCTTCGTCTACGACAACGACCTGTGGCTGGCTGCTCGCGACGGCGGCCCGGCGCGACGGCTGACCACGGCCGCCGGCCGCGAGCAATCGCCGGCGTTCTCGCCCGATGGGCAATGGCTGGCGTTCTCCGCCGATTACCACGGCAATACCGACGTGTACGTGATGCCGGCCGGCGGCGGCGAGGCGCGACGGCTGACCTGGCATCCCGGCCCGGACCTGGTGCGCGGCTTCACGCCGGACGGCAAGTCGGTGCTGTTCAGCAGCCCGCGCAGCGTGCACACCAACCGCCACACGCAGCTGTACACGGTGCCGGTGCAAGGCGGCGTGGCGCAGCGCCTGCCGGTGCCCAGCGGCAGCAAGGCGGCCATTTCGCCAGACGGCCGGCGCATCGCCTACACGCCGCTGGGCGAGCGCTTCAACCAGTGGAAGCACTATCGCGGCGGCACCCAGAGCCGGATCTGGATCATGGATCTGGCCGATTACGCGGTGACCGAAGTGCCGAAACCGGCCGCCGGCAGCAACGACACCGACCCGATGTGGCAGGGCGAGCGCCTGCTGTTTTCCTCCGACCGCGACGGCGAGTTCAATCTGTATGGGTGGACGCCGGGCGAAGGCGCGCCCGTGGCGCTGACCGCGCTGCGCGACTTTCCCGTGCTGTCGCCCTCCATCGGCATCGATGGCAGCGTGGTGTTCGAGCACGGCGGCGCGCTGCATCGGCTCGACGCCGGCGCGTCCGCGCCGACTCGGCTGGTGGTGAGCGCGGTATCCGACCTCACCGAAACCCGCCCGCGCATCGCCAGCGGGGCGAAATGGGTGCGCGCGGTCGCGCCGTCGCCGGACCTCAAGCGTCTGGCACTGGAGTACCGCGGCGAGATCGTCACCGTGCCGGCGGAAAAGGGCGATCCGCGCAACCTCAGCAACAGCCCCGGCGCGCACGACCGCAGCCCGGCCTGGTCGGCGGACGGCAAGCAGGTGGCGTGGTTTTCCGACGCCGGCGGCGAGTACGCGCTGCATGTCGCCGCACAGGACGGTCGCGGCGAAACCCGGCGCCACGCGCTCGACGGGGCCGGTTTCTACGATCAGCTCGCCTGGTCGCCGGATGGCAAGTATCTGTCCTTCCGCGACAACAGCCAGTCGCTGTGGATCATCACCCCGGCCACCGGCAAAACCACCAAAATCGCCAGCGAGCCGGTCTACACGCCGCTGAACCTGATGCGCGCAAGCTGGTCGCCGGATTCGCGCTGGCTGGCCTATACGGTGCAGAACGCCGGCCTGATCCAGACGGTGAACGTGCATTCGCTGGAAACCGGGCGCAGTGCGACGATCAGCGACGGCCTGTCGGAAGCCATCGAGCCGGTGTTCGATCCGAACGGCGAATTCCTCTACCTGCTTGCCTCCACCGACGCCGGCCCGGTGAAGGACTGGTTTGCCCAGTCCAGCTCCGACATGGGCCACACCTATTCGCTGCACGCGGTGACGCTGCGCGGCGACGGCCCACACCCGCTGCCGCCGCAGAGCGACGAACCGGGCACGGCGGCGGACAAGTCGGAAAAGAAGGACGACAAGGCCGACAAGCCGGCGACCAAGCCGGTGCGCATCGACTTCGAGCGCATCGGTGATCGCATCGTCGCCCTGCCGCTGGGCAGCGCGACGCGGCGCAATCTGGCGGTGGGCGCGAGCGGCGAGATCTACTTCATCGAAACCGTCGGCCGAACGAGTTTCGGTGCCTTCGACGGCCCCGGCACGCTCAAGCGCTACAGCCTCGACAAGCGCGAGACGAAAACCCTGGCCGAAGGCGTGGAGTTCTTCGCCCTGTCCGCCGACGGCAAGAAGATCGTCTATAACGTCAAGGAAGACTGGTTCGTCACCGATGTGGCAGACAAGCTCGACGCCGGCAAGGGCAAGCTGGACCTGGCCAAGGTCAGCGTGCGTGTCGAGCCGCGCGCGGAATGGGCGCAGATTCTCGACGAAGCCTGGCGCATCAACCGCGACTATTTCTACGCGACCAACTTCCACGGTGCCGACTGGCCGGCGATGCGGGAGAAATACCACGCCCTCTTGCCGCATGCGGCGACCCGCTTCGACGTGGATCGGCTGATCCACTGGATGCTCAGCGAACTGTCGGTCGGCCACAGTTATCTCGGTCTGGGCGAGTCGATCAATGCGCCGGCCAAACTCGGCGTCGGCCTGCTCGGCGCGGACTATGCGATCAAGGATGGCCGCTGGCAGTTCAGCCGCGTCTACGGCGGCTTGAACTGGGATCCCGACCTGCGTGCACCGCTGCGCGCACCGGGCGTGGACGTGCGCGAGGATGAGTTCCTGCTGGCGGTGGACGGTCGTCCATTGACTGCCGCCGACAATCCCTACGCCGCCTTCGAGAACCGCGTCGGGCGGCAGGTGCGGATCACCGTCGGGCCGAATGCGAGCGGCGCAGGATCGCGCGAATTGCTGGTCGAGCCGATCGACAGTGAAGTCGCGCTGCGCTATCGCGACTGGGTCGAAGGCAACCTGCGCTATGTCAGCGAAAAGACCGGCGGGCGCGTCGCCTACGTGCACGTGCCGGATACCGGCGGCCGGGGACATGCCAGCTTCAAGCGCTATTTCTATCCGCAGTCGCACCGCGAGGCGATCATCGTCGACGAGCGCTACAACGGCGGCGGCCAGGTGGCCGATTACTACATCGACATCCTGCGCCGGCCCTTCGTCTCGCGCTGGGTGCTGCGCTACGGCGAGCCCGGCGTCACCCCGCGCGGCGCGATCTTCGGGCCGAAGGTGATGCTGGCCGACGAAACCGCCGGCTCCGGCGGCGACCTGCTGCCGTGGATGTTCCAGCGCTTCAAACTCGGCCCGGTGATCGGCAAGCGCACCTGGGGCGGCCTGGTCGGCATCCTCGGCTTCCCGGTGCTGATGGACGGCGGCAGCGTCACCGCGCCCAACCTCGCCATCTGGACCGAGGACGGCTACGCCATCGAAAACGTCGGCGTGCCGCCGGACATCGAAGTGGAGCAATGGCCCGCCGAGGTCAACGCCGGCCGCGACCCGCAGCTTGATCGCGCCATCGACGAGATCATGAAGAAGTTGCCGCCCAACCCGCCCGCAGCGCCCAGACCACCGCCGTTCCCGCGCCGCGCGCTGGGACCGGGGAACGGCTGATCGGTATCGCAGTGCAGCAGCGGAGCAAGTTCCGCTCTACGTGAGGCTGTCGTAGAGCCGGGCTTGCTCGGCTTGGGGCGTGCTACAGCGGCTTGACCAGACGCAGCATTTCGGTGCCGAACCCGTTTCGTTCGTACAGCGAACGGGCGCGCGTGTTGCCGGGGAACACCGACAGTTGCAGGCGCTCGCAGCGATGTTCGCGGGCGAAGCGTTCGGCATAGCCGAGCAGCGCCTGGCCGATGCCCTGGCCATCGTGCGGGGCGCTGACGGCAAGGTCGGAGACATGGCAGTTCTGGTGGCCGGTGAAGAAGTCGACCAGCAGTTGCAGGTGCAGGAAACCGATCCGCTCGCCGCTGGTGTCGTCCTCGGCGACGAACATGAACGAGCCCGGCGGCTGCTCCTCCAGATGCCGCGAGAGGTCACGACGGATGCCTTCCAGCACCACATGCCGGCGTCGCCAGCGTGGCAGTTCGAAATCGACGAAACGGGTCGCCAGGGCGAGGATGAAGTCGTCGTCATCGACGCTGGCGGCGCGCAGCAGCAGGGTCAGTTCACCGGCCTGGAGGTGCATGGCTGCTCGAACGGGTTGGGAGCACGGGCATGCATTATGCGCGAGCGGATGGCATGGAAGGAAAGCCCGCCGTGCTGCCGAGTCCGGAGCGCTGGAGGATGGCGGACCCTTGTTGCGCTTGCGCTGGAATCGTCAGGCGGCCGGCGCGAGCCTGCCAGACCGCCGTGCCTTGCCGATGTCCGGAACATCGCAGCGGCGAAGCGGAGCCGCGAGGATGCCAGCCATCACGGGTGTTTTTGCTGTGATCAGACGAAAAACTTGTCGACAGCGAAATTTCAGGACAATTTCATCGTTCTTGCAGAACTTTCGTCGCCGTCGTGGCGATAGTCGGGCCTTGATTTTGATCGCCCGTGCGGCGACGGAGGTTCC
>JBAYTD010000137.1:0-7145 GCA_041675805.1 Lysobacteraceae bacterium
CGGTATTCGAACTTGTCCACCGCCTTCATCAGGCCGATGTTGCCTTCCTGGATCAAATCCAGGAATTGCAGGCCGCGGTTGGTGTACTTCTTGGCGATGGAAATGACCAGGCGCAGGTTGGCCTCGACCATTTCCTTCTTCGCCTTGCGCGCCTTGGCCTCGCCGATCGCCATCGAGCGGTTGATTTCCTTGATGTCGGGCAGGGTCAGGTAGAGCGCGCGTTCGATGGCGGCCAGCTTGTCCTGCTCGGCGATGATTTCCTCGCGCCGCTCGCGCAGGCCGGAGGACCATTTCTGCTTGCGGCGCAGCGCCTCGTCCACCCAGCCGGTGTTGGTTTCGTTGCCGGGGAAGGTGCGGATGAAGTCCTTGCGCGGCATGCGCGCGTACTTGATGCAGTGCTCCATCACGATGCGCTCGTGGTTGCGCACTTCGTTGACCACTTCGCGCAGCTTGTGGACGAAGTTCTCCACCAGGATCGGCGGCAGCTTCAGGCGCAGGAACTCCTCGGCCATCTCCTCGCGCAGCTTGACCGCACGCTTGTCGGTCGGGCCGTACTTGGCGTGGGTTTTCTGGAAGCGCACGTACAGGCTGCGCAGCAAATCCATGCGGCGCGCGGCTTCGGCCGGATCTGGGCCGGTGTCGGCCGGCGTCGCCTCTTCTTCCTCGTCCTCTTCTTCCTCCTCCTCGGACTCGCTGTCCTCGGACTCGGGTTCGGCCAGCGCCGCCGCAGCGGCTTCGGCGGCGGCGGCAGCCGCGGCCGCCTCGAGGTCGGCATAGCCGAGGACGATCTCGGTCAGGCGCTTCTTGCCTTCGAGGTGCAGGTCGTACTCTTCCAGCAGCAGCAGGATCGTCCACGGGAAGCTGGCCAGAGCCGACTGCACCTGGTTGAGGCCTTCCTCGATGCGCTTGGCGATGGCGATCTCGCCCTCGCGGGTGAGCAGTTCCACCGTGCCCATCTCGCGCATGTACATGCGCACCGGGTCGGTGGTGCGGCCGGCTTCGGAATCCAGCGCGGACAGCGCCGCGACGGCTTCCTCGGCGGCGGTCTCGTCGTCGGCCGAGCGGGCCGAGTCGGACATCAACAGGGTTTCGGCATCCGGCGCCACTTCATGGACCTGGATGCCCATGTCGTTGATCATGCCGATGATGTCTTCGATCTGTTCCGGGTCGACGATGTCGCCCGGCAGGTGGTCGTTGACTTCGGCGTAGGTCAGATAGCCCTGTTCGCGGCCCTTGGTGATGAGCTGCTTGATTTCGGACTGCTGCTCCTGATTGTCGCTCGCCATGCGGAATCCCGGGTTAAAGTGGGAAAAGGAACGCACCAGTATAGCTCAAAACGGTGGTGCGCCCCTAACCCAATGAATGGAAAGGGTCTAATGGGCCATCCTGGCCGGGTTTTTCGGCACCGCCGCGCTGCCGGCGGCGAGGCCGCCTCAGGCCTGGAGGTGGAAGGTCACCGGTCCGTCGTTGACCAGGCTCACCCTCATATGGGACCGGAAGCGCCCGGTTTCCACCCCGGCATGGACTTCGCGACAGGCTTCGACCAGGCGGGTGAACCAATGTTCCGCCTGCTCGGGTGCGGCGGCGCTGCTGAAACTGGCGCGCATGCCGTTGCGGGTGTCGGCGGCGAGGGTGAACTGGCTGACCAGCAGGAGGCCGCCGCCGATGTCGGCGAGCGAGCGGTTCATCCGCCCCTGTGCGTCCTCGAACACGCGATAGCCGAGCAGGCGCTCGCGCATGCGCCGGACCTGCGCCTCGCCGTCCTCCGGCTGCACCGCGATCAGGGCCAGCAGGCCGCGACCGATCTCACCGACGCGCTCGCCGTCGACCTCGACATGGGCGCGCTCGACGCGCTGGATCAGGGCGATCATGGTGGGGCGGCGCGCGGCGAGATCATGCCGGCATGCTGCCCGGCGCGTGTCGATGTGGTCAATGCAGCGGCTAGACTTGCCGCCATGCCGCCGTCGATGCCCGCCCTCGCCAGCCTGCTGTACGCCGCCATGTGGTTGATCGGCCGACTGCCGCTGCGCGCGCTGCATGCGCTGGCGACGCCGCTGGCGGCGTTGGTGCGGCGCTTCGGCTCGCGCGAGGCGCGCGTCGGGCGGGTCAACCTGCGCCTGTGCCTGCCCGATTTGGACGCCACCGGCCGCGAGGCGATGCTGCGCCGGGCGATGGCGGAGATGTCGCGCACCAGCCTGGAAACCTGCGCGGTGTGGACACGCCCGGCGGCCGACACGCTGCGCTGGGTGAGCGAGGTGGACGGCGCGGAGTTGTTCGACGCCGCCCGCGCTGCCGGCCACGGTCTGATCATCGCCGCGCCGCACCTCGGCAACTGGGAAGTGCTGAACGTCTGGCTGGCCAGTCGGGGCGACCTGGCGGTGGTCTACCGCGCTCCCGAGCGCGCCGCGCTGGAGCCGCTGCTGCGCCGCGCCCGCGGCCATCCAGGCGTCGAACAGTTGCGCGCCGAGCCGGCTTCGGTGCGGCGCATGCTGACCCTGCTGCGCGCCGGCGGCACCCTGGGCATCCTGCCCGACCAGCGCCCCAAGGCCGGCGAAGGCCGGCTGGCACCGCTGTTCGACGTGCCGGCGCTGACCATGACGCTGTTGCCGAAACTGGCCCGGCGTACCGGCGCGACGGTGCTGTTCGCCTTTGCCGAGCGTCTTCCCGAGGCAGCCGGTTTCCGCATCCGCATCCTGCCGGCCCCGGCACGGATCGGTGACGAGGATGCGGATGTCGCCCTGCGCGCGTTGAATCAGGGCATCGAGGCGGCGGTGCGCCAGGCTCCCGCACAATACCAGTGGACCTACAAGCGCTACCCTTCCCATGATGAGCAGGGCCGGCCACGCTACGCCGGTCACGAACCCGATCCCGAGCCGTCCCGCACACCATGAACACAGACACGCCCTCACCGCCTGCCTCAGCAGCGCCCGCCGGGCGCACTTTCGAGTCCCTGCCGGCGCAGGCCATCTGGCTGTTCCGCCTCGGCAACCTGTTCTGGGTGGCGGCGCTGGCGGTTGCCGCCGGGATCGGTGCCGTGGCGCTGATGTCGCGCCTGGGACTGGGCGTGGGCGCTGCCGCCGGGTTGTGGCTGGTGCTGACCCTGGTGGCGCTGGCCATCGGCTGGCGACTGGCCGCGCTGAGCCATCGCGCCACCCGTTTCCTGCTCGATGACGAAGGCTTCTGCGTGCGCGGTGGCGTGTGCTGGCGCACGGAAAGCCACATCGCCCGCTCGCGCGTGCAGCACACCGACATCCGCCGCCATCCGCTGGCGCAGAAGCTGGGTCTGGCGGAACTGGTGGTCTACACCGCCGGCACGCAACTGGCGGCGGTGAGCCTGCCGGGCCTGACCCTGGATCGCGCGCGGACGCTGCGCGACGCCCTGCTGGAAGGCCATGACCAGCGCTTCTGATCCCGCCTCGACGGAGGCCGGCGCGCTGCATCGCCTGCATCCGCTGTCCTGGCTGTTCGAATTGCTGGCGCAGTTGCGGCAGATGGCGTTTCCGCTGATCGCCCTGCTGTTCTTCGGTGGCGGTCGCGGCGAAGGTTGGCAGATGATCGCCATCGGCATCGGCGCGGCAGTGATCGTGACGCTGTCGGTGTGGCGTTATTTCACCTACGGCTATCGCATCGACGCCGATGCGCTGGTGATCCGCAGCGGCCTGCTGCACCGCGAAACCCGCCACCTGCCCTTCAGCCGTCTGCACAACGTCGAACTGCGTCAATCGGTGCTGCACCGGCTGGCCAGCGTGGCCGAGGTGCGCATCGAATCGGCCACCGGCGGCAACCAGGCCGAGGCGCAGATGCGCGTGCTGGCGCTGCCGCAGGCCCAGGCGCTGGCCGAGCGCATCCGCAGCGGCGGCCAGCCGGCGACCGCAGCCGACGCCGAAACGCCGGCGGTCCGGCGTCCGCCGCTGGCCGAATGCTCCACCATCGATCTGATCTGGCTGGGCCTGTCCAGCAATCGCGGCTGGGTCGTGCTGGGCGCGGCAATGGGCCTGCTCTGGCAGTTCGAGACCGGCGACTGGTGGCGCGCCGTGCCGGGCGCGCTGGCGCGCGGGCAGCAGATGCTGGGCACGGCGCTGCCCGGCCTTGCCTGGTTCGTCTCCGCCCTGGTGCTGCTGGCGCTGGCCTCGCTGCTGCTGCGCCTGCTCGGCGTGGTCCTCGTGCTGCTGCGCTATCACGACTTCCGGTTGAGCCAGACCGGCGACCGCATCGATGTCGAACACGGTCTGTTGACGCGCACCCGCAGCCATACCTCGGTAGCCAAGATCCAGCGCTGGTCGGTGCGCGAGCCATGGCTGCTGCGACGGGTCAACCGCCGCGCCCTGCACATCGAAACCGCCGCCAGCCACGACAGCGAGGACCGCGTGCGCGGCATCGACGCCCTGCTTCCGGCCGGTCCGGCGGCACGCATCGACGGCCTGTTGCAGCGCTGGCTGCCGGATCTGCGCTGGGAACACACCGACTGGCATCCGATCCATCCGCGCGCCTGGCGGCGGATGGCGAGGCAGCCGCTGGCCGGGCTGGCCTTCGGCGCGCTGCTGCTGAGCGGGCCGTTCGGCGGCCAGGCGCTGGCGTTGCTGCTGCTTGCCGTGCCGATCCTGCTCGGCACACGGCGCGCAGCGGCCGAGGCCGCCTACAGCATCGACGCGCACCGGGCGATCTGGCGCCAGGGCTGGCTGTACCGGCGCTGGTGGATCGTCGAGCGCGAGCGCATCCAGGCGGTGCGTCTGCGGCAATCCTTCCTCGACCGCCGCGCCGGCATGGCCCACATCGACCTCGACACCGCCGGCGCACGCGGCGGCCCGACCACGCTGTCCTACCTGCCGGAAGCGGAGGCGCGGCGCATCGTCCGCCGCCTGCGGCGCTGGCTGACCCGGCCGCCGCTACTCGCGCCAGAAGGCCGGGGTCAGCAGCACCAGGACGGAGAACACCTCCAGCCGGCCGAGCAGCATGCCGAGGGTGCCGAGCCAGACCGCAGCATCGCCGACCTCGCCGAAAGTGACCGCGACCCGACCCAGCCCGGGGCCGACATTGGTCAGCGTGGCGACGGCGGCACCGAAGGCCGATAGCGCATCCAGCCCGGCGAGGATGAAGCCGAACAGCAGCGCCATGAAGCAGATCATCCACAGCGCGATGAAGCCGCCCACCGACAGCACGATGCGCTCGGACACCCGCCGGCCGCCCAGCTTGATCAGGAATTGCGCCTTCGGATGCACCAGTTGGTGCACCTCGCGCAGGCCCTGGCGCAGCAGCATCATCACCCGCGCCACCTTCAGGCCGCCGACGGTGGAGCCCGAACAGCCGCCGATCACCGCCAGCGTCATCAGCCCCATCGGCGCGATGCTGGACCAGGTGTCGAAGCCCTGCACGGCAAAGCCCGTGGTGGTCATCGCCGACACCGCCTGGAAGGTGGCGAAGCGCAGCGATTGCACCAGCGTGGCGTAGTCGCCGCCCAGCCACAGGGTCAGCGCCAGCACCAGCGCGGCGACGCCGAGGATGCGCAGGAACGCCCGCGTCTCGGCGTCGGCGAAATAATGGCCCACGCCGGCATCGCGCCAGGCGACGAAGTGCAGGCCGAAATTGATTCCGCCCAGGGTCATGAAGACGATTGCCACCGCCTCGATCAGGGCGCTGTCCCAGTGCCCGAATGCCTCGTCGTAATGCGAGAAGCCGCCGGTCGACACCGTGCTCAGGGCGTGGCCGATGGCGTCGAACAGGTTCATCCCGGCTGCCCAGTAGGCCGCCATGCACAGCGTGGTCAGGCCGACGTAGACCAGCCACAGCGCCTTCGCCGTCTCGCCGATGCGTGGCGTCAGCTTGCTGTCGCGCGACGGCCCGGTGGTCTCGGCGCGGAACAGTTGGGTGCCGCCGATCTTCAGCATCGGCAGGATGGCGACGGCGAGGATCACGATGCCCATGCCGCCGAGAAACTGGAGCACCTGGCGGTACAGCAGCACCGATCTGGGCAGCGCATCCAGCGTCTCGATCACCGTCGCGCCGGTGGTGGTCAGCGCCGAGGTCGCCTCGAACACCGCACCGCTGAAACTCAGGTGCGGCGGCCCGGCCATCAGCGGCAGACTGGACACCACGCTGGCCACCAGCCAGGTCAGGGTGACGATCAGGAAGCCGTCGCGCAGGCGCAGGTCGTAGCTGACCCGCCGGTGCGGCCACCACAGCAGCAGGCCCAGCCCGGCGCTGAGCAGGAAACCGAGCGCGAACACGCCGACGGTGTCCTCGCCCAGCGCCAGCGCCAGCAGCAGCGAGGGCAGCTTGGTCAGCGCGGTCAGGCCGACGATGACGCCGAGGATCTTGAGGATGATGCGCCAGCGCATGGGTGGCTCAGAACCAGGTGGCGTCGGTGCGGAACAGTGATTGCACGCGCTTGAGTTGGCGCTTGTCGGCGAGGAACACGATGATGTGGTCGTTGGCCTCGATGACCACGTCGTGGTGGGCGATCAGCAGCGCGTCGCCACGCACCAGGCCGCCGATGGTGGCGCCATCGGGCAGTTGCAGCTCCTCCAGCGAGCGTCCGATTACCCCCGAGGTGCGGCGATCACCCAGCGCCACCGCTTCGATGGCTTCCGCCATGCCGCGGCGCAGGCTGTGTACCTTGACCATGCTGCCCTGGCGGATCGAGGTCAGCAGCGCGCCCAGCGTCACCTGCTGCGGGCTCACCGCGATGTCGATGCTGCTGTCGCCCTCGACCAGTTCGGCGTAGGCCGGCCGGTTGATCAGCGCCACCACGCGCTGGCAGCCCATGCGCTTGGCCAGCATCGCCGACAGGATGTTGGCCTCGTCGTCATTGGTCAGCGCGCAGTAGATGTCGGTGCTGTCGATGTTCTCCTCGCGCAGCAGATCCTCGTCCGAACAGTCGCCGACCAGCACGATGGCGTCGAGATCCTCGGCGATGCGCCTGGCGCGCTCGCGCGAGCGCTCCAGCACCTTGACGCTGAAACGCCCCTGCAGCGCCTTGGCCAGGCGATGGCCGATGTTGCCGCCGCCGGCGATGAACACCCGCCGTGCCGGCTGCTCGGCGCGCCGCAGCTCCGCCATCACCGTGCGCACGTGGCGGCTCTCGGCGAGGAAGAACACCTCGTCGCCCGGTTCCACCCGGGTCGAGGCGGTCGGCAGCAGGGCGCGGC
>JBAYTD010000138.1:0-7032 GCA_041675805.1 Lysobacteraceae bacterium
CCGCCTACCACCAGGCGGTGCGGACCAAGGACATGCCGACCGTGATCCTGGCCAAGACGGTGAAGGGCTACGGCATGGGCAAGGCCGGCGAATCGCTCAACCCGACCCACCAGACCAAGAAGCTGGATGACGCCGCAGTGCGCGACTTCCGCGACCGCTTCAACATCCCGATCAGCGACGAACAACTGCCCAGCGTGCCGTTCTACCACCCCGGCGAGGACTCGCCCGAGGTGCAGTACCTGAAGTCGCGCCGCAGCGCGCTCGGCGGCCCGCTGCCGCAGCGCCGGGCGAAGGCCGACGAGTCGTTCACCACGCCGGCGCTGTCGGTGTTCGAGCGCCTGCTCAAGTCCACCGGCGAGCGCGAGATCAGCACCACCATGGCCTTCGTGCAGGCGCTCAACCTGATCTTGCGCGACAAGCAGGTCGGCCCGCGCAGCGTGCCGATCGTCGCCGACGAGGCGCGCACCTTCGGCATGGAGGGCCTGTTCCGGCAGATCGGCATCTACGCCCCGTTCGGGCAGAAGTACAAGCCGGTCGACGCCGACCAGTTGATGTACTACCGCGAGGATCAATCCGGACAGGTGTTGCAGGAAGGCATCACCGAGGCCGGCGCGTTCTCCTCCTGGCTGGCCGCGGCGACCAGTTACAGCACCAACAACCTGCCGATGCTGCCGTTCTTCATCTTCTACTCGATGTTCGGCTTCCAGCGCGTCGGCGACCTGACCTGGCTGGCCGGCGACATGCGCGCGCGCGGCTTCCTGCTCGGCGCCACCGCCGGCCGCACCACGCTCAACGGCGAAGGCCTGCAGCACGAGGACGGCCACAGCCACCTGCTGGCCGGTGCCATCCCCAACTGCCGGCCCTACGATCCGACCTTCGGCTACGAGGTCGCCGTCATCCTGCAACACGGCATGCAGCGCATGCTCGCCGAGCAGGTCGACGAGTTCTATTACCTGACCTTGATGAACGAGAACTACGCGCACCCGGAAATGCCGGCCGGCGCGGAAGAGGACATCATTCGCGGCATGTACCTGTTGAAGGACTCCGGTCTCGGCATTCGGGATGCGTCCAAAGCAAAGGGCCGGAGCAGGAGCAATTCGCCCTGCGTGCAACTGCTTGGCTCGGGCACCATCCTGCGCGAAGTGATCGCCGCCGCCGATCTGCTGGAAAAGGATTTCGGCGTCCGTGCCGACATCTGGTCCTGCCCCAGCTTCACCGAACTGCGTCGCGACGGCTTCGATGTCGAGCGCTGGAACCGCCTCAACCCGGAAGCCAGGACGCCGCGACAGAGCCACGTCGCCAAGTGCCTGAGCGGCCGCAGCGGCCCGGCCATCGCCGCCACCGACTACGTGCGCCAGTATCCGGACCAGATCCGCGCCTTCGTCCCGATGCGCTACAGCGTGCTCGGCACCGACGGCTTCGGCCGTTCCGACACCCGCGCCAACCTGCGTCGTTTCTTCGAGGTGGACCGCTACTACATTGCCCACGCCGCTATCGCCGCCCTCGCCGCCGAGGGCACGATGAACGCCAAGGACGTGGCGCGGGCGATCAAGGAATACAAGCTCGATCCGGAGAAGATCAATCCGACCGAGGTGTGAGTGGTTGGGGATTGGGGGTTCGTGATTGGCTTCTCTCGCCTGACTTTGCGGTGTCGCCAGGGTTTCGTCTGCCTCGGCGGCGGACGACCTGCTTTCTCTTGAGTCGCCAAGAGAAAGTAGGCAGAGAAGGCGACCCGAGCATCGCGCCGTTGCCGCTACGCGGCAACGGTGCCCTCCGCTACCCGCCAGCTTCGGGCCGGCGCAAACTCGGCCATCCATGGCCTCGAACATTCGCGCCTTCTCCCCGAAGCCGGCTGCGTTGCTCGGCGCGATGGCGGGCGGTGGGAGCGAAGAGCAAGAGCCGAGCCGGTTTCGGGTAGGTCGGCTCAAACCGCGAAGCGGTGGAGCCGACAGAGGCTTCAAATTACCGCGCACCCGTTCGCGCTGAAAAGCTTGAAACCACCGCACCCGTTCGCGCTGAGGTATCGAAGCGCATGCCTGGACGCTTCAATACACCATGGGCGTACTTGTTCTGAGCTGGTCGAAAGATCCGGGCTACTTGTTGACGCTTGGCATACGCTTCGATACCTCAGCGCGAACGGGTGCGGTGATTCAAGGGCGAGGTGTACACGAGCAACGGGCCGGCAAAACACGGGCTCGAATCACCCGCGTCGATCCGCGTTGAGCCGGAAAACCTATCGCCGCGTTGCGCGGGCAACGCCCTTCATCAGGCTGCGGAAATACAGTTCCGGAAACCAGCGTTTGATGCGCCAGCGCAGTGGCTCGCGGCGGGTCGGGAGGATCAGGAAATCGCCGCGTTCGACGCCGGCGAGGCAGGCGTCGGCGACGCGCTCCAGTGGATCGTCGGACAGCGCCATCATCCGTTCCGCGAACGGGCGCATCTGCGCGCTGCCGACCCAGTTCTGCAACAGGTTGGTGCGGAAGAAGGCCGGGCAGATCACGCTGACCCGCACGCCATGCGGCTGCATCTCGGCGCGCAACTGCTCGGACAGCGCCAGCACGCCGGCCTTGGAGACGCCGTAGCTCATGATGTTGGGCGCACCGGCGAGGGCGGCGAAGCTGGCGACATTGATCACCTGGCCGGCACCGCGCTCGACCATGGCCGGCAGGAAGGCGCGGCAGCCGCGCACCACGCCTAGCAGGTTGATCTCCAGCACTCGCCGCCACTCGTCCATGCCGGCGTCGAGCAGGCCGCCGCCGCTGGCGATGCCGGCGTTGTTGACCAGCACGTCCGGCGCGCCCCATTGCGAATGCACGTCCTGCGCCAGCGCAGCCATGGATTCATCGCTGCCGACATCCGCGCCGTGCGCCAGATGGCCCTCGCCGGCAAGCCCGGCGCAGGCGGCCTCGGCGCGGTCGCCGTGCAGATCGATGCAGGCGACGCGGTCGCCGCGCGCCGCGTAGCGCTGCGCCAGTGCCAGTCCCAGGCCGCTGCCGGCACCGGTGATCAGCACCCTGCGTTGTGCCATCGGATCGCTCCCGTCCCCCGTGCTAGGCTGGCGAGGATACGCGCAACCACGGATTTCTCGCCATGATCGAACTGCATTACTGGCCCACGCCCAACGGCCACAAGATCACCCTGTTTCTGGAAGAGGCCGGGCTGGATTACCGCATCGTGCCGGTCAACATCGGCACAGGCGACCAGTTCAAGCCGGAGTTCCTCGCCATCTCGCCCAACAACCGGATGCCGGCCATCGTCGACCATGCCCCGGCCGATGGCGGCGAGCCGATCAGCGTGTTCGAGTCCGGCGCGATCCTGATCTACTTGGCGGAAAAGACCGGGCGCTTCCTGCCGGCCGATCCGCGGCGACGCAAGACGGTGCTGGAGTGGCTGTTCTGGCAGGTCGGCGGCTATGGCCCGATGCTCGGCCAGAACCATCATTTCAGCCGCTACGCGCCGGACAAGATCGCCTACGCCATCGAACGCTACCAGCGCGAGACCGCGCGTTTGTACGGCGTGCTGGAGCGCCGCCTGGAGGGCCGCGACTTCATCGACGGCGAGGGTTACTCCATCGCCGACATGGCCTGTCATCCCTGGGCCGATGCCCACGACTGGCATCACATCGATCTGGCCGACTATCCCAACCTGCGGCGCTGGCACGAGGCCTTGCGGCAACGGCCCTCGGTGCAGCGCGCCTATGCGGTCAAGGAGCGCTTCAACCAGCCGGCGGAGATGAGCGAGGAGACCAGGCGCAACCTGTTCCAGCGCTGAGCGTTTCGGGTTGCCGCGTTGTCCGGCGGCAGCGGGCGGCGGCTTGCGGTGCCGCCGCCCGGTTGTCCATCCCGCCTGCTCAGCCTTCGGCGGGTTTGCGGAAGCGCAGGGTCATGCGGTCGGATTCGCCGATGGCGCGGTACTTTTCGGCGTCCTCGCCTTCGGGCACGTTGAGCGAGGGCGGCAGGGTCCAGACGCCGTTCGGATGGTCCTTGCTGTCGGCCGGGTTGGCGTTGATCTCGCTGGAGGCGTCGAGCACGAAGCCGGCGGCCTCGGCCAGGGCGATGACCCGCGCCTCGCTGACGTAGCCGCTGCGGTCGCCGTCGGGCAGTTCGCCGGCGGCGCGATGCTCGACCACGCCGAGCACGCCACCGGGCTCCAGCGCGGCGAAGAAGCCGGCGAACATGGCTTCCGCCTGACCGGCCGTGCCGAGCCAATTGTGGACATTGCGGAAGGTCAGCACGGCATCGACGCTGCCCGGCTCGGCGAACACCGGGGCCAGCGGGTCGACGCCGACCAGTTCGGCCGCGCCGAACACTTCCGGCGCGGCGGCGAACTTGTCGCGCAGGGCCTGATTGGTGCGCGCGTAATAGGCCTTGCTGCGCTCGTTGTCGACCGCGTTCTCGTCGATCACCGCGCCGATGTAACGGCCGGATTCCCTGACCAGCGGAGCGAGGATTTCGGCGTACCAGCCACCGCCGGGGGTGATTTCGACGACCCGGCTGTCGGCGTCGATGCCGAAGAACGCCAGCGTCTCCTGCGGATGGCGATGGGCGTCGCGGGCGACGAACTCCGGCGTGCGCCAGTCGCCGGCGATGGCCTGTTCCAGCGCCGAGGCTGTCGGTGCTTCCTGCATCGCCGGTGGCGGCGGCGGTTCCGGCGCGACGGGCTCGGCGGGGGCGCTGGGCGGCTGGCCGCCACAGGCGGCGAGGACCAGGACAAGGGCGAGGGACAGCGTGCTGCGTTTCATCCGTCGGACTCCGGTACGGGACAGGCCGGCGAATCTAGCACAGCGTCGTCGATCACCTGTTGCAGGGCGAGGCGTTCTCGATCCGGGTAGGGCGGCACGTCGGCGTAGCCGCCGCCGCGCAGGCGCTCCTGCACGTCCAGCCACCAGCGCACGTCGAAGATTTCCCCGTGCGCGGCGAGCAGCGCCTCGCGCTGGCCGTCGGTGAGGCCGAGAAAGCGCGGAAACTGTTCGGGAAACACGTCGTTGTCATCGACGTGGAACCACGCCCCGTGGTGCATTTCCTCGTCGTCGTGGCGGGCGCTGGGCAGGGCGCGGAAGCGGCATTCGGTGACCAGGCACAGTTCGTCGTAGTCGTAGAAGATGGCGCGGCCGGTGCGCGAGATGCCGAAGTTCTTCAGCAACAGGTCGCCGGGAAAGATGTTGCTGCGCGCCAGATCCTTGATCGACTGGCCGTAGTCGAGCACGGCGCGGATCGCCTCGGCCTCGGCGACCTCCTTCACGTACAGGTTCAGCGGGCGCAGGCGGCGCTCGATGTAGCAATGGGTGACGACCAGATCGTCGCCATCCTCCATCACCGATTCGCGACAGCCCTGCAGCAGTTCCTCCAGCAGCAGCGGGTCGAACTGGCGCTTGGAAAAACGCAGGTGGCGGAACTCCTGCGCATCGACCAGCCGGCCGACGCGGTCGTGGTGGAACACCAGCCGGTACTTGGCCTGCACCTCGTCGCGGGCCATGTTTTTCGGAAACGCGAACTTGTCGCGGATCAGCTTGAACACCAGCGGATAGGAGGGCAGGGTGAACACCAGCATCACCATGCCGCGCTCGCCGTCGGCATGCACGAAGCGCTCGCCCGGGCGCGCGCCGAGGTGGCGGAAGAAGTGGCGGTAGCGCTCGGTCTTGCCCTGCTTGGCGCGGCCGAGGATGGTGTAGATCTCGTCCAGCGGCTTGGCCGGCAACAGGCTGCGCAGGAACACCACGGCGTCGCCCACGGTGGACAGGTCGGCGTGGAAATAGCTGCGCGTGTAGCCGAACAGCACCGCCAGACGCTCGCGCCGGGTCAGCACGGCGTCAGCGCGCAGGCCGCCCTCGGTGTTGACCAGGGCGATCACGCAGGGCGCGTAGCGATCCTCGCCGAACACCCGGCCGATCAGGTAGGCGCGGCGCTCGCGGTAGAACACGGTGTCGAGCAGTTCCATGCTTTTCACCGGGCTCTCACCCCAGTCGGCCAGTTGCGTGACCAGCGCCGCGGCGATGCGGGCGGCGCACTGGTCGGCATCCTCATACGGCACGGAGAACACGAAGTCGTCCAGCAAGCGCCGGCACAGCGCGCGCAGCGGCCCGGCCACCACGTAGGCATGGTGGCTGACCGGATGGGTGATGCGGTCGGTCGGCTCGATGTCCAGTGCGACGAACTCGATCTCGGCATCGACGCCGCGGGTCTTGTGGAAGCGCCGGCTCAGCGTGTTGAAGTAGGTCTTGTACAGCTCCTGGTCGATCAGCGGCGCGACCAGCCCGGCGTAGCCGTTGCGGATCGCGCACCACAGTTCGTGGTCGTGGGCGCGCTCGCCCAGCGTGCCGCGCAACTGGGTGGATGTTTCGGCGACGCAGCGGTCGTACAGTTCGATGCGCTCGACCGCGTCGGCGCGGGCACCGGCCCAGTCACGCTGCTCGAAACGCTTGCGCGCGCGCTGGGTGACGAGGGCGAAGCGCGCGTGGTAATCGGCGAAGCCGTCGCGCAGCAGCACCGCGCCGCGATGGGCGAGCGAATGGGTCATGGTTCTTCCCTGCGGGTCATCGTGGTGTGGTCAGGCCGAGTTGGCGGTCATGCAGGCGCGAAAGCGCGAGTTGCGCCGTCAGCGCGCCGACCAGGGCGCAGAACATGTCCCATTGCGTGTCCCAGACATCGCCCTGGGTGGCGAGGTAGGCGTCGGCGTCGCCGCCCATCAGCAGCGCCGCCCACCATTCGATCAGTTCGAAGAAGGCGCTGAACGACAGGCAGGCGGCGCAGACCAGATAGAACAGCCACCCGCCGCGCCGCAGCGGGGTCAGCCGCAGCAGCAGCTCGCGGGCGAGGATGGCGGGGATGAAACCCTGCGCCAGATGGCCGATGCGGTCGTAGTTGTTGCGCGTCAGATCGAAGGTGTCGCGCAGCCAGTCGCCGAGCGGGGTCAGCGCGTAGGTGTATTTGGCACCGTAGATCAGGATCAGGCAGTGCAGGGCGATCAGCCAATACAGCAGCCGGGTCAGCGGAAAGCGCCGGCGCGTCGCCAGCAGCAGCGGAATCGCCGCCA
>JBAYTD010000139.1:0-6994 GCA_041675805.1 Lysobacteraceae bacterium
ACGACTGGCTTGCCGGCGATCCGGCCGCCGCCGGCAACGCCAACGCCGTGCTGCTGGGCGACTTCAACGCCAACAGCCAGGAAGACCCGCTGCGCCGCCTGCGCGAACTCGGCTGGCGCGATGCCTTCGAACTCGGCGGTGTCGCCCGCGCCTACAGTTATGTCCATGCCGGACAGGCCGGACGGATCGATCATGCGCTGGTGTCGCCGACGCTGGCCGACAAGGTCAGCGGCGCGGTGGTCTGGCACGCCAACGCCGACGAAAGCGAAGCCTTCGACTTCCGCATCGACCAGCGCAAGGCCGACTGGTACAGCGAACAGCCCTGGCGCGCCTCCGACCACGATCCGCTGCTGATCGGCCTGGACTTCTCGCGCGCGCCATGAGCGGCGTCCTCCGGCACGCGGCGGCGGCGCGTCGCTTCGGTATCATCGGCCCTCCCCGCCCACCCGAGCTGCATCCATGAGCGCTCCCCTGCCCGACTTCCCCGCCACCGCCGCCGGCATCATGCTGCCCGGCCCCGCTGGCGCGCTGGAACTGGCCATCGACCTGCCCGAGGCCGAGCTGGCCGTGCCGGCCACGGCGGTGATCTGTCATCCGCACCCCCTGCATGGCGGCACCATGCACAACAAGGTGGTGACGATGATCGAGCGCAGCCTGCTGGAACTGGGCCTGGCCACGGTGCGCTTCAACTTCCGCGGCGTCGGCAACTCCGAAGGCGAGTACGACGAGGGCCGCGGCGAAACCCTGGATCTGCTGGCGGTGGCCGAATGGGTGCGCGCACAGCGGCCCGGGCACGCCCTGTGGCTGGCCGGTTTCTCCTTCGGTGCCTACGTCGCCCTGCTTGGCGCGCGGCATCTGCCGCTGGCGCAGATGATCTCGGTCGCCCCGCCCGCCGGACGCTGGGATTTTTCCGCCGTGCTGCCGCCGCCGTGTCCGTGGCTGGTGATCCAGGGCGAGGAAGACGACGTGGTCGATCCGCAGGCGGTCTACGACTGGATCGAGGACATCGCCGAGGACGAGCGTCCCAACCTGATCCGGATGCCGGAAACCAGCCATTTCTTCCACCGTCGCCTGATGGACCTGCGTGGCGCACTGAAGAACGGCGTGCGCGCCAACCTGCCCGCCAAGGCGTGAGCCGCCGCGCCGACACGCGGCCGATTCCGCCCGGAATCGCCTATGCCGAAGGCGTGCTCGCCGGCCGCTGGCAGGACGACCCGGCCCAGCGCGCCGCCCTGGTCGAGTTCGACCGTCTGTTCGCCGCCCTCTCCGCCGCGCCGCCGGGCGGCCTGCTGGCGCGCCTGCGCAAACCGCGCCCGGTGCGCGGCCTGTACCTGTGGGGCGGCGTCGGTCGCGGCAAGACCTTCCTCGTCGACCTGTTTTTCGAGCACCTGCCGACGCCGGCCAAGAAGCGCGTCCACTTCCACCGTTTCATGGGCGAGGTACACGCCCGCCTGCGCGACCTGGGCCAGCACAGCGATCCGCTGCTGAAGGTCGCCCGCGACTACGCCCGCGACCTGCGTGTGCTGTGTCTGGACGAGTTCTTCGTCAGCGACATCGGCGATGCGATGATCCTCGCCCGCCTCCTGCAGGGCCTGTTCGACCACGGCGTCACCCTGGTCACCACCTCCAACACCGTCCCCGCCAACCTGTACCGCGACGGCCTGCAGCGCTCCAACTTCCTGCCCGCCATCGCCCTGCTGCAAGAGCATTGCGTGGTCCACCGCATGGACAGCGCCACCGACTACCGCCTGCGCACGCTGTCACGAGGCAGCGTCTACCACCATCCGCTGGGCCGGGCCGCCGACGCCGCCCTGCGCGAACTGTACGAACGGCTCACCGCCGACACCGTCCACGAAGGCGAACCGCTGCGCATCAACGACCGCCCGATCCCCGCCATCGACCACTGCGACGGCGTGGCCTGGCTGGATTTCACCGCGCTCTGCGAAGGCCCGCGCTCGGCCGCCGACTACATCGAGATCGCCCGCGACTTCCACACCGTGCTGCTGGCCGACGTGCCGGCGCTGGGCACCGCCAACGAAAACGCCGCGCGTCGCTTCGTCCACCTGATCGACGAACTCTACGACCGCCACGTCAACCTGATCCTCTCCGCCGCCGTCCCGCTGACCGCGCTGTACCAGGGCGACAAACTGCGCCACGAGTTCCAGCGCACCGAAAGCCGCCTGATCGAAATGCAGGGCGAAGCCTACCTGGCCAGCGAGCATCGGCCCTGAGGGCACAGGTCGCTTTTCCCTCGGCGCGACCACCGTGCTGTCAGCGCGAAGAGCCGGCCGTGATCGAGCAGCGCTGCGTCGCCGGCCGGTTCAGCCGTTGCCGCGGCGCAGCCAGCGCCCGAGCACGGACAACACCTCGGGATGATGCAGCAGCGCCAGATGCCCGGCATCGGCAATGATCGCCTTTCGCGACGCGGGCACGGCGAGATCGCGCTCCGGGTCACGATGTTGCCCCAGCGCGCTGGCGACCGGCACCAGCCCATCGCCACGCAGGCGGGAGCGCGCGAGTGACGGCGAGCGCGTGCCGGCCAGCACATGCAGGGCCACCGTTTCCGGCAAGGGCAACACTGTATGCGGCCGGCCACAGACGGCGAATCGGCCCGGTCCGCGAACATCCGGCTCACTCACTGCGCCATGCCGCAGATCGGTGATGCCGGCGCTGCGCAGGTGGCCCAGGCGGGCAAACGGTGCCACCAGCGGCAAGGCTGCCAGCAAGCGATCAACGCCGTTTCCGGCGCGTTCCAGCGGCGCACCATGGTGCGGGGTGCCGAGGCAGATCAGTGACACCGGCAGCCGCACCCAGCCATGTCCGTGGTCCTGCGCCGCGTGGCAGGCGCTGCGCGCCACCAGCCCGCCCATGCTGTGGCCCAGCAGGGTCAATTGACTGATCGGTCGCGGCCAGGCATCGACCAGTGCCTGGAGCTGGCCGGCAAGCTCGCGACCGTTGTGGGCGACATGGCGGCCGCTGTTGTAGTGCAGAAGCAGCACGCTGTACCCGAGGGATTCGGCCAGCGCCTGGATATCGGTGTCCGGCGTCGCCCGCGCCGAGCGCATCCGCCATTGCCAGGGCGACATGCACAGCCCGTGCAACAGGACCAGCACGCGCGGTTGGGCATCGGGCAGCGCAGCGCGCAGCGCGGCACGGTCGTCCAGCGGCAACACGGCATCGCCGTGGCGCAGATGCAGCGGGATGGCGAACGGATTGCCACTGGCTTCGAGATGGTCGCCCAGCACGCCGTTCAACGCCGCCAGCACCGCCTCGCGTCCGGCCGAATGCGCCGCATCATTGGCGGCTCCGTCCAGACCCGTCGCGACCCGCTCCAGCGCCGCCCCGACCAGCCGCGTCACGCCCCGGACACTGCCGTAGGCGAATCGGGCGACATGGCCCGGCCGCGCGCCGGGACGCGGCGCACGCAAGGTGGCGACATGCTGGATGCCGCCATGCACCGCCTCGACCAGATCGGTGACCTGCAATACCGCCTCGACGCCAAGCCGCCCCAGGCCCCGCAAATCCGCCGCTCGCAGTGGAAGACCGTGTTTCATGGTGAGCCGCCGGCGACCACGAGCTTGCCCGTCAGCCTAGGCAGATCGGTCATCGCGGCACCGTGGTTTTGCATGGGCAGGGCTCGAACAGGCACGGGCGGCGCGCAGAGATCGGCAGAGGCGGCCAGCATATCCGTGCTGGCGGAATGGTGCGCGGACATGACTCTGCTCACCCTGCTGTTTGCGTTGGTCTAGAGACCGCCGCCCTTCTTCATCGCGCGTGAGCAGGAAAGGGAACCCGCGCGCAAAAAGAAACCCCGCCGGAGCGGGGTTTCTCTGGTAACAGCAAGGCTGCGGGCGCGGATCAGAAATCCATGCCGCCCATGCCGCCCATGCCACCGCCGCCCGGCATCGCCGGTTCGTCCTTCTTCGGCACTTCGGCCACCACCGCCTCGGTGGTGATCGCCAGGCCGGCGACCGATGCCGCGTGCTGCAGGGCAGAGCGGGTGACCTTGGTCGGGTCCAGGATGCCGAAGGCGATCATGTCGCCGAACTCGGCGGTCGCGGCGTTGTAGCCGAAGTTGCCTTCGCCTTCCTTCACCTTGTTGACGATCACCGACGGCTCTTCGCCGGCGTTGGCGACGATCTCGCGCAGCGGGGCTTCCAGCGCGCGACGGGTGATGGCGATGCCGAGGTTCTGGTCCTCGTTGGCACCCTTCAGGCCTTCGACCGCCTTCAGCGCGCGGATCAGCGCCACGCCGCCGCCCGGCACCACGCCTTCTTCCACTGCGGCGCGGGTGGCGTGCAGGGCGTCTTCGACGCGGGCCTTCTTTTCCTTCATCTCGATCTCGGTGGACGCGCCGACCTTGATCACCGCCACGCCGCCGGCCAGCTTGGCCACGCGCTCCTGCAGCTTCTCGCGGTCGTAGTCCGAAGAAGTCTCTTCGATCTGCGCCTTGATCTGCTTGATGCGCGACTGGATGGCATTGGCGTCGCCGGCACCGTCGATGAGGGTGCTGTTTTCCTTGGAGACGACGATCTTCTTGGCGCGGCCGAGATCCTTGACCGTTGCCTTCTCCAGCGACAGGCCGACTTCCTCGGAAATCACCGTGCCGCCGGTGAGGACGGCGATGTCTTCCAGGATGGCCTTGCGGCGGTCACCGAAGCCCGGTGCCTTGACGGCGGCGACCTTGACGATGCCGCGGATGGTGTTGACGACCAGCGTCGCCAGCGCCTCGCCTTCGACTTCCTCGGCGACGATCAGCAGCGGCTTGCCGGCCTTGGCGACACCTTCGAGCACCGGCAGCAGGTCGCGCACGTTGGAGATCTTCTTGTCGTGGATCAGGATGTACGGATCCTCGAACTCCACCTGCTGGCTCTGCTGGTTGTTGATGAAGTACGGCGACAGGTAGCCGCGGTCGAACTGCATGCCTTCGACGACATCCAGCTCGTTGTCCAGGCCGGAGCCTTCTTCAACGGTGATCACGCCTTCCTTGCCGACCTTCTTCATCGCGTCGGCGATGATGGTGCCGATGGACTCGTCGGCGTTGGCGGAAATGGTGCCGACCTGGGCGATGGCCTTGTCGTCGGCGGTGGGCTTGGACAGGTTCTTCAGCTCGCCGACCGCCGCCTTCACGGCCTGGTCGATGCCGCGCTTGAGGTCCATCGGGTTGATGCCGGCGGCGACCGCCTTCAGGCCCTCGCGGATGAACGCCTGCGCCAGCACGGTGGCGGTGGTGGTGCCGTCACCGGCGATGTCGGAGGTCTTCGACGCCGCTTCCTTGACGATCTGCGCGCCGATGTTCTCGTACTTGTCCGCCAGTTCGATCTCCTTGGCGACGGAGACGCCGTCCTTGGTGATCGTCGGCGCGCCGAAGCTCTTCTCGAGCACGACGTTGCGGCCCTTCGGACCGAGGGTGACCTTGACCGCATTGGCCAAGGTGTTTACGCCCTTAAGGATGCGGGCGCGGGCGTCTTCGCCGAAACGTACTTCTTTGGCTGCCATGGGATGACTCCGGGAATGGGGAATTGGGAATTGGGAATGGCTAAGAGCTGGAAACCGGTACTGCGGGACGGGGATGGCTCAGGTCAGGGCGGGGCGCTAGGCGCCTTTCCGATTCCCCATTCCCGCATCGGCATCAGCCGATGACGGCAAAAATGTCGTCTTCGCGGACGACCAGGTACTCGGTGCCGTCGACCTTGACCTCGGTGCCGCTGTACTTGCCGAACAGCACCTTGTCGCCGGCCTTAACCTTCAGCGCGCGGACGCTGCCGTTGTCCAGCGGCTTGCCTTCGCCGACGGCGACGACTTCGCCCTTGACCGGCTTCTCGGTGGCGTTGTCCGGGATCACGATGCCACCGGCGGAGACCTTCTCTTCTTCCATGCGCTTGATGATCACGCGATCGTGGAGCGGCTTGAGATTCATGACTTCCTCACAAGATGTTGATTTTTGGTGGGTTTCGACAGTTTGTCAGCACTCCCTGTCGGTGAGTGCCAATTTTAGCGGAGACCCCGCCGCCAGTGAAGCGTCGGGACGGCGGCAATCTGGGGACGGCGCTTTCCGCTTTCAAGAGCGCGTCGACACATTCGCTTCGCCGACCCCGGTTAGACTTGGCGGCTTTCCTCATGACCGGTGCCCGCCGCATGTCCATCGCTTCCCGCTCGTTCCGGCTCGGCGCGCTGTCCGCCGCGCTGGCCTTCGCCGCCGTCGCCCAGGGCGAGGTGTTCATCAACGAAATCCATTACGACAACGCCGGCGCGGACAGCGGCGAGGCGGTCGAGGTGGTCGCCACCGCCGGCGAGGATCTGACGCAGTACCGGATCGTCCGCTACAACGGCAACGGCGGTGCCAGCTACGGCACGGACTCGCTGCCGGCCGGTAGCCTGGTGAGTTGCGGCGGACAGGGGCGCATCGGCGTCATCAACTATCCGCAGGATGGCCTGCAGAACGGCTCGCCCGACGGGCTGGCGCTGGTCGGCCCCGGCGATGCGGTGATCCAGTTCCTCAGCTACGAGGGCGTCTTCACCGCCAGCAATGGCCCGGCACAGGGCATGACCAGCGTCGACATCGGGGTGTCCGAGGCCAACAACTCGCCGGCCGACCACAGCCTGCAACTGTCCGGTGATGGCACGCAGTACGCGGATTTCCAGTGGAACGAGCCGGCCGCCGACAGCTTCGGTGCCTGCAACGCCAACCAGAGCTTCGGCCCGGCAGTGGACTTGCCCCCGACGGTTTCCACCACGCCGGCCGACGGCGCGACCCAGGTCGCCGTGAACGCCGTCCTCGATGCGTCGTTCAGCGAGGCGGTCACGCTCGATGCCGACTGGTTCTCCCTCGCCTGCACCCTTTCCGGCGCACACACCGCCAGCGTCAGCGGCGGGCCGGCCAACTACACGCTGACCCCGGACGCACCGTTCCAGCAGGCCGAGACCTGCACCTGGACCATCTTCGCCGACAAGGTGAGCGATCAGGACGCGCCGTTCGACCCGATGCAGGCCG
>JBAYTD010000140.1:0-6731 GCA_041675805.1 Lysobacteraceae bacterium
CTGCGGATCTGGCCAAGGGCCATCCCGGTGTACAGGCCCGCGACAACGCGCTGTCAAAAGCCCGCTTCGAGTTCCGCTGGCAGGACCAGTTCAACCTCTCGCTCGACCCGGACAAGGCGCAGGAATTCCACGACGAAACCCTGCCCAAGGAGGCCGCCAAGCACGCCCACTTCTGCTCCATGTGCGGCCCGCACTTCTGTTCCATGAAGATCACCCAGGACGTGCGCGACTACGCCGCCGAAAAGGGTGTCGCCGATGAAACCGAAGCGCTGGCCAAGGGCATGGAGGAAAAGGCGCGCCAGTTCCGTGAGCAGGGCGGGGAGGTGTATCAGGCGGAATGATCCTGCCACGGATCGCCGAGCAGATGCGTGAGCGTTGAGCCGATCATGAAGCCTGCTGCGCGGATGCGTTAACCTCTTGGCCGGGTGAGGTCTAGACACCACCATGAGCGCATGAATTGAACGAATCGTTCGATTTGGTTAGATTGTCGCCATGCACACCTACACCGCCAACGAAGCCAAGACCCGTTTCGGGGAGTTCCTCGATCGCGCCCAGCGCGAGCCGGTGCGGGTGATGCGCCACGAGCGGGTCGTCGGCGTCATGGTCAGCGCCCAGGACTACGAGGCCATGCGGGCGTTCTATGCCGACCGCCTGCGCGGCACGCTGGACGAATCCGCGGCTGCGGCCGCGCAGGCGGGAATGAACGAAGACGTTCTGGAAAGCCTGCTGGCCGATGAGAGCTGATAGGGCCCGGCACCCGCTCCGGGTGGTGGTAGACACCAACGTTTGGATCAGCGCGGCGCTGTCGGCATCGGGTGCACCGGCACTGGCCGCGCGGCGCGTATTGGAGACACGTCGCCCGGTCTTTTCCGAAGGCACCTTCGCGGAACTGGAAACGCGTCTGTGGCGGCCCAAGTTCGACCGCTACCTGAGCATCGACCTGCGCCAGCGCATCCTGCATGACCTGAGCGCCGCCGCCGACTGGGTGGTGATTCCCTCCGACCTGATGCAGCAAACCTGGTCCCGCGACCCGGACGACGACCATTTCGTCCGCGCCGCGCTCGCCGCACAGGCACCGCTGTTGATCACGGGCGACGCCGACCTGTTCGATCTTCCCGCCATCGCCGGCCTGCGTATCCGGACCCCGGCCGATGGGCTGGGTAAATGGGATGGCGCTGCCACCGGGTAACAGGCGAATGCCGCCTTGCGAAAGGTCGCGCCAGTTCCGTGAGCAGGGTGGGGAGGTGTATCAGGCGTCTGCCTGCCGGAGGAGTGCACGCTGCGGGAAGCCATTGCGGTGGCCAACAGTGACCCGGGCCACAGCGAAATCAACTTTGCCAGTGGCCTGACCGGCATGATCACCCTGGCCGACATCCCCGACCTGCAGTACAACTTCATGCGGGTCATCGGGCCGCTCACCATCCTCGGGCCCGGCGCGGACCTGCTCACCATCGACGCAAGGCATGCTTCGCGCTTCTTCTTCGTGACCATGCCGGCACCTGGCTTCATCCTGTCTGGCGTGACGCTTGCCAAGGGCCATACCGTGGGCCATGGCGGCGCGATCTACTCCGCGACCACGACAAGCCTGCGCGGCGTCGTCATCCGCGACGGCATCTCCGACACCCACGGGGGCTGCATCTCCATCGCAGGCGCAAACCTGGTCGTGATTGACAGCACGATCACCGGTTGCGCGGCCGATGGTGGCGCCGGCGGCGGCATCTTCGTGAATGTCGGCGGAGTCGTACTCGCCAACAGCACTGTCGAGGGCAACGTGTCGTCCGCCTTTGGCGGCGGAGTCGCAGCGACTGGCACGCTGCAACTGTTAAACAGCACCGTGACCGGCAACCTTGCGTCCGCGGACGGGGCCGGCTTCGTTGCGGGCAACGACGCCATCGTGCGTAACAGCATCATTGCCGACAACCTGGCGGATACCGGGCCGGACGAGTTCCGCGTCGGGGGCACGCTGACCATCAGCCACAGCCTCGTCCGGCGCGACAGCGTTCCCGCCGTCTCGCCCGTCATCAATGGCAACGTCATCGGTGTGGATCCGCTGCTCGGTCCGCTGCAGGACAACGGCGGTCCAACGCCTACCCAGGGCCTGTTCACCGGGTCCCCTGCGATTGATGCCGGCAACAACGCCCTGATTCCTCCGGGGAGCGTTTCCGACCAGCGCGGCCCGGGCTTCCCGCGCATCGTCTACGGCACGGTGGACATGGGCGCGGTGGAGGTACCGGAGCGCCCGGTGCTGGTGTTCGCGGACGGATTCGAACCGCCGATCTGATGCAGCGGTGGTCGCGCGCCATGGATGGCGCGCTCGCGGATCAAGTCCAGGATGGAGTGGTTCAGACGTTTCCCAGGATTTTTCCTACCCGACGTTCAGCCGATTCCGATGCGCGGTTCCGGCATTTGCGGATGCCGGGCGATGCAGCCGATGCGGACACTGTCTCCACCGCCGGCAAGCAGGCCGGACGGATCATCCAACCATCATCGGAGACATCGCCATGAACAAGTTTGCCCTCGTCATCAAGTCGCTGTTCCTGTCGCTGGCGCTGAGCGTCGCCGCGTTCGCCGCCGGGCCGGTCAACATCAACACGGCGGATGCGCCGACGCTGGCCGCCAATCTGCACGGGGTCGGGCCGGCCAAGGCGCAGGCCATCGTCGAACACCGCCAGACCAAGGGGCCGTTCAAGAGTGCCGACCAGCTTGCCGAGGTGAAGGGCATTGGCCTGGCCACGGTGGAGAAGAACCGCGAGCGCATCCAGCTCGGCAATGACGGTGCCGCCAGGACCAAGTGATACATGATGCGCGACCGAACGGCGTCGCCCCGCCAAGGATGCGGGGCGACGCCGTTGGGCGTTTCGGCGCTCGGGGAACATTCCGCGCGCTGGCGCTATCGGAGAGGGGTTGCCGGCGGGTCGGATCTCCTGGCCGCTGAGCCGCCATTCCCGCCTGCCGGAGTGCCTGTCATGGTTGCCCGATCCGCGTTCTTCGCTGTGGCCCTTGCGCTGGTTGCGCCGGTTGCGTTCTCGCCGAGTTCCGTGGAGGCACCGGATGGCCGCATCTCGCGCTGACGGATCGATGCGGCGATGACCGTGCGTCTGGACCTGCGCCATCTGCCGCCGCCGCAGCCGATGGAGCACATCCTCGATGCCTTGCCGTCGCTGCCGCCGGGCACCTGCCTGGAAGCGCTGACGCCGTTCCGCCCGCTGCCGCTGCTGCCGATCCTTGAGGACATGGGCTACGCCTGGCGTCTTGAGCAGACGCCGGACGGTCAGGAACTGCTGCGGGTTTGTCGACGGGAGGACGCGGCGACGGCGTTCGCGTTGGCAGTTTCGGCGTGACCAAGCTGGCCCTGGCGCAGGCCCCGCCGCCGGCGCGACCGCTGCGCTGGCTGCTCGGCGCGCCGTTGTGGGGCATCGTCGCCGGGGCCTGGCTGCTGTGGCACGGGGAAGCAGCGCTGCTCAGCCGCTGGTCGCCGCCGACGGTGGCGCTGGTGCATCTGTTCACGCTCGGCGTGCTCGGCAACGCGATGCTCGGCAGCCTGTTGCAGTTCCTGCCGGTGGCGGCCGGCAGCGCGATGCCGCTGGGACGTGCGGCGGCCTGGCTGCATGGCGCGTTCAATCTCGGCCTGGCGCTGTTCGTGCCGGCGATGGCGATGATGCGGCCCGGCTGGCTGGCGCTGTCCGCCGTGTTGCTGGCGGTGCCCTTGCTGAGCTTCGCATTCGCCGCCGGGATCGCCTTGCTGCGCGGCGGCGCGCCGCGCGCCTTGCGGGTGGCCATCGGCTTCGCGCTGGGCGCGCTGGCGATCACCGTGCTCGGCGGGGTCCTGCTGGTCGCCATCCTGCGCGGCGAATGGCATTGGCCGCTGGATCGCCTGGCCGATCTGCACGCGCTGTTCGGGCTGCTCGGCTGGGTGCTGGGGCTGATGGCCGCAGTCGGCAGCGTGACCCTGCCGATGTTCCAGGGCGCGCCGAAGGTGCCGGATCGCTGGCTGGCCATCTGGCTGGCGTTGGCCGGCGGCGGCCTGCTGGTCGGCTCGGCGATCCATGCGATCAGCGGCGCGCCGGCCGGTCTGGTGCTGGCCGTGGCACCGGCGGCGCTGGCCTTTGTCGGGGCGTCGTTGTGGTTGCCGCGTCGCCTCTCGCATCGGCGCGATTCCGCCCTGGTGTGGTTCTGGCGGCTGGGTAGTCTGGCCTTGCTGGCGGCCGGCGTGCTGGCGCTGATCGAGGCCGGCAGTGCCGCGCCGTGGTCGCTGGTCATGGCGGCCGGCGTGCTGGGCATCGGCATCGGCCTGCCGCTGATGCTGACCGGCATGATGCTGGAGATCGCTGCCTTCCTGGCCTGGATCGGCCTGCGCAGTACCTGCCCGCGCGGCGTGCGTATTCCCGGCGTCAGTCGGCTGATCCCCGAGCGCGACAAGCTGCTGGCGCTGGCGATGCACCTGCTGGCGGCGGGCGTCCTGCTTGGTGCAGCGATCTGGCCGGTGCTGGCGCGCGCCGCCGGCCTCGCCCTGCTGCTGGCCTACGCCGTCACCTTCGCCTGCCTGCTTGGCGGCCTGCATCGCGCGCGGCGTCATCTGCCCGCCGTGACCGGCGAGGCCGACGCGGATCGCTTGACCTGAATCATTGCCGCCCGGCCGGCGCTGGGCGTCAATGGCCGGCAGGATCGATGGGGCCGGATGGTGCCGGCGCGTCGAGTCTTTCTTCCCCTTGAGGCCAGGAGATCGACCATGCAGTTCAATGTCCGACTGGATGCACGCGGCGTCGATGTCGACGCCATCGAGCGCCGCTTGCAGGATCTGGACCCTTCCGCCTTCGTCGACATCGAGCCCGGCGGCAACCGTTTGCGTGTTTCCGGCGTCGTTTCCGAGGACGAACTGCTGTCGGTGATGGGTGCCGCCGGCTATCCGCTCGCGGCGGATCGCATCGAGCCGATTCCCTCGCTGTGCTGCGGCGGCTGCGGCGGCTGAGCGTCGACCGCCACCGCTCGCGGTGCCGCTTATCCGGCGCGGAACTGGAAGTGGGCGAATCCCGCGCCCAGACGGGCCAGCTCGTCGGCGTCCAGGCGTGCCAGCGGCTGGCCTTGTTCGCGGCAGGCCTGAACCGCCCAATGGCGCACGCCGCGCGCGTGCAGGCCGCGGCCGAGGCGATGCAGGGCATCGAGCGGAAACAGGCCCGGATGCCAGGTGGTGCGGCACTCGAAATCGACGCCGCTGTGCAGGATCGCGTCCAATGACCGGAGCACCGGGGCGGCGCTGCCCCGGCGCGAGGTGATGCGGTCGTACTCCTTGTCCGGGCCCTTGATGTCGAGGCCGATCCAGTCCAGTTGCGGCAGAAGCGCGCGCAGGCGCTGCGGATACATGCCGCCGGTGTGCAGGCCGGTCTGATAGCCCAGCTCGCGCACCCGTGTCAGCGCATCGGCGAGCGTCGCCTGCGAGGTCGGCTCGCCGCCGGAGAACACCACCGCGTCGAGCAGGCCGCGACGGCGCTGCAGGAAGGCCTCGACCTGTTCCCAGGCGAGGCCGGTTTCGCCGCGTGCCGGCAGCAGGTCGGGGTTGTGGCAGTAGCCGCAACGCCACGGGCAGCCCTGCAGGAACAGCACCGCCGCCAGCCGGCCGGGAAAGTCGATGCTGGTCAGCGGCGTCATGCCGCCGACCCGGATCATGCGGCGGCGGCCACCGGGCGGGCCTGGCCGGGCTCGGCGAAGAAGCGGCGCTCGGCGTGCTCGCCCTTCTTGCCGATGTTGAAGCTGGAAACCGGCCGGTGATAGCCCATCACGCGGGTCCAGACTTCGCAGCGCTGGCGTTCGTCATCGCGCAGGGTGGGTTGGGTGGTGATCGTGTTCATCGTCGGATCCTCGGGATTGGTTGACTGGTGATGTTGCGACCTAGCCCACGGCGGCCAGGACGCGTTGCTTGCGGGCCAGTTTTTCCTCGTCGCAGCGCGGGCAGAACTCGTGCTCGCCGGCGAGGTAGCCGTGGGTGGGACAAATCGAGAAGGTCGGGGTGATGGTGATGTAGGGCAGGCGGAAGCGACTCAGCGCGCGGCGTACCAGTTCGCGGCAGGCCTCGGCGCTGGACAGGCGTTCGCCCATGTACAGGTGCAGCACGGTGCCGCCGGTGTAACGCGACTGCAGCACCTCCTGCCGTTCCAGCGCCTCGAACGGGTCGTCGGTGAAGCCGACCGGCAGTTGCGAGGAATTGGTGTAGTACGGATTGCTGTCGGTACCGGCCTGGAGGATGTCCGGCCAGCGTCGGCGGTCTTCCTTGGCGAAGCGGTAGGTGGTGCCTTCGGCCGGCGTCGCTTCGAGGTTGTACAGGTGGCCGCTGCGCTCCTGGAACTCGACCATCCGCGCGCGCACGTGGTCGAGCAGGCGCAGCGCGAAGGCGTGGCCCCAGGGCGTGGTGATGTCGTGGGTGTCGGCGCTGAAGTTGCGGATCATCTCGTTGAGGCCGTTCACGCCGAGCGTCGAGAAGTGGTTGCGCAGCGTGCCCAGATAGCGCTTGGTGTACGGGAACAGGCCGTCGTCGATCAGTTGCTGGATCACTTCGCGCTTGATCTCCAGGCTGCGCATGCCCAGTTCCAGCAGTTCGTCCAGACGGCGCATCAGGCTGTCCTCGTTGCCGCGATGCAGATAGCCCAGGCGCGCGCAGTTGATCGTCACCACGCCGAGGCTGCCGGTCTGCTCGGCGCTGCCGAACAGGCCGTTGCCGCGCTTGAGCAGTTCGCGCA
>JBAYTD010000141.1:0-6578 GCA_041675805.1 Lysobacteraceae bacterium
AGGTGCGCTGGGAACCGGCTGCCGGCCGGCTGGCGCATTTCTACGATGACGAACTGGTGCCCGGGACCGCCGGCGTGCATGCCGCGCTGCTGCGCCAGATCGAACCGTTCCCGACCACGTCGGACCTGAAGCCCTACGCGCCCGAATTCGTCCGCGGCTGGACCGTGGAGCGCTATCAGGTCGATCTGCGCCGCGCGGCCGACATGAACATGCAGGATCTGGAACGCCAGACCCGTGGCCTGTGCGCAGCGCAGGTGCCCGGCGACACCCAGCGCAACCTGCAAGTGCGCAGCCAGTACCGTGGCCGCACCTTCAAGCATGTGCTGGTGCCGGTGTGGCTGGTCGGCTACACCTACGGCTCGCGCAATTTCCAGATCGTCGCCAACGGCCATAGCGGCAGGATCGCCGGCGAGCGGCCTTACAGTTGGGTCAAGATTTTCTTCACCGCGCTGGCGGTGCTGACCGTACTGGCCCTGGTCGTCACCTACGCCCGGTAACGGCACGCCGCCGGCGGCGGAAACACAACGGCGGCCAAAGTGGCGGCTGCGCAATGACCATCGACGGATGGAATCGACCGCCGGCGCGGTTATCCTGCCCGCCTTCCCCTTGCTGCGGCCCCGACATGAGCGAACGCAAACCCAATCTGCTGGTCCGCCTGCTGCGCGGGCTGTGGGACACCCTGAATTTCACCCGCCGCCTGGTGCTGAACTTGGTGGTGCTGTTCGTGCTGGTGGTAGTACTGGTGGCGATCTTCTCCTCCAGCCCAACCCTGCAACAGCGCAGCACGCTGTGGCTGGCACCGCAGGGCAACATCGTCGAACAGTTCAGCATCAGCCCGATGCAGCGCGCGCTGGCCCAGGCGCAGGGCTCGGACATCCCGGAAACCCGCCTGCGCGACCTGCTCAAGGCGCTGGAAACCGCCGCCACCGATGACCGCATCGAGCGCGTCGCGCTGCGCACCGACGGCATCCAGTCGGTCGGCTTCGCCGCGCTGCGCGACATCGCCGAGGCGCTGGGCAAGGTCCGCGCCGCCGGCAAGCAGGTGCTCGCCTATGCCGATTCGATGGACCAGCGGCAGTACTACCTCGCCGCCCAGGCCGACGAGGTCTACCTGCACCCGGACGGCATGCTGTGGCTGGAGGGCCTGTCCGCCTACCGCAGCTATTACCGCGAGGCGCTGGAGGACAAGCTCGGCCTCGACGTGCATCTGTTCCGCGTCGGCGAGTTCAAAAACGCCGCCGAGCCCTTCATCCTCGACGCGCCGTCCGAGGAGACGCTGGCCGCCAGCCGTTACATGCTCGACGACATCTGGCAGCGCTGGCTGGCCGACATCGCCGCCGCGCGCCAGATCGACGCCGCCGAACTGCACCAGCGCATCGACGACTCGGCGCGCGAACTGGCCGCCGACGGCGGCGACTTCGCCGCCACGGCGAAGCGCTGGGGCCTGATCGACGGCACCCTGAACGAGGACGAGTTCGACGACCTGCTGCGCGAGCGCGGCGCGCTCGACGACAACGATGAACTGGTCGCCACCGACCTCGACGGCTACCTGCGCTTCATCGATATCGTGCCGGCGGCGCTGGACCAGCGTCCGCAGATCGCCGTGGTCGTGGCGCAGGGCGAAATCCTCGACGGCGAGCAGCCGGCCGGCGTGGTGGGCGGGCCGACCGTCGCCGCCCTGGTCCGCGAGGCGCGCGAGGACGAGAAGGTCAAGGCGGTGGTGCTGCGGGTGGATTCGCCCGGCGGCTCGGCCTTCGCCTCCGAGCAGATCCGCCGCGAAATCGAACTGACCCGCGCCGCCGGCAAGCCGGTGATCGCCTCGATGGGCAACCTGGCCGCATCCGGCGGCTACTGGATTTCGATGGATGCCGATGAAATCTGGGCCGATCCCAGCACCCTGACCGGCTCCATCGGCGTGTTCGGCCTGTTCTTCACCGCCTCGCAGACGCTGGACAAGCTCGGCGTCCACGTCGGCGGCGTCGGCACCACGCGGATCGCCGGTGCCATGGACCCGCGCCGGCCGCTGGATTCCGATGTCGGGCAGATCATCCAGAGCCTGATCGACAAGGCCTACCACGACTTCATCGGCAAGGTCGCCCATGCCCGCGACACCGAGCCCAGCGCCATCGACGCGGTGGCACGCGGCCGCGTGTGGACCGGCGCACAGGCGCTGGAACGCGGCCTGGTCGATTCGCTGGGCAGCTTCGAGGACGCCATCGCCGCCGCCGCCGCACGGGTGGATCTGGCGTCCGGCGACTACCGCGTGCGCTACGTCGAACAGGAACCCAGTGCCTTCGAGCGCTTCGTCGACGGCATGTCCGCCAACGCCGCCACGCGCCACGCAATGGCCTGGGCGCTGGCCGGACGCTCGCCGCTCGGTGCCCTGCCGCTGGACGCCGCGACCCGCGCGCAACTGCTGCGTGAACTGCCCTGGCTGACCGCCCCGACACCCGGCAAGCAGCCGATCCGCACCGTGGTGCACTGCTTCTGCTCGCTCTGAGGGCAGCAGACGCCCGACCCGACAGCAACCGGCCGTTCGCCGCTCGACCGCAGGCGAACGGCTGTAGCAAGTTCAGATTGAAACGGCCGCCGGCGCACCCGGCGGCCGTTTCGCATTGTGCGCAGCCGGTTCAGGCCGGCGGCTGCACCTCACGCAGGAAATCGATGAAGGCGGCCAGCGTGTCCTCGCTGGCGAACAGGCGTTCCCGGCACGACCGGATGCGCTGGCGCAGCTCGGCCAGCGCCGCCGCATCGCCGGCCAGGCGCACGGCGCGCTCGACGTAGTCGTCGCTGTCCGTCGCCACCAGTTCCGCCACTTCCAGCCGCTTCAGCAGGGCGGCGGTCTGCCGGCCGCGCATGGTCGGGCCTTCCAGGGTCAGCGTCGGCAGGCCCTGCGACAACAGATCGAGCGCACTCATGCCGCCGGACCAGCCGATGCTGTCGAGATTCAGCGAGCAGGCGTCGGCCAGGCCGAGGAACTGCGGCAGCGGCAGGAAGCCGTGGATGCGCAGTTGGCGGTCGGGATCGGCACCGTGGCGGCGCAGCGTCGGTGCCATGCGGGTGCGCAGCCATTGCCGCACCGGCTCGCGGTCGTCGGCCAGCAGGTGCAGGCGCGCATTCGGCAGACGCGCCAGGATGCGGCCGAACACGACATCCTGCTCGGGCATCAGCTTGAACACGGTCTGCGCGCAGAGCAGGTCGATGCGCGACGGATTGGGCGCGTCCAGTTCCACCGCCTGCGGCGGCGGCAGTTCGGTCGACTTCAGGCCATGGCCGAGACCGGGCAGGCGGACCAGCCGCTCGCTGTAGAAGTCCTGCGCGTTGGCCGGCTCCATGGCGTCGGGAACCAGTGCATAGTCGACGTGCGGCAGGCCGCTGGACACCGGGTGTCCCCACAGCGAGGCCTGCACCGGTGCCATGCGCAGGCCGGCCAACGCGGCCGACAGCGGATGCATGCCCAGTTCCATGAACACCAGCACGTCGAGTTCGCGGCCGGTGATCCGGTGATACCACTCCGGTGCCGACCGCGGCCCGGCATGCAGGGTCGCCACGGCGGACAGCCGCTCGGCCCAGCCATCGGCCGGCGGCGTGGCGGAAAATACATCGACTTCGAAGCCCTGCCCGGCCAGCGCCTCGATCAGCGGGCCGAACAGCCTGGTCACCGTGTGCTGCCAGAAATGCGCGCCGAAAAACCCGATGCGGCGGCCGCTGGCACGCAGCGGGCGCGGTGCGATGCCGGGCGCGATGGCCGACATCATCCGCGCCACCAGCGCGCCGTAGCGGCGCTGCTCGTCCAGTGCATCATCGAGGTAATGGCGATAGAAGGCGGTCGATTGGCCGACACAGCCCCAGACGTGGCGCAGGTTGTCCTCGGTGTGGAAATCCAGCGACTCGAAATGCGCCAGCCCTTCGCTCCAGCGGCGGCGGAACTGGTCGGCGGCCGCAGTGGAACCGGGTGCCGGTGCCGCCGGGGTCTGGAAGTCCGCCCACAGCGCCGGCAGGTAGCCCGGCGTGTGCGCCAGCGTCGCTGCGATGGACTCGCGGCCGGCGGCAAAGTCGCCCAGGCCGATGTGTTCGTGCGCCATTTCCAGCAGTTGCTCGGGACTGGGCGCGAGTTCGCTCATGCGCTGCTTCAGTTGCAATCGGCGCGGCGCATCGCGGCCCAGCGCCAGCAGCGACAGGTGGACGACATCCAGCGCCGCCGGCAGCTCCGGCTGACCTGCCAGCAAGGCCTCGCCGATGACCAGCGCCTCCTCCGGGCGGTCGAGTTTCAGCAGGGTGCGCGCCGTCGCCAGCACCGGTTCGAGGTCGTCCGGACGCAGCCGGCGCAGCCGTTCCAGCGTCACCAGCGCCTCGGCGGGGGCGGCCACCACCTGCAACACCGACACTTCCCACAGCAGGGAAGCGTCCTGTGGCGCGTGTTGCAACAGCGGCAGCAGCCCGGCCAGCGCGCCGGCGAGGTCGCCCTGATCACGGCGCAGCAGGGCCAGTTCGCGGTGGCTGGCGATCAGCCCCGGCATCAGCCGCAGCGACTGGTTCAGGGCATGCTCGGCCTCGGCAAACTGGCGCAGTTCGCGCCGGCACTTGCCGAGCAGGCCCCAGACGCGGGCGTCGCCGGGCGTGCTCAGGACGAGTTGGTCCAGCGCCGCCGCAGCGGCCTGGAAATCGCCGCGCACCAAGAGGTCGCGCAGCGCAAGCAGGGGATCGGTCATCATCGACTGGCTGACGACGGGCAAGCCGCCGGGTAGCCGACTATGATACGCATTGCCCTCCGTCAGGATGCCCGTCATGTACCCCAGCAACAGCCCGATTGCCGCCTACGATCCCGAACTGGCCGCCGCCATCACCGCCGAGCGCCAGCGCCAGGAAGACCACGTCGAACTGATCGCCTCGGAGAACTACGCCAGCCCGCGAGTGCTGGAGGCGCAGGGCTCGGTGCTGACCAACAAATACGCCGAAGGCTATCCCGGCAAGCGTTATTACGGCGGCTGCGAGCACGTCGACGTCGCCGAGCGGCTGGCCATCGAGCGCATCCGCGAATTGTTCGGTGCCGACTACGCCAACGTGCAGCCGCATTCCGGCTCGCAGGCCAACCAGGCGGTCTACTTCGCCCTGCTGCAACCGGGCGACGTCATCCTCGGCATGAGCCTCGCGCACGGCGGCCACCTCACCCACGGGGCCAAGGTCAACGCCTCCGGCAAGCTGTTCAACGCGGTGCAGTACGGTGTCGACGAGCACGGCCTGATCGACTACGACGAAGTCGAGCGTCTGGCGCTTGAGCACAAGCCGAAGATGGTCGTGGCCGGCTTCTCGGCCTATTCGCAGGTGGTCGACTGGGCGCGCTTTCGCGCCATCGCCGACAAGATCGGCGCGTATCTGTTCGTCGACATGGCGCACGTCGCCGGGCTGATCGCCGCCGGCGTCTATCCCAACCCCGTGCCGCACGCCCACGTGGTCACCTCGACCACCCACAAGACCCTGCGCGGACCGCGCGGCGGCATCATCCTCGCCAGTGCCGAGGCCGCCGGCGAGCAGTACGAGGATCTCTGCAAGAAGCTGCAAAGCATTGTCTTCCCCGGCATCCAGGGCGGCCCGCTGATGCACGTCATCGCGGCCAAGGCGGTGGCCTTCAAGGAAGCGCTGGAACCGGCCTTCAAGGCCTATCAGACGCAGGTGGTGAAGAACGCCCAGGCGATGGCCAAGGTCATCATCGAGCGCGGCTACAAGATCGTCTCCGGCGGCACCCGGAACCACCTGATGCTGGTCGACATGATCGGCAAGGATGTTTCCGGCAAGCAGGCCGAAGAAGCACTCGGCAAGGCACACATCACGGTCAACAAGAACGCCGTGCCCAACGACCCGCGCAAGCCCTTCGTCACCTCCGGCCTGCGCATCGGCACGCCGGCGGTGACCACGCGCGGCTATGTCGAGGCCGACTGCATCGAGCTGGCGCACTGGATCTGCGACGTGCTGGACGCACCCGAAGACGAAGCCGTGCTCGCCCGCGTGCGCGCGGCCGTCACCGCGCAGTGCCGCCGCCTGCCGGTGTATGGCTGAGCGCCAAACGGTGCGCAGCCGGAACCCGGCAAGGGCGATGCAGCAAGGTCGCCAGCCCTGATCGACGCCGCCGCGCCCGATGACGAACCGGCCGATGCCGAGGGCGCATGGACGCGCGCCGTCTATCTGCTGTTGGCCGTGGTCATTGGCGGGCCGACGCTGTATGTCGGCGGTTTCCTGGCCCTGGTCGGCATCGTCATCGGAGCCGGCGGGCTGGACCCGAGCGCCTTCGACCCCAAGGCGCTGTGGCTGCTGCTGTGGGCGCTCGGCGGCTTGCTCGGCATGCTGAGCTGGCTGCGCCTGTCCTTCGCCTTCGTGATCCACGGCAAAACCGGCCTTGCCGACTGCGCCGGCGTCTGGTGGCTCGGCCTGCTGCTGGGCATCGGCACCGCCTGCCTGATGCTGGCGCTGTTCATGGCCTACGTAGCGGATTGGAATCGCAGCCTGGACCGGGTACTGCAAGCCCTGGCAACGGGACCGGCGCTGATCCTTCCCGCGCTCTGGCTGCTGTGGCTGCGCCG
>JBAYTD010000142.1:0-6220 GCA_041675805.1 Lysobacteraceae bacterium
ACCGTGATGGCGGCCGCCTTCGTGCCCGAGCGCAGCGTGGTCCGCGAGCCGCCGGCGGTGGAACTGCGCGAGATGCTGCTGGCGCTCAACGACGTGCTGCGCCGCGCCGACCTGTTCAGCCATCACGCGGTGCGCCGCGAGGCGCTGAGCGTGCGCCAGCGCATGGGCGAGACGCTGGCGCGGCTGGGCGATGGTCAGTTCCATCGTTTTGAAACGCTGTTCGAGGTGTCCGAAGGCCGCCTCGGCGTGGTGGTGACCTTCCTCGCCATCCTCGAACTGGCCAAGGAGCGCCTGCTGGAAATCGTCCAGGAAGCGCCGCTGGCACCGATCTACCTGAAGTCGCTGGCCGCCGCCGACGCGCCGGTCGCGGCGCTGGAGTCCATCGATGAATGACGAAGTGTTGACCGACCAGCCCGATGCCGTGCAGGCGGACGATGCCAGTCGTGAACTGGTCGACGCCGACACCCTGCGGCGTGTGGTCGAGGCTGCCCTGTTCGCCGCCGGCCATCCGCTGAGCGTGGCCCAGTTGCAGGCCTTGTTCGACAACCAGCCGCTGCCGCCGCAGGGCGTCGAACGCGCGCTGGCGGCACTGGCCGAGGACAGCGCGACACGCGGCGTCGAACTGGTCGAGGTCGCCTCCGGCTTCCGCTTCCAGGTCCGCGCCGAGGTGCAGCCCTGGGTATCGCGGCTGTGGGCCGAGCGCCAGGGCCGCTATTCCCGCGCCCTGCTGGAAACCCTGGCCCTGATCGCCTACCGGCAGCCGATCACCCGTGGCGAAATCGAGCAGATTCGCGGCGTGGCGGTGAACACGCAGACCATCCGCACCCTGGAAGAGCGCGAATGGGTGCGCGTGGTCGGCCATCGCGACGTGCCCGGCCGGCCGGCGCTGTACGGCACCACCCGGGCCTTTCTCGACTACTTCAACCTGCGCAGCCTCGACCAGTTGCCGCCCTTGGGCGAGTTGATCGAACTGCCCGAACTCGACCCGCAACTCGACCTCGACCCGCCGTCGCCCGCCGCCGAACTGGCCAGCGAGCCCGACACGGCGACCGACGAGTCCGCCCGGACCGCTCACATCGACCAGGCCGCCGTCGACCCGACGGCCCCGGCCGACGCCCTTCCGCAAGACGATTCCCACCCAGCCGCCGACGCGGCGCCGGAGCTTTCCGCATGACCGATACATCCCGTCCCGTGCTGTCCCTCAAGCGCGATCCCAATGCGCGCGTGGAAGAGCGCCTGCACAAGGTTTTGGCCCAGGCCGGGCTCGGCTCGCGGCGCGCGCTGGAAGAGCGCATCGTCAACGGCCAGGTCCGCGTCAACGGCGAAGTGGCCGAACTGGGCAGCAGCCTGCGCAGCGGCGACCGCGTCGAACTCGACGGTCGCGGCTTCGTCGCCAGCGCGCAGAGCGAGCCGCCGCGCGTGCTGCTTTACCACAAGCCGGAAGGCGAGCTGACCACCCGCGAGGACCCGGAAGGCCGCCCGACCGTGTTCGACAAGCTGCCCGCCATCAAGGGCGCGCGCTGGATCGCCGTCGGCCGGCTGGACATCAACACCACCGGCCTTTTGCTGCTGACCACCGATGGCGACCTCGCCAACGCGCTGATGCATCCCTCGGCCGAGATCAGCCGCGAGTACGTCTGCCGCATCCACGGCGAAGTGTCCGACGACATCGTCAAGCAGCTCGCCCGCGGGGTGACGCTGGAGGACGGCCCGGCGCGCTTCGACGAGATCGAGCGCATCGGCGCCAGCGACAGCCACGCCTGGTTCCGCGTCGTCCTGCACGAAGGCCGCAACCGCGAGGTGCGGCGCATGTGGGAGGCGGTCGGCTTCCAGGTCAGCCGGCTCAAGCGCGTGCGCTACGGCAGCATCGAATTGCCGCGCCTGCTGCGTCGCGGCCAGTGGCAGGAACTGCCGGCCGAGCAGTCCATCGGCCTGCGTCGCAGCGCCGGCCTGGGCGAGGCCATCGTCGGCCTGACCCTGCAACCGGTGATCCACCAGCGCCGCGCCAAGGGTGCCGAATACCGCCCGGCCCCGCGCGAACAGCGCGCCTGGACCGGTGCCGACAGCAGATCCGATGAAGGCCGCGAACTGCGCGCCTTCGACAACCTGCGCGAAGAGCGCCCCTCGCGTCCCGGCGGACGCGGCAAGAAGCCATTCGGCAAGGGCCCACGCTCGCCCCGGCCGGACAACTACGGCAATACCCTGACCGCCCCGGCCGGACAGCCGCGCGGCGGCAAGGATGGACGTCGCGGCGGCGGCGCGCGGCCCGGCTTCGAAAACCCCACCGAATTCCGTTCCTGGTACGTCCCCGAAGGCGTCACCACGACCAGCCCCGGTGCGCTGATGCGTCCCGGCAAGGGCAGCGGCAAACCGCGTCCCGCCGGCAAGGGCGCGGCCAATGGCCAGCAACGCCCGGGCGGCCGTCCCGGCACGCCCGGCAAACCCGCCGGTGCCAATCCCGGCCGGCCCGGCGGTTTCAAACCGCGCGGCCCCAAGCCCGGTGCCGGCGGCCCCCGCCGCAGCGGTCCGCCGCGCGGCCCGCGCGGCGCTTGAATCCTGACCGATTGCCTCGCGCCAGCACGGCGGCGCAAGGCGCAATCGGTTGGCGGATCAGCCGGGGAAGGCCGAGCGGGCTGTCGACGGTCCGCTAAAAGCCGCTCGGACGGTGGGTGAACCAGCTGACGATGATCAGGTCATCGCTGACGTATTCCATGATGAATCCCTCGCCATCGCGGCTGGGACCGCCCCACCAGACGCCTTGCAGCCAGTCCTCGGCCGGCGACTGGGCAAAGCCAGCCGCCTGGCAACGCTGCGTGCCGGGACCGTTGACCAGCCGTTCCAGCGCGTAGCCGCCGGCACCGAAACCGGCGCTGTCCTCGCCCGTGGATGACCAGTCCATCCGCGCCTGCGCACATTGGCTGAACTCGATTTCCACAGCGCCCCAGCGCTTGTCGCGCTTGGCCTGCGGATCGAAATCCGCACCGAAGCGCGGCCCGCTGGTGCTGTAGAACTCGTCCACCACCAGGGTTCGGCCGATCAGCTTGCCGACGCCGCTGATCCAGTACTGCGTACCGATCTGGCTGTCGTCGATGCCGGGCTGCTCGCCTTGTTGCAGGGCGTTGGGAATCAGCGCGATGTAGGTCGGCACGCGCAGGCCGCCGCTGAGCGCGGGCGCAATCAGCATGTCGCGCTGCTCGCCACTGTCCGGGTCCAGCCGACGGACGCCGTTGCGCGTGACCACGATCAGCGAGCCATCCGGTCCCCAGACCATGCCGGAGGGGCGAATCAGGCTGCTGGCGAGGATGCGCACGAAGCTTCCGTTGTCGCGGCGGTATTCGAGAATCTGCCCGCGACCCTCGGCGCTGACCAGGAACGTCTGCCCGTCCGGCCGGAACAGGATTCCGCGCGCGTTGACCGGGCCGTTCTCGCCGGCCGGCACGATCACGCTGTTCTGTCCTGTCGCGGGGTTGTGGCGCAGCACGTTGTGGGTGTCGAAGGCGGGGATGTAGAGCAGCCCGTCGGGACCGAAGGTCATGCCGTTGTCCAGCCCGCGCACGCCATTGACCGGTGCCACCGCCGTGCCCAGCAACTGGCCATCCAGGCTGTAGCGACGGACATCGCTGCTGGCGTAGCCGCAGGCGTAAAGGGTGTCGCCGGAGAATGCGATGCCGGTGATGCCGAACATCGGGCCGACGTTGACCGGCGTGCTGTGGAAGGAAAGGTCGTCGGCGTTGTAGCGGTGGACCCGGGCGGTCAGCTCGCTGACGACATAAAGCAGGCCATCCGGCCCGATCCTGATCGCCTGCGGGCCGGCCAGCCGACCAGGCTCCGGGTCGAGCATGCGCAGGAACTCGCCATTGCAGGCGTCATAGACATGTACGCCGCTTTCGTAGCCGCTGACCAGGGCGAGGTGGCTGCAAGCGCCGGACTGGGCGGCGGCATTGCCCAGCAAGGTGAGTGAAAAAAGCATCGACAACAGGATGCGCATGACGGCTCCGATTTGGTTTGTGGAGCCGCCTTTATCCCCTGTCGATGATGCAAATATCTGATCTTGAAAGGAGTTTTTTATCCTTTTTATGTCCTTTCTTGCTCCCCGGCCGGCGTTTTGCTCGCCAGCCGGGCTCGGGCGGCTTATCGTGCGCGGATGACTGCCGATGATCGGACAAGCCGCCTGCGGTTGGGCGCGTTCACCCTCGACTGCGCCGACAACACCTTGTCCGATGGCGTGCGCAGCACCCGTCTGCCGCTGCGTCTGGCCGAGCTGTTGCGACGGCTGGCCGCCGAGCCGGGGCAGGTGGTGCGCCGGGAAACCCTGATCGACGATGTCTGGGCGCGCCGGCAGGTCAATGACGAAGTGCTTTCCCGCGCCATCGCCGACCTGCGTCAGGCGCTGGGCGATGACGCCCGGGCCCCGCGCTACATCGAAACCCTGCCCAAGATCGGCTATCGCTGGGTGGCCGATGTCGCAGATGCCGACGCGGGCGCTGTCGCGGACGACGACGGCGAAGCAGCGGCGCGCGACGCAGCCGTTTCCATCGCCCCGGCGGGCCGCCCGGGGCGCAGGCATTGGGCGCTGCTGGCGGCATCGCTCGTCGTGCTGGCGGCAGCGGGATGGCTGGCGACGCGGCCGTCGCCGGGCGAGCGCGGCGGCGAACTTTCTGCGGCGTCCGCCGTGGTCGATCCGCTGAGTCTGGCCAATCTTGCGCGGGCGCGGCCGTTCACCAGTGGCCCGGGCCAGGCACGGCGTCCGCGTTTCAGTCCGGATGGCCGCTGGGTGATCTATGCCCGTGTGGATGCCGAAGGCAGTCATCTGCGTCTGCGTGCGGTGGATGGCACCGAAGACCGCGTGCTGGTCGAGTCGACCGACAGCGATGCCGGTTGTGGCGTGGTGTCGCCGGATGGCGGCACGCTGGCCTGGTTGCGACACAGTGCAACCGGTTGCGAGCTGGTGCATCGCCCGCTGCTGGGCGGTCCGGTGCGCAGCCTGGCCCGTTGCGATGCGGGTGCCGCCGGCTGTCCGGACTGGTCGCCGGATGGTCGTCAGTTGCTGCTCGACGGCGCAGACGGCCTGCGTGAGATCGCCTTTCCCGGTGGCGAAGCGCGCCGCCTGAGCTTGCCCGACGCCGATCAGCGCGACCTGATGCCGCGCTATTCGCCGGACGCCGCGCAGATCGTCTTCTGGCGCGGCGACAGCGACGGCCGCAGGCTGTGGCGCATGGCGCGTGACGGCAGCCAGCCCGCGCCCATGGATGCGCAGGCGCACATGGGGTTCGGCCATGCCTTCTCGGCGGCCGGCGACCTGCTTGTCGCCGATGACCGCTTCGGTCAGCGTGCGCTGTCGCGGCTGTCGATGCACAGTGGCGAGGCGCTGCTGCTCGGCGGCAGCGGTGCGCGCCATCCCGACATCGCCGGCGATGGCGGCATCGTCTTCGAGGTGGCGCACTACGATGCCAACCTGTGGCGGATCGACCTGGGCGAGCGCCAACGCGCGCCGCGCCGGCTCACCGACAGTTCGCGCTATGACAGCCAGCCGGCCTATTCCCCGGACAGCCAGTGGCTGGCCTTCGCATCCAACCGGGATGGTCGGGAAGGCATTTACCTGATGCCGGCACAGGGCGGCGAAGCGCGCAAGCTGCCGCTGGATCCGGCCCTGCGCTGGACCTCGCCGGCCTGGTCACCGGACGGCGCGCGCCTGTTGCTGCTGCGCTACGACGATGCCGGCGTGCGGATGTGCCTGCATGAACTCGGCCGGGCGCACACGCATTGTCCGGACAGCCTTGGCGGTCGGTTTCACGCCGGGTTCTTCCTCGATGCCGAGACCGTGGGTGCCATTGATGTCGATGCCCAGGCACCGGTGCTCTGGCGGCTGTCCCTGGTCGGTGCGCCGGCGCGGACGGTGGACGCGGCCGGCAGCGTCGCTCGCTGCCGCGCCACGGCGCAATGGTTGGTCTGCCAGCAGCCGGGACAAGCTGCCCTGTGGGTGCAGGACCGCCGTTCCGGTGTCCAGCGCCATCTGCCGACCGGCGACGGCGACCAGCGTCCCGGAAACTGGGATCTGGCCGGCGATGCGATCCACATTGCCCTGGCGGCCCCCGATGCGGGCGAGCCGGGTCTGTATCGGATCGGGCTTGCCGACGATGCGCGCGAACGCCTGCACGACTGGCTGCCCACCGCCATCGGTGCCGCCTTGGCCGTGGCCCCGGACCAGTCGGCGCTGATC
>JBAYTD010000143.1:0-6169 GCA_041675805.1 Lysobacteraceae bacterium
CGAGCAGCGCAACCCGGACAAGGCGCGGGCGCGGCCGATCAAGGGTTACGTGCAGGTCGCGCAACTGCTGATCTACATCGTTGCGGCGGTGTTGATCGTCGCCACCCTGGTGGATCGCTCGCCGCTGCTGCTGCTGTCCGGCCTCGGCGCGATGACGGCGGTGCTGATGCTGGTGTTCAAGGACACCATCATGTCGCTGGTGGCCGGCGTGCAACTGTCCAGCAACGACATGCTGCGGGTCGGCGACTGGATCGAGATGCCGGCGCTGGGGGCCGATGGCGACGTCATCGACATCGCCCTGCACACGGTGAAGGTGCAGAACTGGGACAAGACCATCACCACCATCCCGACCCATCGGCTGATCAGTGAAACCTACCGCAACTGGCGCGGCATGCAGGAGTCCGGCGGCCGGCGCATCAAGCGCGCAATCCACATCGACCAGTCCTCGGTGCGCTTTCTCGCGCCGCAGGAGGTGGAGCGCCTGCACCGCTTCGCCGTGATCGACGACTATCTCGACCGCAAGCACGAGGAGCTGGAAGCCTGGAATGCCGCCCTGCTGGCCGAAGGCAAGGATCCGGTGAACACGCGCCGGGTCACCAACCTGGGCACCTTCCGCGCCTACGTGCAGGCCTATCTGGACCAGCATCCCGGCGTCAATCACGAGATGACCTGCATGGTGCGGCAGTTGCAGCCCGCCGCGACCGGCATTCCGCTGGAGCTGTACTGCTTCGCCTCCACCGTGCGCTGGGTTCCCTACGAGAACGTGCAGAGCGACATCTTCGACCATCTGCTGGCGATCCTGCCGGAGTTCGGCCTGCGCGTGTTCCAGCAGCCCACCGGTGCCGATGTCAGGGAGGTCCTGGCGCGGACGGCGGACGGCTCGCCGTCCTCGTGATCCGCCTCGACCTGCCGCAGCCCGATGCCGACGCGCTGGCGCACAGCCAGCGCCTGCGTGCCCGCATCGTCGACGAGATCGCCGCCCACGGCGGGGCCATCCCGTTTTCCCGTTACATGGAGCTGGCGCTGTACGCGCCGGGACTGGGCTATTACAGCGCCGGAGCAACCAAATTCGGCGCGGCGGGGGACTTCATCACCGCGCCGGAACTGGGTCCGCTGTTCGCCCGCGCGCTGGCGCGCGGACTGGCCCCGGTGCTGGCTCAAATCGAGGGCGGCGAAGTGCTGGAACTGGGCGGCGGCAGCGGTGCCTTCGCCGCCGACGCACTGACCGCGCTGGCGGAACTCGGTGCCACGCCGACCCGCTACGCCCTGCTCGAACCCAGCGCCGACCTGCGCCAGCGCCAGCGCCAACATCTGCAAGCGCGGCTGCCGGCCGAGCTGTTCGCCCGGGTAGCGTGGCTGGACGGTCTCCCCGAGGCGGACTGGGACGGCGTGCTGTTCGCCAACGAAGTGCTCGACGCATTGCCGATCACCCGTTTCGTCATCGGCGAGGAAGAACTCGGCGAGGAGCATGTCGCGCTGGATGACGCGGGCCGCTTCATCCGCGTCGACCGCCCGGCCGACGCCCTGCTGGTGCAGACCGTGCGCAGCATCGAACAGGCCCTGGGACGGCGATTGCCGCCCGGTTACCGCTCCGAGGCGCTGGTGCAGTTGCCGTGGTGGCTGCAGGCAGTGGCCGCATCGCTGCGTCGCGGATTGATGCTGCTGGTCGACTACGGCTACCCGCGCGAGGAGTTCTACCTGCCCGAGCGCAGCGACGGCACCCTCGTCTGCTATTACCGGCACCGCATGTTGGACGACCCGTTCTGGATGCCCGGCCTGACAGACATCACCGCCTTCGTCGATTTCAGCGCCGTGGCCCAGGCCGGCGAGCAGGCCGGGTTCGAATTGGCCGGCTTCGCCTCCCAGGCCGGCCTGCTGCTGGCCTGCGGCGTGCTCGATGCGATGCCGGCAGAGCCAGGCGATCCGCGCGCCATGCTGGCCCTGGCCGAACAAACCCGCCGCCTGCTGTTGCCCGGCGAAATGGGCGAGCGCTTCAAGGCCATCGGTCTGCAACGCGGGGTGGATGCCGGCGCCCTGTTTGCCGAGGGGGATCAGCGGCATCGCTTGTAGTGGGTGGCAGTTGGGTTTGCCTTGGTGTCGCGGTGTCGTCTTCGCTTTGGTGGAGATGACTTTCGAATGGTTGAGGTGGCGGCTTCGCTCGCCTGATTCGGGGTTGTGGCACGGGTTTCGTCCGTCTCGGCGGCGGACGAACCCCGTGCCACAACCCCGAATCAGGCGAGTGAAGCCATACACGACGGACGCAAAGAAGTTCCCTGCCACCGCGGAAACGGACGAATCCGAATAAACACCACTCGAAACACCCCAAACCCCACCTGCCAACCCGCCCAAAACCACCCCCCCAAACGGCAAAAGGCCCGGACATGCCGGGCCTTTCGCTGGAAGCGGTGAAGCGAGGTGTTACTTGACGCTCAGCGTGCCCTTCATGATCGCCCAGTGGCCCGGGAACGAGCAGAAGAAGGTGTAGTCGGTGCCGGCGCTGAGCTTGCTCACGTCGAAGCTGATGGTGTCGCTCTCGCCGCCGCCCAGCATCTTGGTGTGGGCGATGATGCGCGGGTCGTCGGCCTTCAGGTAGTCGGCGGCGGCACCGGCGGCCATGCCTTCGTTGGCCACGGTCTGCATGTCGGCGGTGGTGGTCAGCACCCAGTTGTGGCCCATCGAGGCCTTGGGCAGCTTGCCGTTGTGGTTGAGGGTGACGGTGAAGCTCTTGCAGGACGCCGGCACCGTGATTTCCTTGGTGTCGAACTGCATGGCGTCGTTGCTGCCGACGGTGATGGCGCAATCATCGGCCTGGGCGGGAAGTGCGAAGGCGAGGGCACCGGCGACGACGGCACCGATCAGCGACAGGGAACGAATCATGGCTCTACCTCATCGGTTGGGAAACGATGGCGACAATGATCCCCCCTGCAAGCTGTACCGCCATTGACGCAGGTCAAGTGTGGCGAGGCAGCGGGGCGGCGTGAGGCCGGTGTTCAGTTTCGCGCGCGCGGTTCGGGGATCACCAGCACGTCGCTTTCGACGGTTTCCAGCACGCGCCGGGCGGTGCTGCCGATCAGGATGTCGAACAGTGCGCTGCGACCGTGCGTGCCGACCACGACGAGGTCGCCGCCGCCGTCGCGGATGTGGCCGTGCAGGCAGGCGTCGATGGCACCGTATTCGGCTTCGACGCGCAGGCGTGCGCGGTCGGGCTCGGGCTCGGGCAGGGCCAAGGCGTCGAGGAAGGCGTCGGCCTCGTCGCGGGCGGCGCGGACGAGGTCCTGGCGCGTCGATTCGCCGTCGACGAGGCCGCCGAGCGGCGGCAGGACGGCGTGGAACAGGGTGCAGGCGGCGTCGGGAAAGGCGATCAGTGCGCTGCGCAGGGCGCGGGCCGAGGTCGGCGAGAAGTCGCAGGCGACCACTACGCTGCGGTAGGCGTGGCGGGCGCGCTGGCGCACCACCAGCACTGGTGCCGCGGCGCGTCGCACCAGGCGCTCGGTGGTCGAGCCCAGGGTGATGGCGTCGAGGAAGCGACTGCGGGCGATGCCGCTGACGATCAGGTCGCCCGGCTCCAGCAGCGACAGCACGAAGTCGGCCGGATCGCCGCGGCCGACGCGGATCAGCGGCTCCAGGCCGAAGCCTTCCAGATCGTGGCGCAGCGTGCGCGCGGCCTGCGCGTGGGCCTCCATCACTTCCCTGCGCTCGTCCCAGGGCGGCTCGCGATGGGGCAGGGCTCGGCTCGGCTCGTTCTCCAGCGCCGTGGCGGCCAGCAGGGCGACTTGCCACTGTTCGGCGAGCTGGGCGGCGCGGTCGAGCGCGCGGTCGCTGCGATGGCTGAGGTCGGTCGCCAGCAGGATCCGCTTGGGCAGGGCGATGACGTCATCCATGGCGGCGCTCCTCGAAGGCGATGGGTGGCCGGCATTGTCGCCTGATGTGGCTGCCGGAGAAACCGCTGGCCGGCGTCATCCGGCAGCGCCCGGGCTGAGTTCGTCGAACACCCGCCAGCGGCGCAGCAGCGCCTTTTCCGCCTCCAGCACCAGCATCACCGCCAGACCCAGCGCCAGCACCAACAGGCCATCGCCGAGGCTGACCGGGCGGCTGTCGAACAGGGCATTCATCCACGGCGCGTAGGTGAACAGGATCTGCGCGATCACCACCGCCATGACGGCGTACAGCACCGCCGGCGTGCCCTGCAGCCCGGTCCAGGTGAACGAAGTGCGGTGCAGGTAGCGGACGGCGATCAGGTAGACGATCTCGATCACGCAGAACGCGTTGACCACCAGGGTGCGCACGGTTTCGATGTCCAGACCGCGCCAGCGGCCCCAGCCCATCAGCGCGAACACTGTCAGCATCAGCAGCACGGAGACGAAGGCGAAGCGCCAGACCATGAACGGCGACATCAGCGGTGCCCGCGCGGCGCGCGGCGGGCGGCTCATCACGCCGGGCTCGGGCGGCTCGAAGGCCAGCGCCAGGCCGAGGGTGATGGTCAGCACCATGTTGATCCAGAGGATCTGCACCGGCGTCATCGGCAGCGCCAGGCCAAGCAGCAGGGCGGCGACCACGGCCAGCATCTCGCCGCCGTTGGTGGGCAGGGTCCAGGCGATCACCTTGCGCACGTTGTCGTACACCGTGCGGCCCTCGTGGACGGCGGCGGCGATGGTGGCGAAGTTGTCGTCGGCCAGCACGATCTGCGCCGCTTCCTTGGCCGCCTCGGTGCCCTTGTGGCCCATCGCGATGCCGACGTCGGCCTGTTTCAGCGAGGGCGCGTCGTTGACGCCGTCGCCGGTCATGGCGACCACCTTGCCCAGCGATTGCAGCGCGCGCACCACGCGCAGCTTGTGCTCCGGGCTGGTGCGGGCGAACACGCTGGCGGCGCTGGCCGCGCGTGGCAGCTCGGCGTCGTCGATGGCGTCGAGATCGGCCCCGGTCAGCGTCTGCGGGGCGTCGGCAAGGCCGAGCTGGACGGCGATGGCGGCGGCGGTGGTGGCGTGGTCGCCGGTGATCATCTTCACCTCGATGCCGGCGCGCTGGCAGTCGGCGACGGCGGCGATGGCCTCCGGCCGTGGCGGATCGATGAAGCCGATCAGGCCGGCGAAGGTCAGTCCGTCGAGGTCGGACGGGACGATCCGCTGCTGGCCGCTCGGCAGGCGCTTGCAGGCGAAGCCGAGCACGCGCTCGCCGGCCGAGGCGGCGCGGTCGATGCCGGCCTGCCAGAAGTCGGCGTCGAGCGCGGTCGACTGGCCGTCGGCAGCGAGCGCGTCGGCGCTCATCGCCAGCAGCCGTTCCGGCGCGCCCTTGACCAGCACCACGCGGCTGCCGTCGGCCTCCTCGTGCAGGCTGGCCATGTAGCGATGGCGGGCGTCGAAGGGAATCTCGTGCAGACGCGGCGCTTCGGCGATGGCCTCGGCGGGGTCGAGGCCGTCCTTGATGGCGACGGCGATCAGTGCGCCCTCCATCGGATCGCCATCGACCCGCCAATGGCCGTCCACCTCGTGCAGGCGGGCGTCGTTGCAGAGCAGGCCGATGTGCAGCAGGCGTTGCCGCGCGACGCTGTTCGCGCCGTCGATACGGCCGACCGGCGCGTAGCCGGCACCGTGCGCGAGCTGCTCGCCGGCAGCGGTCAGCAGTCGCCGTGCGGTCATCTCGTTGCGGGTCAGCGTGCCGGTCTTGTCCGAGCAGATCACCGAGGTCGCGCCGAGCGTCTCCACCGCCGGCAGCCGGCGCACGATGGCCTGCCGTGCCGCCATTCGGCGCACGCCGATGGCCAGCGTGATGGTGATGACCGCCGGCAGCCCTTCCGGCACCACGCCGACCGCCAGCGCCACCACCATCATCAGCGCGTCGACCCAGTCGTAGCCGCGCACGGCGACAGCGAAGGCGAACAGCGCTACCGAGCTGACCAGGGCAAACACGGTGAAGCGGCGACCGAAGCGGTCGATCTGGCGCAGCAACGGCGTGCTCAGCGGCTCCACCGAACCAAGCAGGCTGCTGATGCGGCCGATCTCGGTGCCGACGCCGGTGGCGACCACCACGCCGCTGCCCTGGCCGGCGGCGACCAAGGCACCGGAATACGCCATGCCGACGCGGTCGCCGAGCGGCGCGTCGGCGGGTGCGGCGTCGATGCTCTTTTCCGCCACCACCGATTCGCCGGTCAGGATCGATTCGTCGATCAGCA
>JBAYTD010000144.1:0-5944 GCA_041675805.1 Lysobacteraceae bacterium
AGACGGTCGCCATCCATTTCCAGACGGTGGCACAGGCCAACGATTACTGGCGCGACCGGCAGCCCTGATCGACCGCGCTCAGGCCAGGCGGCCACCGGCGCGGGCGCGGGCGCGCATCAGGATCGCTCCCGCGCCGCGCCCGAGAGCCAACGCGCCAGCCACAGCAACACGATGGCGAGGCTGGCCAGACTGGCCGCCAGGCCCAGCGCCAAGGGCCACAAACCCAGCGAGCCGGGGTCGAACACGACCGCCAGCAACAGCGCGCCGATGAACAGCCCCATGCCCAGCAGCGGGACTGCGGCGGCGATCCGCCAGGCACCGCGCCAGCGGCGAACACAGCGGATTGGCGCGAGCACGGCAAACAGCGTCAGCGCAGCGACCGCAAGCAGGAAGCCGCGCAGATCGCCGCCGTCGGCGTCGGTCAACGGTTCCTGCGGGCCGCCGGTGGCTGCCGTCACCTGCGCTTCCAGCCGCGCCACCCAATCCGGCGCGGTGCCGGTCGTCGATGCGGAGGTGCCGGCGGTCAGGTCCACGCGATGCACCAGCGCGGCCGGCCTGCGCGTCATGCCGCTGCGGTTGCCGGTGTAGAGGCGGATTTCATCGACCCTGGCATCGGCCTCCGACAGGGTGAACCACAGCGCCGTCTCGCCATCGCCGCGATAGGTCGGCGACGGGCTGTTGAGGGCCGCCACTTCGCGGCCGTTGAAATAGGGCCGGGCGAAAATGCGCGTCATCGAATCGGTGGAATAGCCGACGCGCAGGTGAAATTTCTGCGCCGGTCCGACGACCACCCGCTCGCCCGGCGGATGCGTTGCCAGCACCTCGACCTGATGCGCGGCCAGCGCCGGCAACGCCAGCCAGATCAGCAGGCCGAACAGGATGGTCCGGGTCATCGTCATGTCGCCAAGGCGCGCATCGACCGTCGGCCGCAGGGATCGCCTCGACGACGACCCCTGCGGACCAGGCGAACCGTCAGTCCGCAGCGGCGGGCGGGGTCAGCCTGAGCAGCCAGCCCTTGCCGGCGCGGGTGCCGTCCTCCAGCAGCCAGATCGCGCCATCGGGCCCCTGCTCCACTTCGCGGATGCGCCGGCCCATGTCGAAACGCTCGGCCTCGCGCGCGTTCTCACCGTCGAACGCCACCCGCACCAGCGCCATCGACGACATGCCGCCGATGAAGCCGCTGCCCTTCCAGGCCGGGAACAGATCGCCGTCGTAGATGATGAAGCCGGCCGGCGAGATCACCGGCGTCCAGGAGACGACCGGGGCGCGGAACTCCGGGCGGGTGTCGTGATCGGGGATCACCGTGCCGTCGTAGTGGTCGCCATTGGAGACGAGGGGATAGCCGTAGTTCTCGCCCTTGACGATCAGGTTCAGTTCGTCGCCGCCCATCGGGCCCATCTCGTGCGTCCACAGCCGGCCCTCGCCATCGAAGGCCATGCCGAGAATGTTGCGGTGGCCAAGCGTCCAGATCTGCGCGGCGACCTCGCCCTGGTCGGCGAACGGATTGCCTTCGGCCGGCGTGCCGTCGTCATTGAGGCGGACGATCTTGCCGAGGTTGCTGGCCATGTCCTGCGCCGGGTCGAACTCCTTGCGCTCGCTGGAGCTGATCCACAGCTTGCCCTCGCCATCGAAGGCGATGCGATAGCCGAAATGGCCGTCGCCGCTCTTCTTCGGCGTCTGCCGCCAGATCACTTCCAGGTTTTCCAGCGCGCCGCCGCCGGCATCGTCGAGCGCCAGCTTCGCCCGCGCCACCGCCGCGCCCATCAACTCGCCCTCGGCCTCGACGAAGCTGATGTAGACGGTCTGGTTGTCGGCGTACTGCGGATGCAGCACGACATCGCCGAGCCCGCCCTGCGCCACGTGGCGCACCGGCGGCACGCCGTTGATGTCGCCGCGGGCATTGGTCGCCGGATCGTACAGATGCAGCGTGCCGGCCATCTCGGTCACCAGCAGGCGGCCATCGGGCAGGAAGGTCATCGCCCATGGCGAGTTGAAGTCGATGAGTTCGCTGACCTGGAACGCGCCGTGGCTTGCCGTGGCCGGCGTTGCGGCCTCGGTGGTCTGCGTGGAGACGGTGGTGACGATATCCGGCGCGTCGGCCGGCGCAGCGGGATCGACGGCGGACTGGTTGCCACAGGCGGACAGCAGCGCGCCGGCCATGGCGGCGGTCAACAGATGTCGGGGCAGGTTCACAGGCAAATCCTCCGCATGTTCGGTGAGGGATTGCAGCATAGCGCTTGCCGGGATTCGGCGTGTTGCAGGCCGACGCCTTCCACGCCGGTTCAATGTGAGACAGTGGAAGCAGTGAAGCCGGCGGACGTCGCGAAGAACGGTCAAGAGTTGCCGTGCGCGCTGCGATTGTCGCCAAGTGCTATCGGTTCACGCACGCGCCGCGCGTAGGCGCTCTGGCCTTGGGTCTGGATGAAGCGGCGGCGCTGAAGGTAATCGTCGGGTTGCGACGCTCGGATCTGCACAAATCCATGACCAACCATGCCGATCACCGGCTCTGGCAGGACGTGTACCGGGCCAGCACGCCGGGCGGCGATGCCTATATCAAGCTGACGCTGGCCGATGGCCTGCTGATTGTGTCGTTCAAGGAGCGATGACCATGAGCCGGAAAAAAACCTGTCCCGTCTGCGGCGCGCAGGCACTGGTGCATGACACTCGCGATTTGCCCTATACCTACAAGGGGAACGATACCGTCATCCCCGCCGTGGTGGCCGACTGGTGCGATGCCTGTGGCGAATCGCTGACCGGGCCGGGGGAAACGGATCGCGTGATGCGGGCGATGAGCGCGTTCCAGCGCGAGATCAATGTTGCGCAGGGCACGCCTGCCTTTCTCGGCCAGGTACGGCGCAAGCTGTGGTTGTCGCAACGCAGCGCTGGCAAGTTGTTCGGCGGCGGCGTCAATGCCTTCAACCGCTACGAAAGCGGCGCGGCGGAACCGCCCAAGGCGCTGGTGCAGTTGTTCGGGCTGCTGGACAGGCACCCTGAACTGCTGGACGACTTGCGGGAGCGGTGATGGCCCGCCACCCTCCCCCACTGGCGGAAGGCGGCGGGCCGGGCGGGGATCACTCGGGGGCGCGGGTGAGGAGCATTTCAAGTCCTGGGCCGAAATTGCTGGGATGATTATTGCCAAAGCGTCGAATAATCATCGTGTCCGCATCCTGCAAATAGACCTCGAACCAGTGCGCATAACGATTCACGGTGTAGTAGCGGACATAGGTTTGCGGAAAGGTGCCGCCGGTGCTGCCCGTGGTGGCGGTCAGGGTATTCAGGTCGATGCCCCGGATCGGGCCGGTTTGTCCCGTTCGATAGCCGATCACGAACCGGGTCGGAAATGGCGTTCCCTGCGTGCAAGTGAAATTGGCATCGAACTCGATCCACTGCACGTCCTCGCCGGACGGCGGCAGGTAGTACGGCGCATCGGCCCCGGTCGCCGCCTCGAAACGATGCTCCGATGTCGGGCTGGCGATGGCGGTGGCGACCGTGTTGCAGCGGTGACGCTCCCAGCTACGCTCGGGGCGCGTGCTGCTGGTGCTGGCGGGGCCACCACGCTTGGTAAAGCGCCAGCGTCCCTCGAAATAGCCAGGTAGCGGCCGGCTGACCACCAGTTCCGCCGGCACCAGGGCGTATTCGCCGCTCAGGGCGGTTTCCCCGTCCAGCTTCACGGTGGCGAGATCGGGCCGGTGAAAGGTGACTTGCGCCTCGACGTAGCGCCGCTGGGCAATGCTGGCCTCGGTCCACGGGCAGGTCGGGCAAGAGCCGCCCCGGCCATCGAACACATGGCCGTTGAGCACCGCGATGGGCGTGCCGTTGAGCAGGTTCAGCCAATCCGTTTCACGGGTCCAGCTACCCTGCACCAGCAGCCAGGACGGCTTGCCGTCCGTCTCGTAGGTGTAGGACACGCCAAGACCGACCTTGCCGACGCCGGGCGGGCCAATCAGTTCCGAAAAGGTCCAGCCTTCGCCGTTGCGGGCCGGGTCCATCCAGTTGGCCCCCTGGCGAATACCGTGGGGACGAACGTGGGGTAGGTGCCGCGCACGGTGTCATCCGGGCAGTTGATGCCGCAGGGGGTGTTCTGTTGCGCCAGCACGGCCAGGGGAGCGCAGGCCAGCGCCAGCAGGACGACGACGCAATGCAGGGGACGGATCATGGGAAACTCCTTTTCCGGTTGGGATGTGATGACCATACCGCACTCAGTCACGGCGGCAACACAGGACGTTCTTGGGGTTGGAGGCCATGATGGTTGGATTGGCCCAGGGGTGCTCAAGGCGCTGGTAGCCGCAGTTATACATGCCGCCGGCATACAGCACGCCATTGGCGTCCTGCAAGGTCCGGCATCCCATGGTGGCAATGGAGGCATCGTTGATGCGGATGTCCTGGACGATGGTATCGACCTGCCAGGTGATGCCTTCTGGTATTTGATCGTAGTTGCAGGTATGCGTCGCCGAGCACTGCGTCAGACACAGCGCGCCGAAGTCCTCGCGGCCTTCCCGCAAGTATTCAAAGGAGGACAGTTGCCCGACCGGCGTGGACCTGAAGGCCATGCCGGCCCCGGAGCAGGCGGCAAAGGCATCGACCTTTTCCGATCCCGTGGGACAGGCCGGTTCCTGCCAGACGGCGGCCGGATTGGTGCAGTTGCCGGGTGCGCCACCGAGCATGCAGCCACGTTCGGCGGTGACGATTTCGCAGGTGCCCGAGAAGTTGTCCCAGCCGTCGCCCTCATCATCCGGCCCTGTGCTGCCGCCCGGCTCCAGGTAGTCGAAGCCGACCAGGGCGACGGCGGCGCTGTAGCTGATATTGGTGGACAGCCAGCCGGCCAGGTCCAGTCGCCAGCTTGGGTTGATGGCTTCGCGGGTGCCTTGCAGGATGGCGGCGGCGATGCGCTGGTAGTTGGTCTGCGTTTCGTGGGCGACGCGGCGCTTGTAGGCGTCCACCTGCGCCGGCACGTTCTGGACATCGGCACGGGCCAGCGCGGAGGCGATGGGCGCTCCGGTTTCGTAGACGATGGCTCGGGGCTTCTGCGGCATGGGGTCGGTCTGCGCGGGGGATTTGGGCACGCTTTTGATGACGATGGTGTATTCCTGCCCGTAGGGCGATGTGCCCACGCCGGTCACGCCCCAGGCGTTGACGCGCTCGGCAAAGCCGGCAGGCAGATGGCCCATGTTGACGAGGGTGGCGACGGTGATCGGCGGATTGAGCGACGTGTTCATCGGCAGCGCCGCAATCGCGCCGTCGCGGCCGGGGATGTTGTCGTTGGCGATGACACTGGCGACCGCCTTGGACACCTGTGACAGTTCGCGGGCGAGCATGTCGGTCTGCGCGTTGGCATGGGCCACCTTTGCCTGGAACGACCACCAGCCGGCTGTGATGGCCATGAGCGCGACGATCAGCGCGAGCACGATCATCATTTCAAAAAGTGAGAAGCCCGCTTCTCGATGAGTGAGGCGATGGGCAGGTTGATTGTGCATGGTGGCGCGTCCTTCCGGAGTGATGGAGCCCCATAAGAAATTGATTGATGGAATTTTTTTGCCGATTTCCGAGGTGGGAGATCAGACCTCGCAGACGCCGGCGCGGCAGTCGTTTTACGATAGACTAAACCTATCGATATCCGCACTGTTATCGATTATCAAAGGCAGCGCCCTGCTGGTAAGCTGGCCATCCTTCAACGTCAGGATGCCGCCATGAGCAACCCCAGCGACAACGGTAAGAAGTGTCCGGTCACTCATCTGACCACCGATTTCGGCGCGCCCGTGCCGGACAACCAGAACAGCCTGACCGCCGGCCCGCGCGGCCCGCTGCTGTCGCAGGACGTGTGGCTGCACGAGAAGCTCGGCAATTTCGTGCGCGAGGTGATCCCCGAGCGGCGCATGCACGCCAAGGGCTCCGGCGCCTTCGGCACCTTCACCGTCACCAACGACATCACCAAGTACACCCGCGC
>JBAYTD010000145.1:0-5915 GCA_041675805.1 Lysobacteraceae bacterium
CACGTCGCGGCGGGCGAAGTTCAGCGCGCTCAAGGCTCGCCGGCGGCATCGCGCAGGGTGACTTCGCCGGTCAGCCAGGCGATGTCGATGCCCCACACCGCGCCCTCGCGCATCAGTTCGACGTGGCCGCCGGTGGACGAGCCGTCGGGAAAGAAACGGATGCGGCCGACGCCACGGTCGACCTGTTCGGATGCCGCGGTCAGCAGTTTCATGTCCATCTGCCTGGGCAGTTCGACGCGCGGGCGGCCGGGTGCCTGATAGCCGCGCTCCTCGACATAGACGGTCAGCGCCTGCGGCTCGCGCTTGACGATTGCCTGGCTGCGCGTGTAGCGCAATGCAGCGGCCAAGTCGCGGCTGGCGGCGCGCACCTTGGCGCCGTCCAGGCTCTGGCTGACGACCACCGCGATCAGGCTGGTCGCCACCGCGATCAGCGCGACGACGACCAGCATCTCGATCAGGGTGAAGCCGCAGGCGCGGCGCAGGGCGATGATCGGCTTCATCGACGGTCGGCGCGCGGCACGGCCGGCTTAATCGTTGGTGATGTCGGCATCCAGCCCGCTGCCGCCCGGCTTGCGGTCCTTGGCGTAGCTGGTGATGGTGAAGCCGGAACTGCCGCTGCCGGTCGAGTAGGCGTATTCGATGCCCCAAGGGTCGCGCAGGGCGTCCTTGTTGCGCACGTAGGGGCCGAGCCAGCCCTTCGCGTTGCCCGGCGCAGTGACCAGATCCTCCAGCCGTTGCGGCAGCGCGCCGGTATCCATCTGATAGGCCTCGACCTTGGCCGCCAGCGTCACCACGTTGCTCTGCGCCAGCCTGTAGTTGGCGGTGTCCTTGCCGCCGAACACCTGGTTGGCGACCATGCCGGCGATCAGCGCGATCAGCGCGACGACGATGAGGATCTCGATCAGGCTGAAGCCGCGCTGGGCGCGGGCGATCATCCGGTAGGCGTGTTCTGCGTTCATCGATTTGTCTTCCATCTGGTTGATTGGATCAGCCGACGGCGCTGGTCAGGCTGAAGATCGGGATCAGGATCGCCATCATGATCAGCGCGACGACGATGGCCATGAACACGGTCACCGTCGGCACCAGCGCCGCCAGCAGGCGTTCGACCGTGTTGCGCACTTCGAGGTCGAAGGTGTCGGCCACCTTGGTCAGCATGGTATCCAGTTCGCCCGACTCCTCGCCCACCGCGACCATTTGCAGGGCCAGGCGCGGGAACAGCTTGCTGCGGCCCAGTGCCAGCGACAGGCCGCCGCCGGTCTTGACCTCGCCGCTGGCGACCTCCACCGCCTCCGACAACGCCCGGTTGCCCATCACGTTGCGGGCGATCGACAGGGCGGTGAGCAATGGAACCCCGTTGTGCACCAAAGTTCCCAGCGTGCGCGCCAGGCGCGCCGTTTCCAGCCGCGCGATCAACCCGCCGACCATGCCGCGGCGCAATATCCAGGCATCGAAGCCGAGCCGTTTTTCCGGATCGGCGAGATAGCGCCGCAGCAGCACCAGCGCGCCGACCAGCGCCGCCAGCAGCAGCCACCAGTAGCCACGGACGAAGTTGCCCGCCACCATCACGATCTTGGTCAGCAGCGGCAATTCCACGTCCATGTCCTCGAACAGCGGCAGGAACTGCGGCACCACGTAGCCGAGCAGCAACAACAGCGTGCCGAACACCATCAGGACCAGGATGCTCGGGTAGATCATCGCGTTGATCACCGACTCGCGCAGGGCCTTGCTGCGCTCCAGGTAATCGGCCAGACGCTTGAGGGTGTCGTCCAGCGAGCCGCCGACCTCGCCGGCGCGCACCATGTTGATGTACAGCCGCGAGAACACGCCGCTTTGCTGTTCCAGCGCCTGCGACAGCGGCGCGCCGCCGCGCACGGTCTCGCGGATGCGGTCGATGACGCGCCGCGCCGCCGGCGTCTCCGGCATGTCGAGCAGGATTTGCAGGGCACGGTCCAGCGGCTGCCCGGCCGCCATCAGGGTCGCCAGTTGCTGGGTGAATTGCAGCACCTGCGCCTGCGACATGTCGGCGCGCCGCAGCAACCCGGCCAGACCCCTGCCCTCCCCGGCATCGGCAGGCCGCGCCTCCAGCAACAGATGACCGGCATCCTGGAGCTTGACCACCACCTCATCGACCGAAGCCGCCTCCATCTGACCCTCGATGGTCTCCCCGGCAGCGTTGAACGCCTTGTAGCGGAATTGGGGCATGGATCAGGCTTTGCCGGGAATCGGGAATCGGGAATCGGGAATCGGGAGAAGCCGGGAATGGGGAATCGGGAATGGGGAATCGAAACAGCCCGAGCGCGAAGCGCGCGCGCTTCTGACTATTCCCGATTCCCGATTCCCCATTCCCGGCTCCAAATCAACCCTCCTGCGTGACGCGCAGGACTTCCTCGATGGTGGTCAGGCCTTCCAGCGATTTGACCAGGCCGTCTTCGTACATGGTGCGCATGCCCAGTTCGCGGGCGGCTTCTTCGAGTTTTCCCATGTCGGCGTGCTGCATGACGAGGCGGCGGATCGGGTCGGCCATGACCAGGAATTCCATGATCGTGGTGCGGCCGAGGTAACCGGTCGGGGTCAGCGCGGAGGGGCCGGGCTTGAACAACGTGACCGGGTCGTCCTGGGTGAAGCGGCGCAGGCCGAATTCCTCCACCACTTCGGGCAGGGCCTCATAGGCTTCGCGATGGGTGGGTTCGAGCTTTCGCACCAGGCGCTGGGCGAGGATGCCGTTGACGGTGGAGGTCAGCAGGTAATCCTCCACACCCATGTCGAGCAGGCGGGTGATGCCGCCGGCGGCGTTGTTGGTGTGCAGGGTGGACAGCACCAGGTGGCCGGTCAGGGCGGACTGGATGGCGATGCGGCAGGTTTCCAGGTCGCGCATCTCGCCGATCATGATCACGTCCGGATCCTGACGGACGATGGAGCGCAGGGCGTGGGAGAAATCCAGACCGATCTGCGGCTTGGCCTGGATCTGGTTGATGCCTTCGATCTGGTATTCGACCGGGTCCTCGACGGTGATGATCTTCACGTCCGGGGTGTTGATCTTGGACAGCGCCGTGTACAGCGTCGTCGTCTTGCCGGAGCCGGTCGGGCCGGTCACCAGCAGGATGCCGTGCGGGCGCTCCAGCACATTGATGAACTTCGACAGGAACTCGTCGGTGAAGCCCAATCGCTTGAAGTCGAACACCACCGATTCACGGTCGAGGATACGCATCACCACGCTCTCGCCATGCGCGGTCGGCACGGTCGATACACGCAGGTCCAGCTCCTTGCCCTGCACGCGCAGCATGATGCGGCCGTCCTGCGGCAGGCGGCGCTCGGCGATGTTGAGCTTGGCCATGATCTTGACGCGGCTGATCACGGCAGCGGTGGAGCCGGCAGGCGGCGATTCCACTTCCTGCAGCACGCCGTCGATGCGGTAGCGCACCTTCAGACGGTTTTCGAACGGCTCGATGTGGATGTCCGAGGCACGCGCCTCGACGGCGCGCTGGATGACCAGGTTGACCAGGCGGATCACCGGCGCTTCGGAGGCCAGGTCGCGCAGGTGCTCGATGTCGTCCTCGCTGCGCCCGTCGCCCTCGGCCAGACTCTCGACGATGCTGCCCATAGCCGAACGGCCGGCACCGTACAGGCGCTCGATCAGGTCGTCGATTTCCGAACGGATGCCGATGTGTACGCGCACCTCGCGGCCGGTCGCCATGCGCACGGCGTCGACCGGATAGCCGTCCTGCGGATCGGCCACCAGCAGGTCGATGCCGTGCTCGTTCTCGCCGACCGGACAGACGTGCATCTGCTTGAGGAAGCGCAGCGAGAGCTGCACGTTGGGCGGCGCGGCCTCGGGGAAATCGCGGCTGGCCAGCAGCGGCAGGTCGAGCACCTCGGCGCTGGCCTCGGCGACATCGCGCTCGGAGGCGAGGCCGATGCGGGTGATCAGGGCGATCAGCGAGCCGCCGGATTCCTCCAGCAGGCGGCGGGCGCGGCCGAGGTCGGCCTCTTTCAGCCGCCCGCGCGCCAGCAATTGCTCGGCGATGCGCTCCTCCAGGTCGTCCTGCAGCGGCGGCGCGGCATCGGCGGGCGGTTCAAGCGTCATCGCGGTCATCGGGGGTCGTCGTCGGCACGGTCGGCGGGTCGGGTCGCACTGGGACCATCGACCGGCGCATCCGGTTCCCCGCGCCAGCCGACCAGGCTTTCCAGGAACACGCGGTTCAGCGTCACCCACAGCGCCACCGGCGTCACCGCCGGCAGGATCAGATAGCCGAACTGGTAGCCCAGGGCGACGAAGTTGACCGGCAGGTCGGAGGCGGCGATGGCGGCGGCACCCAGCGGGCCGGCATCGAAGGTCAGCAGCTTGATGGCGTCGAACACCACGCCCCAGGTGATCACCAGGCACAGGATCGGCAGGCCGATGGCGAACTGCACCAGCCGCCGCCGCCCGCTCAGCGGCGTCGCCATCACCAGGCCGACGAACAGCGGCAGGCACCAGGCGTAGATCAGCGGCCGCACATCCAGCACCAGAAGGCCGCGCTGGCCGCCGGCACCCTCGGTGACCAGCTTGGTGTCGACTTCCAGCACCGCGCCGGTCTGGCCGACGCTGGACACCACGTCGGGCAGGATCAGCGGCAGGGCGACGTCGGCCAGCTTGCCGACCGGCCAGACCACCGGGCCGGACAGGGCAAACCAGATGAAGAATGCCAGCGGCAGCCACAGCAGGGCCGCCAGCACGAATTGTCGCAGCGGGGAAATCGTCATGCGCAGCACACCCGGGCATTGCGGAACAGACGCATCCACGGGGAATCCTCGCCCCATTCGGGCGGTCGCCAGGAGAACTGGACGCTGCGGAAGACCCGTTCCGGATGCGGCATCAGGATGGTCGCCCGGCCATCCTCGCTGGTCACGCCGGCGAGGCCGTCGGGCGATCCGTTGGGGTTGCAAGGATAGTCCGTCGCGACGCCGCCGTCGGCGTTGGCATAGCGCAGCGCCACCAGCGCGCGGCGGGCGTCGTCGGGCGTGGCGAACTGCGCCCGGCCCTCGCCGTGGGCCACCACCAGCGGCAAGCGCGCGCCGGCCATGCCGGCAAAGAACAGCGATGGCGAGGGCGGCACCTCGGCCTGCACCAGGCGCGCTTCGTACTGCTCGCTGAGGTTGCGCTCGAAGCTCGGCCAGTGCGCCGCGCCGGGGATCAGATCCTTCAACCGGGCCAGCATCTGGCAGCCATTGCAGACGCCGAGGCTGAAGCTGTCGCCACGGGCGAAGAAAGCGGCAAAGGCGTCGCGCAGGGCGGCATTTTCGAGGATCGAGACCGCCCAGCCGCGCCCGGCACCGAGCACGTCGCCGAAGGAGAAGCCACCGCAGGCGGCGAGGCCGGTGAAGCCCGCCAGATCATGCCGCCCGCTGGCCAGATCGCTCATGTGCACGTCGACGGCCTCGAAGCCGGCGCGGTCGAACGCCGCCGCCATCTCGACCTGGCCGTTGACGCCCTGCTCGCGCAGGATCGCCACGCGCGGACGATGGCCACGGGCGATATACGGCGCGGCGATGTCCTCGGCGATGTCGAAGCCGGGCTCGGCGACCAGGCCGGGGGCGTCGAAGTCGCGCTTGCGGTCGCGCTCGCTGTCGGCGCATTCGGGGTTGTCGCGCAGCCGGGCGATTGCATGGCTGACCGACCACCAGGCGTCGAAGGCTTCCTGCCAGCGCCACTGCGCCAGCGTCCTGCCGCCCTGCTCGACGCGGATGCGCGGTGCCGTCACCGGCCGGCCGATGCGCTGCGCGCACTGGATCAGTCCGTGATGCTCGACCAGGTCGGCGAAGCCGACGCGGTGCTCGCGCGCGACCTGCACCACCGCGCCCAGTTCCTCGGCAAACAGGCAGCCGGTCGCACTGCCCGGCCAGTCGTCGAGATTGATGTCCAGCCCGACATGGCC
>JBAYTD010000146.1:0-5805 GCA_041675805.1 Lysobacteraceae bacterium
AACGGCGCGATGCCCGGGTCGCCTTTCTTTTGGTCACTTTTCTTTGGCGAAACAAAGAAAAGCGACTCGGCCGCCGCCGAGGCGGACGAAACCCGGCGACAACCTCAAGTCAGGCGAGTGAAGCCGAACCACAAACAACCCAAACCGCAAACCCCATCACGCTTCCAACCAACCCTAGCCAACCCCTGACCCCTTCCCCCCGCTTTTCCCGCTTGCCCAAGAAGTGGAGCTGATCGCCAGCCCACCCAGCAACGAGGAGTCCAGCCGTGGCGTCCAATGATTTCGAGCGGACCATCCTGCCCTTTCGCGCCGGCGATGGCGCTGCCGGTCGCAGCGGCGGCGCGTCACGGATGCATGACGACCTGCTGCGGCTGCTGTCGCGGGCGCTCAGCGAGGTCTGCCTGCTGGTGGCGCAGAACAAGTACGACCGCGCCGCCGCGCTGGCCTGTCTGTTCGAGGCCTTCGTCCCGCCGCGCAACGACGCCGAGGCCGGTGAGGCGCTGCAACGTCTGCGCGACAAGGCCGAGCGCATCGGCCTGGCCGGCTGGCTGACGCAGGCGCTGCGCAGCGAGGCGCACAGCGACGCCGACGACTGAGGCGAAGCATTCAGCGACGCTGCGCCAACTCATCCATCAGCGGCCGCCCGCTCGGACGTAGCCGCCAGCGCTTGCGCGGCCGGCGCGGCGACAGGAACGCGCGGCCGGAGTTTGCGCCGCAGCGCCGGCGCTTCCACCCAGCGCCAGGACAGCATCGCGCAAGGCAGCGCCACCATCGTCGCCGCCACACACAGGCCCAGCGGCGACAGCGTCGGCCAACTCGCCATCAGCGCCTGTTGCACGGGAAAGCCGTACAGGAATAATCCGTAGGAAAGATCGCGCTCGCCCGGCCAGGGCAGCGGCGGCAGGCGATAGGCCAGCCACAGCACCAGGGCGGGCGCGCCGACCAGCATCACCCAGGGCAACCACGGCGTGTCGCGGACCAGCAGCAGCGCCGCCAGCATCGCCAGCGGCCACAGATGCGAGGGCCGGATGCGCTCGCGCCAGTGCGCCAGCAACGCGGCGATCAGGAACACCATGCCCAGCGCGCGATGGCCCAGCGGATCCGGTTCCGCGCGCCAGATCACCCAGACGATCCAGCCCAGCGCCAGCAGCGTGAACAGCCAGCGCCGACGCAACACACCCAGCGCCGCCAGCAGGCCAAGCCAGAGATACCAGCGCACTTCCAGCCCCAGCGACCACAGCGAGCCGTTCACCACCGCCGGATAGGGGTTGCCCTCGAACACGCCGGGCAGGGTCCAGATGAAACTGGTCGGGATCAGGTTGTGGCGCAGATGCTCCCAGGTGCCGGCGGCGCGCAGGTAGTCGCCGAGCGGCCACTGCGTATACGCCGCGCCGATGACGAACACGCTCAGCAGCAGGCAGACCAGATAGGCCGGAAACACCCGCAGCAGCCGGTTCCAGGCATAGCGCGGCACCGAGGGGTGGCGCAGCAGGCTCAGCGTCAGCAGGTAACCGCTGATGGCGAAGAACAGGTACACCGCGTAGCGACTGGCGGAAAACCCCGGCAACCAGCGCTCCAGCAGATCGGCCTGGCCGACGCCGGCACCGGCCAGCGGATAGCTGTGCCCGTACAGCACCAGCCAGGCGGCCAGATGGCGCAGCGGCAGGATGTTGTCGCGCGGCCGCGCTGGCGGAGAAGGATCATTCGGCATCGACCAAGCATAGAACGCCGCACCGCCGGCCGTCGCAGCCCCTTGGCCGCGCCGCCGCGCTGCGCTAGGGTCGTCGCCCCGCCTGACGATGGACGTTGCCCTTGGCCGCTCGCCCCGCTCCGCTGTCCCTGCTGATCGACACCGACCCCGGCGTCGACGACGCGCTCGCCCTGTTGATCGCCTTTTCCGCGCCCGGCGTGGAGGTGGCGGCGCTGACCATCGCCGCCGGCAATGTCGGCCTCGACCACACCGTCGCCAATGCGCTGAAGTTCTGCGAGGTGGCCGGCGTCGACGTGCCGGTTTTCCCCGGCTGCGCCGTACCGCTGGTCTGCACACCGGAAGACGCCTCGTACGTGCACGGGCGCGATGGTTTCGGCGATACCGGCTATCTCCCGGCGCGGCGCGCGGCGCAGGCCGAACACGCCGCGCTGGCGATGATCCGCCTCAGCCACGAACGCCCCGGCGAACTGTGCTTCGTCATGCTCGGCCCGCTGACCAACCTGGCGCTGGCGCTGCGCCTGGACCCGACCTTGCCGCAGCGCGTGCCGCGCCTGGTCATCATGGGCGGCGCGGTCAACGGCCGTGGCAACACCTCGGTGCCGGCCGAGTTCAACATCGGCTTCGATCCCGAGGCCGCGCACATCGTGTTCACGCACTGGCCGCGCTTCGAACTGGTGGACTGGGAAGCCACCCTCGCCCATCCGCTGCCGCACGCCAAAGTCGAAGGCTGGCTGGCCGCCGGCGGCGACAAGGCGGCTTTCTACGCCGCCATTTCCCGCGCCACCCGCGACTGGTCACGGCATCGCTCGCACGACGATTGGCACTGCGCCGACGCGCTGGCGATGGCCAGCGTGGTGGCCGCGGACGGCATCCTCGAACAGTCCACGCGGCCCGTGGCGCTGGAACTGCACGGACAGCACACCCGTGGTGCCACCGTGGTCGACTGGCTGCGCCGCAGCGGCCGCCCGGACAATGCCGACATCCTGCTGCGCTACGACCGCGCCCGCTTCGAGGAACTGGTCATCGCCGCGCTGGTCTGAGCGGCGCGCCGCACACACATTCCGCTGCCTTCCCCTTCTCGGCTTCGTGGTTGACACGGCCCCATTCCGCCGGGATAGTGCTACTCGCCCGCGATAGCACTATCGGGCGAGATATGTCAACACATCACATCGAACAGGGGGATTGATGATGAAAATTCTTTTCAGGAGCATGCTGCTCTCGCCGGACCTGAGCGCCAACCTTTTGTCGGAGATTTCCTCGGCTTCCCCTCCTCACAAAGCGTAGGCGGCGGCAGCGTCTACCACCATAACAGCAGCAGCACGTTCTATGCCCGTGTCCGCGCTTGCAACAGCGTGGGGTGTAGTGGCTGGACCAACAGCGGTGCCAACAACCCCGCCTACTGCCTCTGACGTAATCATCCGAACTTACTGAAAGATGGCTGGCATAGCATACGGCAATCATTCGGCACGATGCATGCCAGCCATCATTACAAGGAGAAGCATTATGAGCACAAAAAAAGATGGCCATATAGTTTTATTTTTTTGAGCCTTTTGTTTTTATATGGCACAACCAACGCAATGCCTTATCCTGAAACGGGAGCATGGTGGAATAACGCCAGACCAGGCGAAGGTGTTTTCATCGAGCGGCAAGGAGACATCATCTCTTTTACCATCTTCTCCCACACGCCGGAAGGACAGCCAGAATTCTATATTGCGGCAGGGCCATTGGTGCCGGGTGGATTCACAGAACCAAACACGTTTACAGAAGGCTATGAATTAAACCAAGCCTACGGCGATCTTTTCCGCATAAAGAATGGCCCTATACTTAACGAATACAGGACCTATAGAAAAAATGATCCACCGTCCTATGAATCTGACAGGATAGGCGTAGTTCGCGCCACCTTTCATTACCCCAATCAACTAGTACTCGACATCGCACGTGATGCGGAGTGGACTCCGGAAGGCTATCCTGAGTGGTCCAAGCAGTATTATTCGCGCTTTGCATTCGGCTATAGTCAATTTGGAGCGGATTCAACATCAGTAAACTACCAAGAACCCAGGTCATGCTGGATAGATTTACGCGGAAAGTGGGTTTTCGTGGATGAGTCCGAAGCGTCGTCCCGGGATGCCTGGAGCTTCGACTTCACCGAGCTGGAGGCCTCGCCGCCGCCTGAGGAAATGACCTGCCCCGGAAATTTCATGGACCACACTCTGGTCTATCGGGACAGCGAGAATGACGCCAGCCTGACCTGCATGAGAAAAACCGGCGACCCCTCCTTTGTCCCCGCTGTCCGGGATTACAACTTCCGCTGCGTGCTGCGGCAGGCCGATGGAACGCCCCTGCTGTGGTTTTCCGTTTACGACATCGGCGTGAAGCAATTGGTCGCCACCCTGGGCCCGCCGCCCAACCGCGAGGAGCGGCCCGGCGTATTGCGCGGACCCGAGCGCGTGCTGGGGATGCGGCTGAAGTAAGGACAGCGGCGCGGGCGGTACTTGCCGCCCGCGCCTCATCGCATCACGCCGGGCGCGACATCTCGCCGCCCGGATACACCGCAAAGCGTTCCGCGACCTGGCCGTGGGTGGGCGCGGCGTCGGGGAAGGGCCAGTCGCCGAAGCGGGTGCGCTGGAAGTCGACGAAGGCCTGCTGGATCTGCTGCGGCGTGTTCATCACGAACGGGCCGTAGCTGGCCACCGGCTCGCCGATCGGGCGCGCCTGCAACAGCAGCACCAAGGCGTCCCCCTCGCCTGCGTTGCGCACGGTCAGCGCGGCATCGGACTTCAGTTCCGCCAGATGGCGCGCCGACAGGGCGAAGCCGTCGATGTCCAGCGCGGATCCGGTCAGCAGGTGCAGCGAACGCGACAAACCCGCCTTGGCCGCCGGCAATGCCCACGCGGCCCCGGCCGGCAGCCGCAGCAGCCAGATGGCGATGTCCGCCTGCGGCCGCGACGCCCAGGAGCCGGGCGGCGGCGGCAGCGCCTGCGCATCGTCGTAGCGGCCGGCGATCACCTTCACGCTGACGCCTTCCGCCGCGCTGACCACGGGAATGTCCTCGTTCCAGAACATGCTGAAATGCGCCGGCACCATCTTTCCGGCGGCCGGCAGGTTGAGCCAGATCTGCGCCAGGTTCAGCGTGTTGGCGCGGTCGGCGTGCAGCAGCGGAAACATCTCCGAGTGCATGATGCCGCCGCCGGCGGTCAGCCATTGCACGTCACCCATGCCGTAGCGCGCCTTGCCGCCCAGCGAGTCGGCGTGGTCGACAAAGCCTTCGGTGACGATGGTGATGGTCTCGAAGCCGCGGTGCGGGTGCGCCGGAAAGCCGGGCACGCGCTCGCCGTGGTACATGTTCCAGCCATCCTTGTTGGCGAAATCCGAACCGATCTGGCGGCCGTCCAGCGCCGACTTCGGTGCCAGTTCGCCGTCGGCCTGCGGGTAGAGGTCGAGATGGTGCGCCATGAACAGGAACGGATCGGCGCCGCGCCAGGGCGTGGCGAGGGAGGCGGTGGACACAATCGCGGGATGGCTCATGGCGGGCTCCGGGTCAGGGGGATCAGCATCCCTAGATCGGCGCTGGCCGCCGCCGATTCAACCGCCCATCCGCACCAGCGGCGCAACGCTGCGTTGCAGTGCTGCAACGATGATCGGCGCGGGGCCGGGGCTACGACGCGCCAGGCGCGCATCGTCACCGCCGATGCGCTGGACGCAGCCGCCCGGCTTCGACATCGTGGCGATACGCTGAAGGCGACCAACCCGGACAACGTGGCCCATGACATTCCCACAACGCACTGCCATCGCCATCGCCATCGCTCTCGGGCTGGCCTATATCGTGCTGATCCCGCAGCAGCCATGGCCGCTGAGTTGGGTGCTGAAGCCGCTGCCGATGCTGATCTACGCGGCGCTGATGTGGCGCGTGTTCGGCGGTGCCACCGGGCGTTGGCTGGCGCTGGGCTATGTCGCCGCCGCGCTGGGCGATTTCTTTCTCGACTTCGGCCAGCGCGACGGCCTGTTCATGCAGGCTTTGCTGGCGTTTCTCGTCAACCAGATCGCGCTGATCATCGCCTTCGCGCGGCTCGGTGCCGGGCGGCCCATGCCGTGGT
>JBAYTD010000147.1:0-5755 GCA_041675805.1 Lysobacteraceae bacterium
GCTTGGCCAGCAGCACGCATTGATTCAGATGCACGTCGAGCGGGCCGGCACCGATCCGTGCCGCGAACAGGCGGCGCAACTGGCGCTCGCCAATGCCCAGCCCGCGCGCCAGCGAGCCGACGTCGCCTTCCTCCAGCGCGCCGGCGCGAATCCGCCGCAAGGCCAGATCGACCAGACGCCCGCCGCCATCGCAAGGTGCCGCGCCCGGTGCCAGTTCCGGCCGGCAGCGCAGGCAGGGGCGAAAACCCGCCGCTGCCGCTGCCGCCGCGTGGCGGAAATAGCGCACGTTTCGCTCCAGCGCGATGGCTGCCGGACAGACCGGCCGGCAATAGATGCCGGTGCTGTGGACGGCGACGAAGAAGCGCCCGTCGAAACGCGCGTCGCGGGCCCGCCGGGCGCGGGAAAAGGCGTCGATCTGCTCGCGGGAAAAACCGTCCATGCCCGCATGCTAACGGCTGGCCGGCATCATCGCTGGCCGTTTTCGGACATCGACCCTGCCGCCCGGACGCTGCGTCACCGGTGCGGCCGGACCATCGACCGCGCGCGCCGTGGAGCGCGCGCAAGACCTGGAGAATCCTCGGCCGTTCAGCCCTTGCGCCGGGCGATCCAGTCGTCGATCACCCGTTCCAGCACGAAGATCGGCACCGAGCCCGAGCCCAGCACCACTTCGTGGAACTCGCGGATGTCGAAGCGCTCGCCCAGTTCGCGCTGCGCCTTGGCGCGCAGTTCGACGAACTTCAGCATGCCGACCTTGTAGGCCAGCGCCTGCGCCGGGTTGACCAGATAGCGCTCGATCTCGGCGACCACCTCGTCCTCGCCCATGCCGGTGTATTCGAGCATGTAGTCGATGGCCTGCTCGCGGCTCCAGCGCTGCGAGTGCATGCCGGTATCGACCACCAGCCGCACGGCGCGGAACATTTCCGCCTGCAGGCGGCCAAGGTTGTCGAGCGGATCGTCCTGGAAGCCGGCCTCCCAAGCCACCTGCTCGGCGTACAGCGCCCAGCCTTCGGCATACACGGTGAAGGGCAGGAAGCGGCGGAAGATCGGCAGACCTTCCAGTTCCTGCGCCAGCGCGATCTGGAAGTGATGGCCGGGAACCGCTTCGTGATAGGCGAGGGTGCGCATGCCGAAACGCGGAATCTCGCCGACGTTGCGCAGGTTGGCGAAGAACACGCCCGGTCGCTTGCCGTCCAGCGACGGCCCCTGGTAATACGCGCCCGGCGCGGTCTTTTCAGAGAACGCCGGCACCCGGCGCACCTCCACCGGCGAGGCCGGCATGCGCGAGAACCAGTCGCCGAGTCCGGCCGATACTTCGTCGATGATCGTCTGATAGTCGGCAAGGATCTGCGCGCGGCCTTCGTCGCTGTCCGGGTAGAGCTGATCCTCGCGTTTGGCGATGGCCTGCACGCGCTCGCCGATGCTGCCTTCGACCAGCCCTTCGGCTTGCAGGATGGCGTCCATCTCGGCGGCGATGCGTTCGACCTCGGCAACGCCGATGCGGTGGATCTCCTCCGCGCCCATGTCGGTGGTGGTCTGATTGCGCACCCGCCAGGCGTAGTAGGCCTCGCCGTCGGGCAGACGCCAGACGCCATCGTTGCTGGTCGCCTTCGGCAGCAGCGCCTCGTGATGGGCGATCAGCTTGCGGTAGGCCGGATAGACCGAAGTTTCGATGGCGCGCGCCAGTTCGGCGCGCAGTTCGGCGCGACGCTCCTCGGCCAGTTTGTCGGCCGGAATCTTGTCCAGCTTCTCGCCGAAGCCGACATACAGCATGTGCTGCTCCACCGGCATGGCGATGAAGTCGCGCATCTGCGTCAGCACCTTTTCCACGGTGAAGCGCGGCGGCAGGATGCCCAGCGACTCGCGCTTCTCCAGCCCCTCGATCACCTGGTCGAAACGGCGCTCGAACTGGCCGACGCGGCTGATGAAGTCGCGCGCATCGCGCTCGTCCTCGACGAAGTGGCTGTTGATCATGAAATTCGGCAGCCCGCTCTGCACGCCGAACATCTGGTTGACCGGGAAGTTGTGGTAGCGGAAGCGCTTGCCGTCGCGCACCTGGTCGCCGAGGAAGCTGTCGAAGATGTCGTAGGACAGCCGCGCCTGGCCGCTGTAGTCCTCGCGGTCGTAACGCTGGAAGGTGGCGTAGTCGCGCTCCAGCTTGGCCAGTTGGGCGTCTTCGTGGGCGAGCGAGGCATCGGCCAGTTCGGCGTTGTGATCCTTGATGCCGAGCGGCTCCAGCAGGCGGATCTGGGTCAGCATTTCCGGGTTGTCGAGGGCGAACTGCAGGAACACCCGGGTGTAGAACCACTCGATGTTGAGCGGCTTGAAGTACCAGGTGTGGACGCCCAGCGCCGTCACCGCCAGCAGCAGGACCAGCAGCCCGGCGAGGAACCACTTGAACGCGCGCTTGATCATGGTCGGAGCCCCGTGGAAGAGACCGGTATTATCGGTCGCCACGAAGCGGCTTCAGGGTGCCATTGGTCATTCAGAGGCAGTTCCAGCAGCCAGTTCCAGAAAGGCAGTTCCAGAGGCCAGTTCCAGAAAGGCAGTCCCAGAAGCCAGTTCCAGTTCCAGAGAAGCGGGCGTCACGCTCTGGCTTTTCTGGAACTGGAACCGGCATCTGGAACCGCTCCTCCCTCGAAGACTCCGGGCTATCCCTCGAATCCGTCGGCGAATACGGTCGGGCCGGGTTGTTCGCCTCCTTCGTCCTCGGCGAGGCCGGCCCAGAAGCCGCCGAGCAGTTCGAAACCGCCGCCGCTGGCGGGTTGCAGGGCGTCGGCATCGTGCTGGCCGAGCGTGCCGCTGATCTCGAAATCCCCGCCGGATGAACTGCCGCCGCCCGCCGCGATCACGCTGCGATCCACTTCCATCTGTGCCATGGCCGCTGCGGCGGGCAAGGCCAGCAGGGCGATCAGCAACCCGCGCCGCGCGTTCATGGTGCCCCCAGCGTGGCAACGCCCTCGGGCGCGTCGATCAGCATCGGCCGGTCCAGCACGCCGGTCCAGGACTGGCTGCCGGGCAGCAGGCGGATGCGGCTGCCGCGGGTGGTCTGGTTGAGCATTCGATTGAAACCCCTGAACGGCGCGTGGTAACCGCCCACGCCCTGGCTGAGTTCGCTGCCGAGCCGGGTCCAGAAGCCGTCAACGCGCTGCGTGGGCCAGGTTTGCTGTGCTCCGGTCAGGGTGACGCGGACCTGGTTCAGAAAGTGTCCCGGCCAATGTTCATCGTAGAAATCTTCATGATAGCTGCGGGCGCTGAAGGCCACATAGAAGCGGTATCGCGCATTCTCGGCCACGTCGTACTGTTCGATAGCGGTTTCGAACCCCGGCAGTGATCCATTGTGTCCGCCGCGCCAGGTCAGGCGCTCCGGGCCGAGCGGCATGCCGAAAGTGGAGTCCGGGAAGATGGAGAGGCGTACGTCATAGTGGTTGGCGAATTCGAGCATCGCGGCGGCGCTGGCAACAAAGCCGCCGTAGGCCAGTGCCATTTCCACGTCGTGGCCGCCGTAGGGCCGTTCCACACGGTTCGGGCCGTGGTTGTCGAACACGTTGTCGACCATCCACGGGCCGGTTGCCGTGTCTGGATGCCTGTTCAGGGTCTTGTAGTAGGGTTCGCGCGGGTTCTGCCACTCACGAAAACTGCGGCCGCGGAAAATCTCCGTTTCCGGGATTTCGATTTGCCAGCGCATGATGTGGGTGCGGACATAGGCATCCAGCGACATCCCCGAGACATGCTTGATCACCTCACCCAGTATCAGAGTGCTGACGTTGGAGTACCTGTACAGTGAGCCCGGGCGAAACTCCAAGGGTTGACCGAGGATGCAACGAACCTTGTTGCGTGGCCCGGGTGGGCTGGCCACGCCCAGTTCGTTGGCGCATTCGCGGTCCCCGAAGGCGATATCCGTATCGTCGTTGTGAGGCCCGGCAAACCAGCCTGTACCGTGGTGGATCAAGTGCCCGACCCGGATTTCCGCCACCCGTGTGTCCTCGAAGTTGCCGGGTGCCGAATACAGGTTCTGCGGCAGGATGCCGCCCACCGGCGTTCCTCCATCGACCTGACCGCGATCGAACGCGAAGTCGTCCAGGGCAATGGCACCGCTGGCGATCAGGTGCCGGGCGGCGGCGACGGTAATCGGCTTGGAGACGCTGGCCAACTGGAACGGGGCGTTCTCCGGCAGCGGGTTGCGGTTGAAGTCATGGCCGAAGCCGCGCAGGTAGACGATGCGCCCGTTGCGCATCACGCCCATGACGCCGGCGGGAATGGAGCGTTCCTGCATGTAGCTGCGCATCTCTTCATCGAGCCACGCCAACTCCGGGACGGGGCGGCCGCTGATCGGGATGCTTGCGGCGGTGCTCCAGTAGGGGTGGTCGTGCCATTGCTGGGCGTGTGCGGCGGCGGGCAGGCAGAGTGCGCCGGCGGCGAGCATCGCCGGTAGCCGGCGGACCCACTGCTGCGAGAGGTCGGAACGGAAGAAGGTCATGGTCGGTCTCCTGGTCATCACTGCAGGCTGACCAGCACCAGCACCATGCCGTCCTCGCCCTGCGCCAGGGCGGTCATCGCCTTGCCGAGGATCGCGCCTTGCGCGCGTGCGGGATCGTCCACGCGGCGCGCGTGGCCGGGGCGGTCGGAGGTGGTCAGCAGATCGCCGGGGGTGATCGCACCCATCGATGTGTCGGCGAGTGCGTAGACGCGGCCGGTCAGCGCGACCGGGTGGCGACCATCGGCAATCGAGCCTTCCTGGCCCATCAGCATGCCGGTGTTGACGCCGTTGCCGCCGCTGATGATGCCGGCCACGCTGCGGTCGTAGGCGCTCTGGCTCAGGGTCAGGCGGCCGGGGGAAGCCGGGTCGATGCTGACCACCATGCCCGGCTGCGGCTCGATGGCACCCAGATCAGCGATGTCGAAGCGCTCGGCGAGATCGGAGCCGCCGGTGATGCGCAGCACGTTGGTACGCATGGTGCCGTTGACATGGAGTGCATCCTGCGGGGACGTGGTGCCGATGCCGACCCTGCCATTGCTGGCGACGTAAAGGCGGGTGTTGCCATCGACCCGCAGGCGCAGACCGGAACTCAGGGAGGTGGTGTGGTAGTCGATGGCCGCCTGTTCCTCCGAATTACCGTTGAGGAAGCCGATCGCGCCATGGGTAGCCGCGCCGAGGATGGTGCGATTGGCACCTTGCAGGGCCAGGCGCGCGCCAGCGGTCGCCCCGCTTTGCATATGCAGGGTCACCTGGTTGTCGGGGTCGGCGATGTGCAGCAGGCTGGACGGCGCACTGGTGCCGATGCCGACGTAGCCGTTCTCCCGTACCTTCAGGCCGATGCGGTCGCCTGCAAGCAGGTTCAGTCCGGCGCCGGCGCCGAATCCGCCCGATGAATAATTGATTCCGCCTTTGGCCGCGCCTGTGCTGTCGAGAAATTTCAGTTCGCCAAGCAGGCCGCCCGTCAGTGTGTTGACCGGCGACATCAGTTCGAAGCGGGCAATGGAGGAGGTCAGGCCGGTAGAGCCGCCACGCAGGCGCAGGCTGGCATCGCCGAGCTTGCGGATTTCCAGGTTGGCTGCCGGGGCATTGGTGCCGAGGCCGAGATTGCCGCCGTTGTAGTAGGCGTTGGTTCCGCTCAGCGACCAGATGCCGGCATCGCCGCCCGCCGGTCCCTGGGGGCCTTGCGGGCCGGCTGGACCTTGTGGGCCCGTGGCACCTTGCGAACCGGCCGGGCCTTGCGGCCCCGTCGCACCTTGCGCGCCTGCCGGCCCGGTTGTA
>JBAYTD010000148.1:0-5575 GCA_041675805.1 Lysobacteraceae bacterium
CGGAGGTCGCCGGCACCTGGATCTCCAACAGCGCCATCAGCTCCATCCTGGAGACGATGAAGGCCAAACAAGTGTTGGTGGTGGCCGACTCCTGCTATTCCGGCGCGATGACCCGTGCCTCGGTGCCGACCTTCAACGCCGGGGTGATGGCACCTGACAAGTGGAACGCCTGGGTGAAGAACATGGCCTCCAGCCGTGCCCGCACCGCGTTGACCTCCGGCGGCGTGCAGCCGGTGCCCGACAGCGGCAGCGGCAAGCATTCCTACTTCGCCCGCGCCTTCCTCAACGCGCTGGAAGACAACAACCGCCTGCTGGAAGCACAGCGCCTGTACCGCGACATCACCGTCTCGCTGGCCCTGGCCTCGGTCGATGCGCCGGTCACCCAGGTGCCGGAGTATTCGCCGATCCGCTTCGCCGGCCACGAGAGCGGCGACTTCTTCTTCCTGCCCAAGCAGACCGCTGGCAGCGTCGGTCCCTGATCCATCGCCGGACGGCCACGGACGGCCGTCCGGCGAAGCTTCGACCAACGCATCGCGCCGCCGCCGACCCGCCGCGCGTCAGGCGCTCGGCTTGTGGCCGCCCCGCGCCAACGTGTATGCTCCGCGCCCCTTCCCGCTCGACCCGGGAAGGACCGTCGCGACGGTCATGCGGAGAGGTGGCAGAGTGGTCGAATGCGCCGGACTCGAAATCCGGTATACGGTTTCACCGTATCGAGGGTTCGAATCCCTCTCTCTCCGCCAGTTAGAATCCAAGTGCCTGAAATAAAACAGGTTATTCCGGCCCCAGGCTCTCCATCGCCCTGCCCGTCAACCGCCATTCCTGTCCTGCGCAATTCCTCACGGTTTTCCCATGTCCGAGATTCTGGTTCCCGTTTCCTTTGGCGAGTTGCTGGACAAGATCGCCATCCTGGAGATCAAGTCCGAGCGCATCGGCGACGCCGCGAAGGTGGCCAATGTGCGGCGCGAGCTGGATGCGTTGAACGCGACCTGGGCGGCGCATCCGGCGTCGACGGTGGATATCGCCGACCTGCGTGCCGGGTTGAAGGCGGTCAACGAGCGGCTGTGGGTGATCGAGGACGACATCCGACTGAAGGAGAAGGCGCAGGCCTTCGATGACGGGTTCATCCGTCTGGCGCGTTCGGTGTATTTCGAGAACGACGAGCGCGCCCGCCTCAAGCGCGAGATCAACCTGGCGCTGGGCTCGGCCTATGTCGAGGAAAAGTCCTACCAGGACTATCGCGCCGAAGGCGGCGCTACGCCGGTCTGAACTGGTTGAACGTCGGTCCCGGCCCGACCCGACGGTTTTTCACAACACTTCCGAGGCGAAATCCGCCAGTCGCGAGCGCTCGCCGCGGCGCAGGGTAACGTGGGCGGCATGCGCCCAGCGTTTGAAGCGGTCCACCGCGTAGGTGAGGCCGGAGGTGGTTTCGGTCAGGTAGGGCGTGTCGATCTGTTCGACGTTGCCCAGACAGATCATTTTGGTGCCCGGTCCGGCGCGGGTGATCAGGGTCTTGAGCTGTTTGGGCGTGAGGTTCTGCGCCTCGTCGATGATGATCCAGCGGTTCAGGAAGGTGCGTCCGCGCATGAAGTTCATCGCCCGGATCTTGATCTTGGAGGCGAGCAGGTCATTGGTGGCGGCGCGGCCCCAGGCACCGCCTTCCTGCGGGTTGGTCAGCACCTCCAGGTTGTCGGTCAGCGCGCCCATCCACGGCGTCATCTTCTCTTCCTCGGTGCCGGGCAAAAAGCCGATGTCCTCGCCGACGCTGACCGTGGCGCGGGTCATGATGATCTCGCGGTAGCGCTGGTGGTCCATGGTCTGCGCCATGCCGGCAGCCAGCGCCAGCAGGGTCTTGCCGGTGCCGGCGGTGCCGAGCAGGGTGACGAAGTCGATCTCCGGATCCATCAGGGCGTTGAGGGCGAAGTTCTGCTCGCGGTTGCGGGCGTGGATACCCCAGACGCCGTGCTGCGAGTGGCGATAGTCGTCGACGATCTGCAAGGTGGCGCGGTCGCCGTCGAGGGCGTGCACGCGCAGTTCGACATCGTCGTCGCCGGGCAGGTACAGGTATTCGTTAGGATGCCAGTCGTCGCTCTCGTCGCGTTGCAGCTCGTACCAAGTGCGGCCGCGCTCGTTCCAAGAGCGCAGCGCGCCCTGATGGCGGTCCCAGAAATCCGCCGGCAGTTCGCGGGCACCGGCGTAGAGCAGGCTGAAGTCGTCCAGCGCGCGGTCGTTTTCGTAGTCCTCGGCCGGCACTTCGCAGAGCGAGGCCTTGATGCGCAGGTTGATGTCCTTGGACACCAGCACCACGTCCTCGTCCGGCCGGCGCTCGTGCAGGGCGAGGAGGGCACCGAGGATCTGGTTGTCCGGCAGCACGGTGCCGAAACGCTGGCCGGGCGTGTCGGGCCAGGTCTGGAACAGCAGCCGGCCGCTGCTGACGCCGGCGTTGCGCAGCTTCAGCTCGCCGGGGCGTTGCAGGGCGACCCCCTGGTCGATGCCCTGGCCGCCATCGGCCTCGATCAGTTCGTTGATGAAGCGGCTGACCTGGCGGGCGTTGCGACTGGCCTCGGAATGGCCCTTCTTCGCCGCGTCCAGTTCCTCCAGCACCATCATCGGCAGGAACACGTCGTGCTCCTCGAAGCGGAACAGGGCGGTCGGATCGTGCATCAGCACATTGGTGTCGAGCGCGTAGATGCGCTTGCTGCGGGTCATCATGGGCGGGGACCATCCATCGACGGAAGCGGGCGCGCCGGCCGCTGCGCGGCCGCGGCCAAGGGGAGATAGGCGCTGGAGGCGATCACTGGCGGGCGGCGTCGAGCGCGGCCAGCACGGCCTCGGCGTGGCCCTTGACCTTGACCGGCCGCCAGACGGCGCGGATCACGCCGGTCGGGTCGATCAGGAAGGTGCTGCGCTCCACGCCCATGTATTTGCGTCCGTAAAGACTCTTTTCCTTGATGACGCCGAAGGCGCGACACAGCGTTTCGTCGCCGTCGGCGATCAGGTCGAAGGCGAGGGCGTGCTTGTCGCGGAAGTTGCCGTGCGACTTCAGCGAGTCGCGGGAGACGCCGACGACCTCCGCGTCGCGCTCGCGGAACTGCGCCAGCAGGGCGTTGAAGTCCAGCCCCTCGGTGGTGCAGCCGGGGGTGTTGTCCTTCGGGTAGAAGTACAGCACCAGCCAGCGGCCGGCGTAGTCGGAGAGGCGACCGTCGCCGTCGCGGGCGCGGCTGATCGGCAGGTCGGGGATGGCGTCGCCGGGGTCCAGCATCAGTATTTCATCGGATCCATGATGGCATCGAGGTTCAGATGGTCGCAGAACTCCAGGAAGTCGTCACGCAGGGCGGCGATGTGCATGTTGGCCGGCACGCCGATGGTGATGTGGGCGGAGAACATGTCGGCACCGGTCTGCATGGCGCGGTAGCGCGAGGACTGGAGGTTCTCGATGCTGATGCCCTGGCGGTCGAAGAAGTCGGCCAACTGGAACAGGATGCCGGGCTTGTCGGCGGCGATGACCTCGACGATGTAGGGCAGCAATTCGCTCTGCAGCGGCTTGGCACCGGTGCGATGGCTGATCACGCGGGCACCTTCGTCGCGCTCCAGCCGGGCCAGCGAGGATTCCAGCTTGGCGACCGCGTCCCAGGAGCCGACGGCCAGCGCGATCACCGACACGTCGCGGCCGATGGCGGCGAGGCGGGCTTCGACCAGGTTGCAGCCGGAGTCGGCGATCTTGCGCGACACCGACAGCAGCGGGGAGTCCGGGTGGGTCGCGAACGCGTTGATCAACAGATGGTTTTCGTTGGTGTTCGGGCGTTGCGGCAGGTCGGACAAGGCGGGGATTCCAGCAGCGGCGTGAGTGGGCGCGAGGGCGCGCCCGGTAGTCGGTCGGCCGCCGGCGCCGATGAATCGCCGACAACCGCCAAGGCAGGATACTTGCCGGCCATTCTAAGCCGCAAGTAACATCCGGCGGCCTTCCCCACCGGAAACCGACCTTGCAGCTTCGCGGCAGCATCACGGCGCTGGCCACCCCGTTCACGCTCGCCGGCGGGATCGATTTCGCCGCCTTGCGGGCGATGATCGAGCGCCAGATCGCCGCCGGCACGCGGGCGCTGGTGATCGCCGGCTCCACCGGCGAGGCCGCCATGCTGGCCGAGGACGAGTATCGCGCCCTGCTCAGCCAGGCGGTGGACATGGTCGCCGGCCGCATTCCGGTGCTGGCCGGCAGCGGGCAGTCCGGAACCGCGCGCAGCATCGCCCAGACCCGACTCGCCCGCGACTGCGGCATCGCCGCCGCGCTGGTCGTCACTCCGCCCTATGTTCGCCCGACCCAGGCCGGCCTTGCGGCGCACTATCGCGCGGTCGCCGCCGAGGGTGGCCTGCCGCTGCTGCTGTACAACGTGCCCGGGCGCACCGGCGTCGACCTGCTGCCGGAAACGGTGGCCGAGCTGGCTTCCGTGCCGGGCATCATCGGCATCAAGGAGGCGGTGCCGGAAGCCGCTCGCATCGACGCCCTGCTGCCATTGCGCCGGGACGGCTTCGTCGTCCTCAGCGGCGACGACCCGACCGCCCTGCGCAGCCTGTTGCAAGGTGCCGACGGCGTGGTCTCGGTCGCCTCCAACGCCGTCCCCGCAGCCTTCGCCCGCCTGTGCAACCTGGCGGCCGCCGGCGATGCCGACGGCGCGCGGGCGCTGGATCAGGCGCTGCGCGCGCTGTACGACTTCCTCGGCTGCGCGCCCAACCCGATCCCGCTCAAGGCCGTGCTGGCCGAACTGGGTCTGTGCGAGGACGCGCTGCGCCTGCCCCTGTTACCCTTGACGGCTGCGCTGCGCGGCGGGCTCGATGCCCTGGCCGCCGCGGTCGGCGAATTGGATGCCCGGTCGATGGCCTGATGGCCGCGTCGGAACTGGATTCTTGTCGGAGTGATCGAATGATGCGGAACGTGTCGATGCGTGCCTTCCTGGTCTGCGCCCTGTCCGGCGTGGTGCTGCTCGCCAGCGGTTGCAGTTGGCTGCGCGGCAAGAGCGATTACGAGCGCGCCGTCGAGGGACGCTCGCTGGAGATTCCGCCCGATCTCGATTCGCCACGGGTCGATCCGGCGATGGCCATTCCGGCCGGCGCATCGGCGGCGCAGGCCGATGCCGCGCGCGGGCCGGGCGGCGTGCGCATCGTCGCCAGCGGTGCCTTCCCGGTGGCCGACAGCGTCGAGTCCACCTGGCGTCGGCTGGGCCTCGCGCTGGAGCGCGTCGAAGGGGTGGAGATCGTTGATCGCGCCCAGGTGCTGTCGGCCTACAGCGTGCGCTACGAGGGTCAGGAGTTCCTGGTCCGGGTGTCGCGCGACGGCGAGCGCAGCCGCGTCGGCGCGGTCGATGGCGAGGGTCGTGAAGTGACCGGCGGCGTCGCCGGCAAGTTGCTGGCCACGCTGCGCGAACGGCTGGGCTGAGCAGCGCCGCTTCGTCGGCAATGACCAGGCCGGGCGCGCAGCCCGGCCCGCTCAGGGCCGACCCGTTCAGGGAATGACGGCAGGCTCCGCGGTCGGCGGCCTGCCGCGCGCGGACGAAGCGTGGGCGATCAGCGTTCCAGTAGCGGC
>JBAYTD010000149.1:0-5522 GCA_041675805.1 Lysobacteraceae bacterium
CGCTACGAGGGCTACGCGCCCGGCGGCGTGGCGGTGATCGTCGACTGCATGACCGACAACCGCCAGCGCACCGTCGCCGACGTGCGCCACGCCTTTTCCAAACACGGCGGCAACCTTGGCACCGACGGCTCGGTCGCCTTCATGTTCAGCAAGCTCGGCGTGCTCAGCTACGCCCCCGGTGCCGATGAAGGACGCATCACCGAAGCCGCCATCGAGGCCGGCGCGGAGGACATCAAGGTCTACGAGGACGACGGTTCCATCGAAGTGCTGACCACCCCGGAGTCGTTCGAGGCGGTGAAGCAGGCGATGAGCGCCGCCGGCCTCGCCCCCGACGACGCCGAAGTGACCTTCCGCGCCGAAAACGACATCGCCGTGGAAGGCGACACCGCCAAGGCCGTGGCCAAGATGCTGGAACGCCTGGAAGACCTCGACGACGTGCAGAACGTCTACTCCAACGCCGATTTGCCGGCGGAGGCGTATGAGTGAGTGATTGCCGGGAATCGGGAATGGGGAATCGGGAATCGATGACAGCGCAGGCGCGCTGTTTTTTCCGGTACGCGCCGGGCGCGCGCAACTCTGCTTTTCCCATTCCCCATTCCCGATTCCCGATTCCCGGTTCCGCCCACGCAGGCGGAACCCCATGACCCGAATCATGGGCATCGATCCGGGCAGTCAGCGCACTGGCGTGGGGATCGTTGATGCGGATGAGTTGGGGCAGTGCCGGCATGTCCATCACGAGGCGCTGTTCGTTGCCGGGGCGGAGGACTTCCCCGGCCGGCTGAAGGCGATCGTGCAGGGGGTCGGGGCGCTGATCGAGCGCTATCGGCCGGACGAGGTGGCGGTGGAGCGCGTGTTCATGGCGAAGAACGCGGACTCGGCGCTGAAGCTGGGGCAGGCGCGCGGGGCGGCGTTGTGTGCGGTGGTGCTGCGCGACCTGGCGGTGCACGAGTATTCGCCGATGCAGATCAAGAACGCGGTGGTCGGGCGCGGTGCGGCGGACAAGGCGCAGGTGCAGCACATGATCGGCGTGCTGCTGGCGCTGGGCACGGCACCGATCCAGGCCGACGCCGCCGACGCGCTGGCGGTGGCGGTGGCGCACGCGCACTCGCGCGGGCTGGCGCTGCGCACCGGCGTCGTCGCCTCGGCTTTGCTGCGTCGGCGCGGCAGGCGATGATGACGAGTATGCGTCGATCGCAACGGGCGCAACCCGGCGCGTCGAACGGGGTCTCCCCGGCGCTATTTCCCATCCAGTCTGGAATGAAGAATCGATGATCGGTCGCCTGCGCGGCACCCTGGTTTCCAAGCAGCCACCGTGGCTGCTGCTCGATGTCGGCGGCGTCGGCTACGAACTGGAAGCGCCGATGAGCACCCTCTACGAGTTGCCGGAAATCGGTGCCGAAGTCACCTTGCTGACGCATTACGCGGTCAAGGAGGACAGCGCGGCGCTGTACGGCTTCGCCACGCCGGCCGAGCGGCAGTTGTTCCGCGACGTGCAGAAGGTGTCCGGGATCGGCGCGCGGATCGCCCTGGCGATCCTCTCCGGGGCCTCTGTCGACGAATTCGCGCGGCTGGTGCAGGCCGGCGACATCAGCGCCCTGACCCGCATCCCCGGCATCGGCAAGAAGACCGCCGAACGCATCGTGGTGGAACTGCGTGATCGCGTCGACAGCCTGACCGTGTCGATGGTCCAGGCTGGCCGGGGTGCGGTGCCGACCGATCCGGTCTCCGAGGCCGGCGTCGCCTTGCAGGCGCTGGGCTACAAGCCGGCTGAAGTCGCCCGCATGGTCAAATTGGCGGCGGCTGACGGCGACAGCGCCGAAGCCATCATCCGCAAGGCATTGCAGTCGGCACTGAAATGAACGAACGAGTGATAGGCAGCGCGGCGGACCGCGAGGACGAGGCGCTGGAAGCCAGCATCCGGCCCAAGCGGCTGGACGAATACCTCGGCCAGGAAGCCGTGCGCGAGCAGATGAAGGTGTTCATCGAGGCCGCCCGGCGGCGCGGCGAGGCGCTCGACCACGTGCTGATCTTCGGCCCGCCCGGCCTCGGCAAGACCACGCTCTCGCACGTCATCGCCAACGAGATGGGCGTCAAGCTGCGGCAGACTTCGGGTCCGGTGATCGAGCGGGCAGGGGATCTGGCCGCCCTGCTGACCAACCTGCAACCGCATGACGTGCTGTTCGTCGACGAAATCCATCGCCTGTCGCCGGTGGTCGAGGAGGTGCTCTATCCGGCGATGGAGGACTACCAGATCGACATCATGATCGGCGAGGGCCCGGCGGCGCGTTCGATCAAGCTCGACCTGCCGCCGTTCACCCTGATCGGTGCCACCACCCGCGCCGGCCTGTTGACCGGCCCCTTGCGCGACCGCTTCGGCATCGTCCAGCGGCTGGAGTTCTACACCCATGCCGAGCTGACCCGGATCGTGCAGCGCTCGGCGCAGATTCTGGCGATCCCCTGCGAGCCGGAAGGCGCTGCCGAGATCGCCCGGCGTTCGCGCGGCACGCCGCGCATCGCCAACCGTCTGCTGCGCCGCGCCCGCGACTACGCCCAGGTGCGCGGCGACGGCCACATCACCCGCGAAGCCGCCGATGGCGCGATGCGCATGCTGAAGGTCGATCCGGAAGGCTTCGACGAGCTTGATCGTCGCCTGCTGCGCTGCATCGTCGACAATTTCGACGGCGGCCCGGTCGGCGTCGAGTCGCTGGCCGCCGCGCTCAGCGAGGAGCGCGGCACGCTGGAGGACGTGGTCGAGCCGTACCTGATCCAGCAGGGCTACCTGACCCGCACCGCGCGCGGGCGCATGGCCACCGCGCGCACCTATCGCCATCTCGGTCTGGCGACGCCGGCCGGACGCGGTGGCGACCTGTTCGACGCCGACGCCGCAGGAGCAGTCGATGAGCGCTGATCGGTATCCGTTCAGTTGGCCGGTACGCGTTTACTGGGAAGATACCGACGCTGGCGGCGTGGTCTATCACGCCGCCTACGTGCAGTTTCTGGAGCGCGCACGCACCGAGTGGCTGCGCAGCGCCGGCATCGAGCAGGGCAGGTGGCGACAGGAAATGGATCGCGTGTTCGCCATTCGCAGCATGGAGGTCGACTTTCGCGCCCCGGCGCGGCTGGACGACGCCCTGGTGGTCGACGTCGGCCTCAGCCAGGTGCGCGGTGCCAGCATCGGTTTCGTCCAGCGCATCCGTCGGCCGGCCGATGAGACGCTGTTGATCGAGGCGCGGGTCAAGGCGGTCTGCCTGCGCGCCAGCGACTTCCGTCCGGTGCCCATTCCCGCCCGGTTCGCCGCCTTGCTGCGCGTCCATTGCCCGGCATGACACCCGTTTCCTGATAGCCAGTTCCTGACCGACCACCCCTGACCGCCGTTCCCCATACCCAAGGTGGAGTGATTCCGATGCACCGATTCGTGTCCGCTTTCCGCCGCCTGTCCGCCCTGGCCTGCGCGCTGTTCTTGCTCCCGCTGGCGCAGGCGCAGGAAGCGATTCCGGCGCTGCCGGCAGAGCCCGCAGCCACCGCGCTGACGCCGAGCGCCGACGGGCTGGACCTGATCCACCTGATCCTGCACGCCAGCCTGCCGGTGCAGGCGGTGATGCTGTTGTTGGTGCTGGCGTCGATTGCCTCCTGGGCCATCATCCTGGCCAAGAAGCGCGCGCTGGACAACGCCGCCGCCGAGGCCGACGGTTTCGAAGAGCGTTTCTGGTCCGGTGCCGACCTGGCCGGCCTGTTCCGCGAGGCCTCGCGCAAGGATCGCGACATCGACGGTCTGGAGGCGATCTTCGAGGCCGGTTTCCGCGATTTCGCCAAGCTGCGGCAAAAGAAAGGTGTCGACGCCCGCACCCAGCTCGAAGGCGCGCAGCGCGCCATGCGCGCGCAGTTGTCGCGCGAGGTGGACGGGTTGGAGCACAACCTGGAATTCCTCGCCACGGTCGGCTCGATCAGTCCCTACGTCGGCCTGTTCGGCACCGTCTGGGGCATCATGATTTCCTTTCAGGGCCTGGCCAACGTCAAGGAAGCCACCATCGCCACCGTCGCGCCGGGCATCTCCGAAGCGCTGATCGCCACCGCGATGGGCCTGTTCGCCGCCATCCCGGCGGTGGTCGCCTACAACCGCTACGCCACCCGCGTCGAACGTATCAACGTGCGCTACGAGGCGTTCGCCGAGGAGTTCAGCTCCATCCTGCAACGCCAGTCCCACGGCGACGAGCATTGAGTGAAGGGCAGTTCCAGTCGCCGGTTCCGGCGGCCAGAGGAGCAGGGTAGCCGGCTGCCTGTCCGGAACTGGAACTGACTGCTGGAACTGTCCCCGCCTCACCATCCGTCCCTGCGAAACCGCCCCCCGCCTTGAGCCACCCATGTCCGCATCGTTTTCCGGCCGCCATCGCGTGCGGCGCAAGCCCAAATCCGAGATCAACGTCGTTCCCTACATCGACGTGATGCTGGTGCTGCTGATCATCTTCATGGTCACCGCGCCGCTGCTGAACCTTGGCGTCGACATCGAACTGCCGCAGTCCAACGCCAAGCCGGTGGAGCAGCAGAAGGATCCGGTGATCGTCGAGGTGACCCAGGACGGCCGCTATTATCTCACCCTGCAAGGCGCGCCGGCGGAAGAAATCGACGCCCAGACGCTGCAGGCCAAGATCGCCGCCTTCGTCCGCAACAACCCGGAAGTGCCGGTGCTGATCGCCGGCGACCGCCGGGTCGATTACGGCACCATCTACCAGGGCATGACCTTGCTGCAGGCCGCCGGCGTCGCCAAGGTCGGGCTGATGAGCGCGCCGGCCGGGGACGCACCGCGCTGAGCCGATGAGCCGACCTTCCGACACCCTGCGCCCGCTGGCGCTGTCCCTGCTGCTGCATGTGCTGATCGTGGCGGTCACGCTGGGAGGCATGTTCTGGACCCGTGCCAGCGCGCCGCCCAGTGTGGCCGGCGAGCCCATCGCGGCGACGCTGGTGTCGGCGCCGGCCAATTTCCGCTCCGCCGCCAGCACTGCCGACAGCGCGCCGGCCAGCACGCCGCGTCCCGAACCGCAGCCGGCCGCGCCGCCGCCGCAGCCCAAGCCGGAGCCGAAGCCGCAGCAGGCGGAAACGCCGCCGCAACCGGCACCGCAGACGCCGCCGCCACTGCCCGACACCCGCGACGCCGAGCGCGCCGCCCGGCTGGCCGAGCAGCAGGCGCAGGAACTCGCCAAACAGGAAGAGCGCGAGCGGCAGCGCCAGCGCCAGATCGAACTGGAGGCCGAGCAACAAAAGCGCGAGGCCGAACAGCGCGAACGGCTGCGTCGCGAGCAGGCGGCGCGCGAGAAGGAACTGGCCGATATCCGCAAGCAGCGCGAGGCCGCCGAGCGCCAGCGCCGCCTGGAAGCCGAGCGGCTGGCGCAGATCGAGGACCAGCGTCGCAACAATGCCGTCCCGGCAGCGCCCGATCCCGCGCCCAGCGCCACGTCGACGCCGCAGCAGGGCAACCACGGCCGCGACGACAGCCTCGCCGGCCGCTACATCGTTGCCATCCAGCA
>JBAYTD010000150.1:0-5517 GCA_041675805.1 Lysobacteraceae bacterium
CCGTGCGTTCCGTCTCGGGGGGCCGGATGGTCTGGCGCAAGTGGCGCGGTTTTCACGCCGTGATGCCGAGCGCCTGCCGGATTACTACGCGATGCTGGAGCGCGTGGTCGCCGTATTGCGCGTGCTGCTGTCGCAGACGCCGCCGAACGTCGGCGAGCGCCTCTCGCTGGCCGACTGGATGGCCTCGTGGAAAACCGCCAGGGCGCTGCGCGGGCTGGACCTGCGCGGCCGCCGCGACCTGCTCGACCTGCTCGGCAAGAGCGCCGGCGAATTGCTCGACGACTGGTTCGAGTCGGAGCCGTTGAAGGCCGCGCTGGGCTGGGACTCGGTGGTCGGCAACTTCGCCAGTCCGTACACGCCCGGCTCGGCCTATGTGTTGCTGCACCACGTGTTCGGCGAGGTCAACGGCAAGGCCGGCGTCTGGGGCCATGCCATCGGCGGCATGGGCGCGATCAGCCAGGCGATGGCGGCGGAATGCCGTGCCCGCGGCGTCGAACTGCTGACCGATGCCGCCGTCAGCGAAGTGCTGGTGCAGGACGGCCGCGCGGTCGGCGTGGCACTGGCCGATGGCCGCGAGTTCAGGGCGCGGCGCATCGTCGCCAACGTCAACCCGAAGCTGCTCTACACCCGGCTGATCGCCGCCCGCCACCTCGATGACGACACCCGCCAGCGCATCGCCCGCTATCGCTGCGGCTCCGGCACCTTCCGGATGAATGTCGCGCTGTCGGAACTGCCGGATTTTACCTGCGCACCGGGCAGCGCGCTGCAAGCGCATCATCAGAGCGGCATCCTGATCGCGCCCTCGCTGGCCTACATGGAACGCGCCTTCTTCGACGCCAGATCGCGCGAGCACAACCCCGGCTGGGCGCGCGAACCCATCGTCGAACTGGTGATCTCCTCGACCCTGGACGACAGCCTCGCGCCGCCCGGCCAACACGTCGCCAGCCTGTTCTGCCAGCACGTCAACCCGGAGGTCGAGGGCGGCTGGGACGCGCACCGCGACACCGTGGCGCGACGCATGATCGACACCGTCGACCGCCACGCGCCCAACTTCGCCCGCAGCGTACTCGGCTATCGGGCGCTGTCGCCGCTGGACCTGGAGCGCGAGTTCGGCCTGATCGGCGGCGACATCTTCCACGGCGCGCTCGGCATCGACCAGATGTTCAGCGCCCGCCCACTGCTCGGCCAGGGCAACTATCGTGGCAGCCTGCCCGGCCTGTACCTGTGCGGCGCCGGCGCGCACCCCGGCGGCGGCGTCACCGGCCTGCCCGGTCGCAACGCCGCGCGGGAAATCCTGCGCGACTGTTGAGAGGGTTTGCAAACAGACTCAAAACAGTTTCGAGTGGCTGATGGCCACTGGTTGGCTTGGGTGCTTTCCGAGCTTGTGGACGGGTCAGGTCGAGGGGGGTGCGTCGTCGGCAGCCCTTGGAAAGCCCGCGCCGAGCCCGCACCATTGGCGGTCCCGTCAAACGAGGTGGATCGAGATGGCCACGGGCTGGGCCGGCGATGGCGCCGTGCAGGAACAGATCGACGCGACCGTGAAGGACGCGATCAAGCGCGCCCGCAGTCAGTTGGGTCAGGGGCCGGGCCTGTCGCATTGTGAGGAATGCGACGAGGCGATTCCCGAGGCGCGCCGCGGTGCCGTGCCCGGCGTTCGCCTGTGTGTCGCCTGCCAGTCGCAGCGCGATCAGGAACCCGGTTCCGGCGCTGCCGGCTACAACCGTCGCGGCAGCAAGGACAGTCAGTTGCGCTGAACGCGCCGCCTGCTGCGGCGGCGCGTTGCGGCGTCGCGGTTTGGCCTACTTGATCAGCCCTTCCGCACGCATCGCCGCCTGCACGGCAGGACGCGCCGCCACGCGCTCCTGGAAGTCGCGCACGGAGGGGAAGGCGGACAGATCCAGCTTGACGATGCGCGCCCAGTTGGTGACCACGAACAGATAGGCGTCGGCGATGCTGAAATCGCCGCCCAGCAGCCACGGCGAGGTCGACAGCGCATCCTCGATCAGCGCGTAGCGGCGCGTCAGCGCGGCGATGCTGGCGTCGCGGATGGCCTGGTCGTTGGCCGGGTTGAACAGCGGGCTGTAGTTCTTGTGGATCTCGGAATTGATGTAGCCGAGGGTTTCCAGCAACCGATAGCGCGCCAGTGTCCCGGCCTCCGGCGCGAGGCCGGCTTGCGGCCGCTGGTCGGCCAGGTATTGCGCGATCACCGGGCCTTCGGTCAGCACCTGGCCATCGTCCAGCACCAGGGCCGGCACGTAGGCCTTGGCGCTGATGCGGGTGAAGTCCTCGCCACTGGCGGTCTGCTTGGTCTTGGTGTCGACCTTTTCCAGCTCCAGTGCGATGCCGGCTTCATGGGCGACGATATGCGGCGCAAGCGAACAGGCACCGGGGGAGTAATAAAGTTTCATCGGATGATCCTCGGATGGGCAGGGCCGGCGCGCCGCGCCGGATCGCGTTTCAGACGGCGGCGGAAGGCGGAAAGTTGCCGACGCCCGCTAGACGGACCGCACACAGCGCATCAATCGCCGCTGCTATGCTGGCGCGATGACTTTGCCCGCGAGTATGTCCACCCGGCGCCTGGCCCTGTTGCTGGGTGCCCTGTCGATGTTCGGCCCGTTCGCCATCGACACGCTGTTCCCGGCCTTTCCCGACGTGGCGCGACAGTTCGATGTCTCGCCGTTCGCGATGCAGCAGACCATCACCACATATCTGGTCGCCTATGCGCTGACCAGTCTGCTGCATGGGCCGCTCTCCGATGCCTGGGGCCGCAAGCCGGTGATGCTGGGCGGCACCTTGCTGTTCGCCCTGGCCTCGGTCGGCTGTGCGCTGGCGGAGTCGCTGAACGAGTTGCTGGTCTACCGGGCGATCCAGGGCATGTCGGCCGGGGTCGGGCTGATCGTCGGCCGCGCCATCATCCGCGATTGCCACGAGGGCGATGCCGCCCAGCGCCTGCTGTCGGCGGTGACGATGGTGTTCAGCATCGCGCCGGCGATCGCGCCGATCATCGGTGGCTGGATCATCGCCTGGCAGCCGTGGCCGTGGATTTTCTGGTTCCTGGCGGTGTTTTCGCTGCTGCTTCTTGTCGCCACCGTGCTGTGGCTGCCGGAAACCCATCCGCCGGCGCTGCGCCAGCCGATCCGGCCGTCCAGCCTGATGACGACCAACCTCGCCATGCTGCGCAATCCGCGCTTCCTGCGGCTGTCCTTCGCCGGTGCCTTCAACTTCGGCGCGCTGTTCCTCTACATCGCCTCGGCGCCGGCCTTCGTGCTCGACATCCTGAAACTGGACGCGCAGCAGTTCGGCTGGTTCTTCGTCCCGACCATCGCCGGCATGAGCGTGGGTGCCTTCATGTCCGGACGCCTGGCCGGTGTGCTCAACGGTCCGCGCACGGTGCAACTGGGCTTCGCCATCTGCGCGGCGGCGGCGCTGTTCAACGTCGGCTACAACCTGCTGGCGGACGCGCCGCAACTGCCGTGGGCGGTGCTGCCGATGGTGTTTTCCGCCTTCGGCATCGCGTTGGCCTTCCCGGTGCTGACGCTGGCCCTGCTCGACATGTATCCGCGCCAGCGCGGCGCGGTGTCCTCGCTGCAATCGGTGCTCGGCTTGAGCGTGAACGCGACCATGGCCGGGCTGGTGTCGCCCCTGGTCAGTGCCGATGCCCGCCTGCTGGCCCTGGTCGCTGCCGCCAGCGTGGCGGTCGGCTGGCTGATCTGGCTGCGCGAAGCGGCGCAGGGCCGGCCGCCGCGCGCGCCCTCGGTGGACGAGGCCGTTGGCCTCGAACCGCGCGAGCTTTGACGCCGCCCGACGCGCATGAACGCCACGCCGCCAACGCCGCCGGATCGCCCCGCGCCAGAGCCGGCCCGCATCGCCACCCCGCTGCGCTGGTTCTACATCGCGCTGGCCTGGGTGTCGCTGGCGCTGGGCCTGATCGGCGTCGTCCTGCCCGGATTGCCGACCACGCCCTTCGTCCTCCTCGCCGCCTGGGCCGCCGCCCGCAGCTCCCCGCGCCTGCGCGCCTGGCTGCGCGCGCACCCGCTGTTCGGTCCCTTGATCCGCGACTGGCAACACTCCGGTGCCATCCATCGGCGAGCGAAATGGACTGCGACCGTGATGATGCTCGGCTGCGCCGTCGTGCTGTTCCTGCTGGCACCGAAACCGTGGATGGCCGTGATCGCCAGCACCGTGATGGCGGTCGTCGTCGCCTGGCTGTGGGCAAGGCCGGAGCCGACGGATGGTGATGTTGGATGAGCGGGGCGGCGACTGGCGTACCAAGGAAAGCATGTCGGCCTCCCGAGCACCCACACCTCACGGGTACCCGCGCAGATACGCGCCCCAGCGACGCAGGTCATCCAGCAGGCGATCCCGCGCCGGGTCGGATGGCTGTTGGGCGGCGAGGGCGGCGAGTTCGGCGTCGAAGCTGTCGAAGCTGTATTCGGACAGGCCGCTGTCACAGGCCAGGCGGGATTCGCGGTAGTCGCGCCAGCGCGCCTGTTCGTCGGCGTCGAGGGTTTCCGGCCAGTTGCGGGCGCGCAGGCGGAACAGCAGTTCTTCGCTGCGCGAGTCGTGGAACTGTCCGCTGAGGCTGGCCAGCGACTGCGGCGGCAGGCTGCGCAGGCGCAGGCAGGTGCGGGTGTCGCGGCGGTCGGGCAGGGCGTCGTACAGGGCCTGGTCGACGTCGTTGTGGCGCTGTGCGCCTTCCGTGCCGGCGGTCAGCGCGAACACGCGGCGCACGCGCTCGGCGAGGTCGCTATCGGCGCTCAGGCGCGCCGCCGTGGCGAGGCATTGCGCGCGGTCGATGCCGAGACGCTCCAGTTCGGCGTCGCGGACGTGGGCGAGGGCGACCAGCGCCGGGCTGCGGTTCAGGTGCACCGCCTTCAGTGCCGCCCGCGATTCGCCTTCGGGCAGGGCGTCGGCGGGCGCGAACAGGCGTTCGGCGATGTCCTCGGCGGACTGTTCCAGCAGCGGCGCGGGGTCTTCGCTCAGGTCGCAGACGATGATCTGGTTGCCGATGCGCGGATGCTCGGCCAACGGCAGCACCAAGGCGGCGCAACCGCGATGGGCGGGGAAGCGTCCGGACACGTGCAGCAGCGGCTGCGGTCGCGCCGGGTCCACCAGTTGTCGCGCCCGCGCCTTGCTGCGAAAGCCGAGGTGGTAGTCCCACAGCCGCGGCTGCGCGGCGCGGAACAGCCGCGCCATGCCCAGCGTGGCCTCGACATCGGACAGCGCGTCATGGGCGTGGCCGTGGGCGATGTCGTTGGCGGCGGCCAGATGTTCGAGGCGGAAGCTCGGCGCGCCGTCCTCGCGGCGCGGCCAGTGGATGCCGTCCGGGCGCAGCGCGTGGACGAAACGGGCGTGGTCGAGCAGGTCCCAGCGGCTGTTGCCATCCTGGTACTCGCGCCGGTACGGATCGTGGAAGTGGCGGTAGAAGCCATGGCGGAGGAATTCGTCATCGAAGCGCAGGGTGTTCCAGCCCACGCCGCAGGTGCCGGGCTCGCCGAAGCAGCGGGCGATGCGCTC
>JBAYTD010000151.1:0-5506 GCA_041675805.1 Lysobacteraceae bacterium
AAACCGTAGCGGCGGATGCCCAGCGCATCCCATGCTTCAGGGACAGGCAAGCGCCGGCTCCAGGGCGCGAGCGACGCGTGGAAGTCGGTGTCGAAGGCCACGCCTTGGCGCGCGTGCGGCCAATGCATGCGCGCGGCACGCGCGAAAGCAAGGGCCGCCGGCTGGTGCACGGGTGCGAACGGCACCAATGCCTCCAATCGGCTAAGGATGCCATCGTCGAGTTCGCGGGCGTCGCGTAGGTCACCGCCATGTACAAAGCGGTGCACCACCGCGTCGAGGCCGCCAGTCGGCTCGGACAACGCCTCCACCAGGACGGCGAGCCGCTCTTGCGCATCCACGCCGACTGCAATCTCGGCCCGGGACTGCTCGACGACGCGAAGCTGTGCGCCAGTTCGCTCAGCGTTCAACAGGTATGACGCGCCCTTGAGGGTGGACGAGCCCACGTTGAGTGCCAGAAGCCGGCGCGTGGTCACAGGTGTCGCCAGGTCATGTTCATGGGGACCGTACCGCTCGGCGCAACAGCTGCGCGTTGATTGCCACAACGATGGTGCTCAGCGACATGAGCACCGCCCCGAGCGCAGGTTGCAGCAGGATCCCCCATGCGGCGAGAACGCCTGCGGCCAGAGGGATAGCGACGATGTTGTAGCCGGCGGCCCACCACAGGTTCTGGATCATCTTGCGATAGGTCGCCTTGCTCAATGCAATGATCGCTGGCACGTCGCGCGGGTCGCTGCGCACGAGTACGACGTCGCCGGCTTCGACCGCGACGTCCGTGCCTGTGCCGATGGCGATGCCAACGTCGGCCGTGAGCAGCGCCGGCGCGTCGTTGACGCCGTCGCCCACCATGGCGACGCGCTTGCCCTGGGCCTGTAGCTCCTCGATTTTCGCCACCTTGTCCTCGGGCAAGACCTCGGCGAAGACGGTGTCGATATTGAGTTCCTTCCCGACCGCGTTGCCGACTGCCGTGGAATCACCAGTCAGCAGTACAACTTCCAGTCCGCCGTCATGCAGACGCTGGACGGCATCGAAGGATTCTGGACGGATAGCGTCGGCGATGGCGAACACGGCGAGCACCTGGTCGCCCTCCACCAGGTAGGTTGCCGACTGACCGTCGGCTGCTGCTGATTCGGCGGCACGGAGAAGCGTCTCCGGCGGTTCCACGGCGAGCATTCTCAGGAGCGCTGGCCCGCCAACGTGAAGCGAGCGTGCCTCGACAACCGCGCGCACGCCGCGACCTGGCATGGACTCGAAGTCCTGCGACAGCGGAACGTCGATGCCGCGTTCCTTGGCGCTGGTCATCAGCGCCTGCGCGATCGGATGTTCGGCATCGCGCTGGACGGACGCGGCCACGCGAAGCACCTCGTCGTCGGTGAGCCCGTCAGCGGCAGTGGTCTTCACGACGCGATGCGAACCGAGGGTGAGCGTACCTGTCTTGTCGAACACGACCGTGTTCAGCAGGCGAGCCTCTTCGAGGCCGCGTCGATCTCGCACGAGCAGGCCGTTCCGGGCGCCAATCGTGGTCGAGATCGCGGTCACCAGCGGGATGGCCAGACCCAGCGCATGGGGACAGGCGATCACGAGTACGGTCACGACGCGCTCGATCGTGAAGCTCCACGGTCGGCCGAGAAGTGGCCAGACAATGGCGGTGAGGGCGGCCGAGACGATGGCGATGATCGTGAGGTAGAACGCCGCCCGGTCTGCAAGGGCCTGGGCGCGGGAGCGTGACGTTTGGGCCTGCTCGACGAGCCTCATGATGCCCGCGAGTGCGGTTTCGTCGCCGGTACCCGTCACCTCGACCCGCAGCGAACCTTGTCCGTTGACGGTGCCGGCGATCACGCGGTCGCCCGCCGACTTGTCCATCGGCTTGGACTCACCGGTGATCATGGCTTCGTTGACGGCGCTGGACCCTTCCTTCACCACACCGTCGGCGGGAACGCTCGCGCCAGGCCTGATGAGCAGCAGGTCACCGCGCTTCAGTTCTGCGACTGGGACTTCCTTTGAGGTACCGGCTTCATCCAACCGCACCGCCATGTCAGGCAGCAGCTTCGCAAGCTCCTTGAGAGCGCCCTGTGCCTGGTTGATCGAACGCATCTCGATCCAGTGGCCAAGCAACATGATCGCCACCAGCGTCGCCAGCTCCCACCACAGGTCCAGTCCTTCGACAACGCCGAGCGTGACCAGCACGCTGTAAAGGAAGGCGACGGTGATCGCAAGCGAGATCAGCGTCATCATGCCCGGCAGGCGATTGCGCAGCTCGTGGTATCCGCCGCGGAGGAACGGCGAGCCGCCGTAGAAGTACACGATCGTGCCGAACAACGCCGGGATGTACGCCGACCCCGGGAACCGTGGTGCGGTGTAGTCGAACCAGTGCTGGATCATCCCGCTCCAGATCAGAGTGGGGATGGTCAGCAGCAGCGTGAGCCAGAACTTGTCGCGGAAGCTCGCCACGCTGTGGCCGGCATGCTTGTCGTGCCCGGCATGGACGTCGCCGTCAGCACCCTTGCGGGAATGCGGCGGTTGCCCGCCATGCGCCTGATGATCGTGCTGATGATGGTCGTGTTGCGTCATGGGTCTGCCTTCCTGGATGCACTGATGCACTGGGCATCAGCGGGGAGATAGATCAGTGATTCTGCAAGGGACTGTCTGAAATCGCGATCCCCAATGGTCGGGGCTCCAGCTGCTTACAAGTGCCCCGATCTGGCGATGGCCGTCACCAGCCGCAGCGAGAGCAATGCCGCAGCAGCGAAAGCCACGATAGCCAGGAAAGGCATGTGACCGAACACTTGCGGGCCGTCGGAGTGCAGGCTCAACAGCGCACCACATACATACAGGCCCAAGGTGACCAGGGCCAATGCCAGCCGATTGCCCGTGCGGGCGATTGCCTCCTGCGTCGAACTCAGGCCATGGTGATGTACGGAGAGGGCGGGCCGTCCGTCGCTCAGTTGCGCCTGCCGCAACAGATCGGTGGCGATCTGGGGCAGCTGGCGGGCGGTGCGGGCCAGCCGCATGGCGAGCGGCCTGTTGCCGCCGGGGCGGCTGGCATCGGCGATCTCGGCGATCTCGGCGGCCTGTGCCGACAGCGTCCCCAGCAGATCCAGATCCGGATCCAGTGCCCGCAACGTGTTCTCGACCAGGAAAAGCGTCCGGATCAGGGACAGCAGGTGGGCAGGAAGCCGGAAGCCCGCGCCTTGGCCAATGCGTGCCACGCGCCAGATCGCCTCGGCAATGGACCACGCCGCCAATGGGCGGCTGGCCATCTCGGCCAGGATCAGGTGGATCTCGCGCACATGCGAGCGTCGCTCGACCTGCGGAGGGAAGAAGCCCAGGGCGATTGCCGCATCCAGGACACCCTCGGCGTCGTCGGCCGCAATGGCCTCGACCATGCCGCCAAGCGCGAGCCGCGATGCCGGGTCGAGCACACCGATCGAGCCGAAGTCATGCAGGCACAGGCGACCGTCGTCAAAGAAGAACAGGTTTCCCGGATGGGGATCTGCATGGAACACACCGGCGCCGAAGAGCTGATGCACGTAGGCATCGAGCAGCGCGCTCGCCAGCGCGGGAGCGGCCCCGGTTCCGTAAGCGGTCTCCAGGCGGGTGCCGTGGCTTCGGTCCTGGACCAGCACGTCACGGGTAGCGTAGGGCTCGACGACGTGTGGCTGGGTAATGCCGGGCAGTGAGTCAAGCACCTTGGCCATGCGCCGCATGTTCTGTGCTTCGTGACGCATGTCGATTTCATCGCGCATGAAGGCGCCCAGTTCGTCCACGAGTTCGAGCGGCCGGTGTCGCTTGAGGGGCGGCCAGATCCACTGGGCCACGCGCATCGTGCGCCGGAGCAGCCGCAGATCGGCCTGCACCTGGGCATGGATGCCGGGGCGGGTGATCTTGACGACCACGTTGCGACCGTCGTGCATGCGCGCAGGGTGGATCTGGGCGACTGAGCCCGCGGCCATCGGCTTGTCATCGAAACTGGCGAAGAGCGCGTCGACCGGTGCGCCGAACGCCTGTTCGACCATGTGCCTGGCCTGGTCCGCAGGAAACGCCGGCACGTCGCTGTGCAGCTGCGACAACGCATCGCGATACGGCGCAGGCAGCAGGTCCCAGCGCAGGCTCAAGCCCTGGCCCAGCTTGACGAAGGTCGTGCCCAGTCCCACTAGGGTGGCGCTGACGTAGGCGGGAAGCCGGTCGGGTGCGCGCGGGCGCAGGCGCAGCACGGCGACTCCGAGTTTCAGTCCGGCCCAGGCGATCTGGCCTCCGCGCCGCACCGTGCCCGCCATCAGCGTGCGCTCCTGGTTGGCCAACTCATGGCGTCAACCCGCTCGCTGGACGCAGAATGGTGGCCGGATCACCCCGACCATCCACTGCCGCCAACTCGGCTTCGGACAACAGGCTGCCACGGGGCTGGCCGAGGACGCCCGCAGCCGCGTCGACCACGTGCGCCCAGGTGCTGCGATTGGCGAACAGCAGGCCCGGCACGTCCAGCGTGCCGCCGCGGTTGACGAAGCCCAGTGCCGCAGTGGTGGCCGGGCCGGTGTCGAGCCGGCGCAGCGCGCCGAGGAAGGGCTCGGGCCGGGTGTGGGTGACGAATACGCGCGGCCGCTCCGCCGGGAACAGCGTATGGACCTCGCTGTCGGCGTGCACGTAGCGCGCCTCCTCCGGATCGCGCGGCGCGCGGAACCGGCCGGGCTCGCCGAGATAGACGATCGCTGCCGACGCACCGCGTTCGACCAGACGCGCCTGCGCGCGACGCACTTCCTGCAGCTGGTACGCGCCGGTGGCGATCAGCAGGATCGCCGCCGTCGCCGGATCGCCGGCCAGGCAGGTTGCGCCGGTCACAGCCAGCGCCTCGGCCTGCTGTGGCGTCAGCTCATGCGGCACCGGGCGCTTGGGGACCACCAGGGTGGTGACCGTGCCGCGTTGCGCGTAGGCGTGGGCGAGGGCCGCGGCGGCGCCATTGGCGTCGGGCGGAAACACCACGCGCGAGATGTCGGCCATTTCGCCCAGGAGCGCCTCGGCCATGGTCGGATCCTGGTGGGACTGTTCGTTCTTCGCGTTCTCCCAGGTGTGCGAGGTGAGAACCAGCGGGACGCCAAGCCAGCCGGGCGGACGTCCGGCCTGGGCCTGATGGCGGGCGAAGATCAGCTCTTGGCGCACGGCGCCCAGCATCTTCGGTGCGAACGCCTCGTAGGTGACCACCAGGTTCAGCCCGCCCTTGTTGCCGAGTGCGGCGCAGACCACGGCTTCCTCGTTGAGCGCGGTGATGACCGCGCCGGTTGGCGATTCGGCGACGCCGGGCTCGGGCTCGTGCACCCGGTGCTTCATCGCGTCCAGGGTGCGGTCGAGCTTGTTGCTGCGCAGCTCGTCGGGATTGCCCACGCGCACGCGCAGGCCAGGGTTCGCTTCGGCGATCGCGACGAACTGCTCGTCGAGTGCGGTCATCGGCGAACTCTCGCCGCCGGCGCCGCGGTCGGCGATCGCCGGGACGCGGGGCGGTTCCACCTGGCGATCG
>JBAYTD010000152.1:0-5402 GCA_041675805.1 Lysobacteraceae bacterium
GGAACACCGGGCACGAAGGAGGAGCCGCAACCCTGCACGCAAACAACGCCAAAGCGGGCCTTGATCGGCTCGCCATGCTCATCAGCATGCACCCCGATTCACCCAAACCCATTGAACCGCTGATAGGCGAGGCGGTTCACGTGGTCGTTCATATCGCCCGCACCCCTGACGGCTCGCGGCGCATCCAGGAAATCCTTGAGGTTTCCGGCTACGCCAACGGCCAGTACGCAACCAAAACCCTGTAACCCTGTAACCCTGTAAGGAGCTTAGACCCATGCAATCGACCCTTCCCGCGTTCCGCTTCGACAGCCGCGCCGTGTTCTACCTGGGCATGTTCGCCCTCTTGGCGTTCTTCCTGCTGGCCCCCCAGCACGCTTTCGCCTCCGAAGGCACCGGCGGTTCCCTGCCGTATGAAGGCTGGTTGACCAACCTGCGCAACAGCGTCACCGGCCCGGTGGCCTTCGCGCTGTCGATCATCGGCATCGTTGTCGCCGGCGGCATCTTGATCTTCGGCGGCGAACTCAACGGCTTCTTCCGCACGTTGATCTTCATCGTCCTGGTCATGGCCCTGCTGGTCGGCGCGCAGAACATGATGAGCACCTTCTTCGGCCGTGGCGCGGAAATCGCCGCCCTGACCGATGGCGTGCTGCACCAGGCCAAGGTCGCGGCGCTGGACATGGCCGGCTTCCCTGGTGAAGCCATCGCACGCTGGGCCGAACGCGGCCACATCGCGGGGTAAGTCATGGCACTGCGCGCGATCCCCATCCGTAGGGCCGGCAACCGAGAAAACCTGTTCATGGGTGGCGACCGCGAGCTGGTGATGTTCTCGGGCCTGCTGGCCGGGGCGCTGATTTTCAGCGCCCAAGAAGTCAGGGCAACGGTGTTCGGCATCGCCTTGTGGTTCGGCGCGTTGTTCGTGCTGCGCCTCATGGCGAAGTCTGACCCGAAGCTGCGACACGTGTACCTGCGGCACCGCCGGTACAAGCCGTACTACCCGGCTCGCAGCACGCCCTTCCGTGAAAACACGCCGAGTCAAGGGAAGCAATACAAATGATCGAAGCAATCGCAATTGGCATTGCTGTACTCGGTGCGGTTCTGTTGCTCATCCTCTTTGCCCGTATCCGCCAGGTCGATGCCGAGCTGAAGCTCAAGAAGCATCGGTCGAAGGACGCGGGCCTGGCCGACTTGCTCAACTATGCCGCCGTGGTCGATGACGGCGTGATCGTGGGCAAGAACGGCTCCTTTATGGCCGCCTGGCTGTACCAAGGGGATGACAACGCCAGCAGCACCGAAGAGCAGCGGGAAATGGTGTCCTTCCGCATCAACCAGGCCCTGGCGGGCCTGGGCAGCGGCTGGATGGTTCATGTCGATGCCGTGCGCCGGCCGGCACCCAACTACTCCGAGCGCGGCGTCTCCACCTTCACCGATCCGGTGTCGGCCGCCATTGATGAAGAGCGCCGGCGGCTCTTCGAGGGCCTGGGCACGATGTACGAAGGGCACTTCGTATTCGCCGTGACCTGGTTTCCGCCAGTGCTGGCCCAGCGCAAGTTCGTTGAGCTGATGTTTGACGATGACGCGGTGACGCCCGACCACACGGCCCGCACCGTGGGCCTCATCGAGCAGTTCAAGCGCGAAATCCGCAGCCTGGAATCGCGCATGTCCTCGGCCGTCAAGCTCACGCGCTTGAAGGGCCACAAGATCGCCACGGAAGAGGGCAGGGAAGTCACGCATGACGACTTCCTGAGCTGGTTGCAGTTCTGCGTGACCGGCAACTATCACCCGGTGCAGCTCCCCAGCAACCCGATGTACTTGGACGCCGTGATCGGCGGGCAAGAGCTGTGGGGCGGCGTCGTTCCGAAGATCGGCCGCAAGTTCATCCAGGTGGTGTCCCTCGAAGGCTTCCCCTTGGAGTCAACGCCTGGCCTGCTGTCGGCCCTGGCCGAGCTGCCGAGTGAATACCGCTGGTCGAGCCGCTTCATCTTCATGGATCAGCACGAGTCCTTGAAGCACCTGGACAAGTTCCGCAAGAAGTGGAAGCAGAAGATTCGCGGCTTCTTCGACCAGGTTTTCAACACCAACACCGGCAGCGTCAACCAGGACGCGGCAACGATGGTGGCCGATGCCGAGGCGGCCATCGCCGAGGTCAATAGCGGCCTGGTGGCCGCCGGCTATTTCACGTCCGTGGTCGTGTTGATGGACGAGGATCGGGAGCGCCTGGCGGCCTCCGCGCTGTCGGTCGAGAAGGCCATCAACCGGCTGGCCTTCGCGGCGCGCATCGAGACGATCAACACGATGGACGCCTACCTGGGCAGCTTGCCCGGCCACGGCGTCGAGAACGTGCGCCGGCCGCTCATCAACACGATGAACCTGGCCGACCTGCTGCCGACAAGCTCCATCTGGACGGGCAGCGCCACCGCGCCGTGCCCGATGTACCCGCCGCTGGCCCCGGCGCTCATGCACTGCGTCACGGTCGGCGCTACGCCCTTCCGGCTGAACCTGCACGTGCGCGACCTGGGCCACACCTTCATGTTCGGCCCGACCGGCGCGGGCAAATCGACGCACCTGGGCATCATCGCCGCGCAGCTCCGGCGCTATGCCGGCATGTCGATCTACGCCTTCGACAAGGGCATGTCGATGTACCCGCTCGCGGCCGCAATCAATGCCGGCTCGAAGGGCAAGACTGGCCTGCACTTCACGGTGGCCGCCGACGATGACCGCCTGGCCTTCTGCCCGCTCCAGTTCCTCGAAACGAAGGCGGATCGGGCTTGGGCGATGGAGTGGATCGACACGATCCTTGCGCTCAACGGCGTGGACACCACGCCAGGGCAGCGCAACGAGATCGGCCACGCGATCATGAGCATGCACGCCAGCGGCGCGCGCACGCTCTCCGAGTTCTCGGTGACGATCCAGGACGAAGCGATCCGCGAGGCCATCAAGCAATACACGGTGGACGGCTCGATGGGCCACCTGCTCGATGCCGAAGAGGATGGCCTGTCGCTCTCCGACTTCACGGTGTTCGAGATCGAAGAGCTGATGAACCTCGGCGAGAAGTTCGCGCTGCCGGTGCTGCTGTACCTGTTCCGCCGCATCGAGCGCGGCCTTAAAGGCCAGCCGGCCGTCATCATCCTGGACGAAGCCTGGTTGATGCTGGGCCACCCGGCGTTCCGCGCCAAGATTCGGGAATGGCTCAAGGTCTTGCGCAAGGCGAACTGCCTGGTGCTCATGGCTACGCAAAGCCTTTCCGACGCGGCCAACTCGGGCATCTTGGATGTGATCGTGGAATCGACCGCGACCAAGATTTTCCTGCCGAACGTCTATGCCCGCGACGAGGACACGGCGGCGCTCTATCGCCGCATGGGCCTCAACAAGCGGCAAATCGAAATCCTCGCCACGGCGGTTCCGAAGCGGCAGTACTACTACGTCTCCGAGAACGGCCGCCGCCTCTACGACCTCGCCCTGGGGCCGCTGGCCCTGGCCTTCGTCGGCGCGTCCGACAAGGAATCGGTCGCCGCCATCAAGAGCCTGCAAGCGAAGTTCGGCCATGAGTGGGTCGATCACTGGCTGGCCGGCCGCAATCTGAATCTCAATGACTACCTGGAGGCCGCATGAGCTTTGCCGACACCCTCAAGGGCTTGATCTTCAAGAAGCCCGCCACGGCCGCAGGACGCGACAAGCGCGACCCTCGGCAAACCGATGAACCGCTGGAAGGAGGCCGACGCCAGGGCGAGGCCGATAACCCCTATCTGGCCGCTCGTCGCACCTGGAACGATCACGTGGGCGGCGTCGTGTCGTCTCGTCAGACCTGGCAAGTGATCGGCATCTTGTCGCTGTTGATCGCGCTCGCCGGCGTCGGCGGCGTGATCCACATCGGCAGCCAGTCGAAGTTCATCCCCTACGTGGTGGAAGTGGACAAGCTCGGCCAGACAGTGGCCGCCGGCCCGGTGCAAGCGGCCTCGAAGGCCGATGCCCGCGTCATCCATGCGACGGTCGCCGAGTTCATCACCGACGCCCGCACGGTCACGCCGGACGTGGCCTTGCAGCGCCGCTCTGTGTTCCGCGTGTACGCCAAGTTGTCGCCCAACGATCCGGCAACGCCAAAGATGAATGAGTGGTTGAACGGCACCCCGGATGCCAGCCCGTTCCGTCGCGCTGAAAAGGAAATGGTGAACGTCGAGATCAAGACGGCCATCCCGCAGACGCCGGACACCTGGCAAGTCGAGTGGGAAGAAACCGCCCGCGACCGTCAAGGCACACCGAAGGGCAAGCCCGCGATCTGGCGTGCGCTGGTCACTGTGTACGTCGCGGAAGTCACGCCGCAAACCACGGATGAGCAACTTCGGAACAACCCCCTAAGCGTGTACGTGCGGGACTACTCCTGGTCGCGCGTTCAATGAACCCAAGGACATTCACCATGAAGAAAATCTTTTCCGTTGTCGCCTTGGGCGCTGCGCTGCTGTCGCCCACCCTGGCCCTGGCCGCCGATGACCTGGCCGACAAGTATTTCACCGGCAAGAACCCGACGCTGACGCCTCAAGAGCGCGCGGCCATCGACATTGCGAAGCGATGGAACGCGGGCGCTGCCACCGGCATGAAGCCCGTCGCCGGCTCCAATGGCGCGATCAAGTTCCTGTTCGGCGCGCAGCAGCCCAGCATCGTGTGCGCGGTGCTCCAGGTGTGCGACGTGGCCTTGCAGCCAGGCGAGCAAGTCAACTCGATCAACCTGGGCGACACGGCCCGGTGGACGGTCGAGCCGGCCATCACCGGCAGCGGCCCCAACGAAGTGCAGCACCTCATCATCAAGCCGATGGATGTTGGCCTGGAAACCAGCCTCATCGTGACGACGAACCGCCGCGCCTATCACCTGCGCCTGCGCTCGCATCGCACCGAGTACATGCCGCAAGTCTCGTTCACCTACCCCGAGGACGCGCTTGCGAAGTGGGACGCGATCCAGCGCCGCGAAACGCAAGAACGCACCGACCGCACCATCCCGCAGACCGGCGAGTACCTGGGCGATCTCAAGTTCGACTATGACCTGTCCGGCTCCGCGAGCTGGAAGCCGGTGCGTGTGTTCAACGATGGCCGCAAGACCATCATCGAAATGCCCGGAACGATGGAGCAAACCGAAGCGCCGACGCTCCTGGTCGTGCGCCGCGAGGGCGGCATCTTCCGCGACGAGGAAACCGTGATGGTGAACTATCGCGTGCAGGGCAATCGCTACATCGTGGACACGGTGTTTGACCGCGCGATCCTGATTGCCGGTGTTGGTGGAAGCCAAGACCGCGTGACTATCTCCCGGAGGAAGTGACCATGCGCAAGATCATCTTTGCTGCGCTGTTCGTCCTCGCCCTGGGCGGCTGCGCGACCACCGGCCAATACGGCAACTTCGTCCCGCCGACCGCAAC
>JBAYTD010000153.1:0-5205 GCA_041675805.1 Lysobacteraceae bacterium
GACGCCTTCCACGACGCCTTCCAGCCGCTGGAAATCGACAGCGACCTGCGCAAGCAGGCGTTCCGGCTGGTCGGGCGGATCCTGTTCGACCGCCTGGAAGCGGTCTACGCGCAATGCAACGAGATGCTGGCCGCTGCCGGCGTGCTGCCGGAACTGCCGCTGGACGTGGTGACCAGCCCGGCTGCGCCGCCGCCGGCGGAAAAACCGCCCGTGCCGCCGTCCGCCGCCCGCGTTGCAACGCCGGCTGCGCCGCGGGCGGAAACTTTGCAGGTCGAGGTGCGCGCCGCGTCGCCGCGCGCCGTCACGCCGCGCCCGCCTGCACCACGCGGCGACCTGGTCGAATTGCATCGCCGCTTCGCCCAGCGCTGTGCCAGCGCCGCGCTGCCGCCGGCGGCCAGTCTGCGCGGTGTCGACAACGGCCCGTTGCCACGGCGCATGGTGCAGGACGCGGCCGCCACCCTGCTGCGGCAGGCCGGCGAGGTCGAGATCGGCGGCCGGCTGAAGCCACGCCTGCTCGGATTGGCCAGCCAGCGCGTCGGCGCGGCGGCACAGTTCAGCGCCGAGGACGAGGGCGCGGTCGATCTGGTCGACGCGCTGTTCGAGCGCATGCGCCGCGACAGCGGCGTGCCCGGTCCGTTGGGCGAGGAACTCGACGCCCTGCGCCTGCCCTTCCTGCTGGCGATGCTGCGCGACGGCGAACTGCTCAGCGATCCGCGCCATCCGGCGCGCCGGCTGCTGGACGAGTTCGGCGATCAGGCGCGCGGCTGGTCCAGCAATGCCGACCCCGGCCTGCGCCTGCTGCGGCAGATGCAGGCGCTGCGCATGGTGTTCCAGGCCCATGCACAGGGCGCGGATGCCGGTTTCGCCGAGGCGCTGGCCGAGTTCAGCGCCTTCGCCAGCATGCAGCGCACCCAGGCCGAGCAGACCGAGCAGCGCACCATCGAGGCGACGCGCAGCCGCGAAACCCTGCATCAGGCGCAGTCCGACGCCCGTCTGGCGCTGGAAGAGCGGATGCGCGGCTACCAGCCGTCCGCCTGGCTGCACCACCTGCTGATGCGGCACTGGTCGGCCTATCTGGTGTTGCTGATCCTGCGCCATGGTCTGGTGTCCGAGCAGTACCGCCAGGCGCTCGGCTTCGCCGAGGCGCTGCTGCGCGGCGAGCGCGACGCGGTCAATCCGATCCTCGCCGGCAGCTTCCGCGCCCGCCGGCTGGAGCTGGAGACGCAACTGCGCCAGGGGCTCGCCACGCTGGCCTACAGCGACGAGGACATCGTCCGCCTGTGCGGCGAGCTGCAATCCTTCATCCTCGCCCGTCCCGAACAGCGCCGCGCGATGGGCCGGCTGGAGACCGAATCGACGCCGTCGCTGCAGGATCAGCCGCGCCCGGACGCCGTCGATCCGGCCATGGTCCGACGCCTGCGCGGCCTGCGCCCGGGCACCTGGTTCGAACTCGGTGCCGAGGCCGAACGCGGCAAGCTGTCCTGGATCAGCCCGCTCAGCGGCCGCTGGCTGCTGGTCAACTGGGCCGGGCGCAAGGTGGCCGATCTGCCGCCCGAGCAGATCGCCATGGACATCGCCAACGGCCTCGCCCGGGTGATCGACGATGCCCATTTGCTGCGCCGCGCGGTCGACGCGGTGATGCGCGAGTTGCACCGCGAAGCGCCGGCCGACGACGAGCAGGACGGTCTGGCCGGATGAACGCCGGCGAGCCGGCGCTGATCGCCGCGCAGGCGGCGCTGGACGCGCAGCGCGCGCTGGACGAGGACCTCGGCAGCGGCGATGTCTCCGCCGCGCTGATTCCGGCCGGTCGTGGTCGCGCCCATATCCTCTGCCGCGAAGCCTGCGTGCTGGCCGGCGCGCCCTGGGTCGAGGCCTGCTTCCGCCGCCTCGATCCGGCCATCGAACTGGACTGGCAGGCCGGCGACGGTCAGCACGTCGCCGCCAACCAGACCGTGCTGCGCCTGCACGGCGACCTGCACGCCCTGCTCAGCGGCGAGCGCACAGCATTGAACTTCCTGCAAACGCTGTCCGCCACCGCCACCGCCACCGCCGCCTGCGTGGCCGCCGTGGCCGGGCTCGGGACGCGCATCCTCGATACCCGCAAGACCCTGCCCGGCCTGCGTCTGGCGCAGAAGTACGCGGTGCGCTGCGGCGGCGGCGACAATCACCGCTTCGGGCTGTTCGACGCGGTGATGCTGAAGGAAAACCACCTCGCCGCCGCCGGCGGCGTGGCAGCGGCGCTGGGCGAGGCGCGCCGGCGCTTTCCCGATCTGCCGCTGATCCTGGAAGTGGAAACCGCCGAGCAACTCGACGAGGCGCTGGCCTGCGGCGCTGCCAGCCGCATCCTGCTCGACAATTTCGACCTCGACGCATTGCGTCGCGCGGTCGCCCGGGTCGCCGGCCGGGTGCCGCTGGAAGCCTCCGGCGGGCTCGACCTCGACAGCCTGCGCGCGGTGGCGGAAACCGGCGTCGACTTCATCTCCACCGGCGCCATCACCAAGCACGTCCGCGCGGTGGATCTGTCGATGCGGATGGAAAACGCCTGAGCGCCGCGGCGCGATCCGCCGCTGGCGACGTTGGTGGACTCAGCCGTCGCCGAACAGGCGGCGCGCGTTGGCGCTGGTCGCCTGCGCCAGTTGCTCGACCTCGATGCCGCGCAGCGCGGCGATTTCCTCGGCGACGCGATGCAGCCGCGCCGGTTCGTTGCGCCGGCCACGGATGTCGGCGTCGGGCTGGTCCGGGGCGTCGGTTTCCAGCAGCAGCCATTGCAGCGGCATGTTCGCCACCAAGCGGCGCAGGCGGCGCGCGCGCGGGTAGGTGACCGGGCCGCCGATGCCGAGGCAGAAACCCAGCGCCCACAACTGTCGCGCCTGTTCCTCGCTGCCGGAATAGCTGTGCACGACCCCGCGCAGGCCGCCGACGCGGCGAAGGCTGGCGATCACTTCCTCCACCGCGCGGCGGGCGTGGATCACCAGCGGCAGGTCGTATTCGCGCGCCAGCTCCAGTTGCCGGCGGAAGAAACGTCGTTGCGTCTCGGCATCCAGTCCTTCGACGAAGAAGTCCAGCCCGCATTCGCCGACGGCGGCCGGACGCTGGCGCTCGATCCACTGCACCAGTGCCGTCAGGTCGGCGTCGCGGTGGCGGTCGATGAACATCGGGTGCAGACCCCAGGCGGCGAGCAGTCGCGGATCGCGCCGGCACAACTCGTCGATGCGCGGCCAGCCGGCGGCGTCGATGGCCGGAATCAGGATGCCGCCGACGCCGGCCGCGCGGGCGCGGGCGAGCACGGCGTCGCGGTCGGCGTCGAACTCCTCGGCGTCCAGGTGGCAGTGCGAGTCGAACAGCATCGCCCGGCTCAGTCGGACTTTTCCAACTCGCCGGCGCGATCCTTGCGGCGCTGCTTGAGGCTGGCGAACAGCAGCGCGCCGAAGCCCAGCAGCAGTTCATCGACCAGCGGCAGCGGATCGGGAATCAGCACCGAGGCGGCGAACAGCGCGGCGGTCAGCGCAAACAGGCCGGGGAAACGCAGCCTGCGCGCCCAGGCGACGAGGGGATAGACGATCGGGTTGGGCATGGCTGGAATCTCGGCGGCGGGATCGGGGTTGTCTGCCACGGCCGCCTGTGTGGGGGAAGCCCGGGCGGCGCGCCCTTCGCTGTGTGCGGGCAGGCTGCCGGCGACGATAGCGCAATCCGGGCCGGCCTGATCAAGCGTCCGCGCCGGATCGGCGATCCGTTCGTTCAGCATCGCGCGGCGGGCCGAACAGCCAGGACTCGATGCGCTGCACGATGCGGCCCAGCGGCGTCGGCGCGATGGCGAGGCCCAGCGCCACGCCCAGCGAGTTGGCCAGCACGTCGTCCCAGTCGGCGCTGCGCCAGGGAATCAGCGCCTGCATCACCTCGGTCGACATGCCGAAGGCGATCAGGCCGAGGCCGCGCCACAACAGCGCCGCGGCGCGGCGGTAGATCTGCGCCGTCCAGCCGCCGAGCAGGGCGAACACCAGCACGTGGATGTACAGATCCGGGCGTTTCAGGTTGATGTCCACCGCCGGCGTCGGCATCGCCATGATCACCACCAGCCCGACCAGCATCAGCCAGCCCAGCGCCCGCCACAGCAGGGGAAGGCGCAGTTCCCTCACGGCGTCGACGAGGCTTCTTCGAGCAGCCGATGGGCGCAGGCGGACAGACTGGCCCGGCGCAGCACCAGATCCCACCAACTGCCGCCGACCTGCCGCCACAGGATCGCCGCGCGGATCGCCGCCAGCAGGGCGGCGCGGATGCCGCCGACGATGGCCGGTTGCGCCAGCAGGGTCGGATTGCCCTGCACCATGACGCGCGGCGTCAGCGTGCTGATGGTGCGCGCGTACAGCTCGCCGAGACGCTGTTGCACGTGGTGGTCGGCGCTGCCATCGCGCGCGTGCAGCGGCGCGATGGCGTCGATGCCCTCGTCCAGCGTGCGCATCAATGGCCGGCTGGCGACCAGGCGGCGCTCCACCTGGAGCAGGGCGAAGGCGATGCGGTTGGCGCTGGCCCGTCGCGGGCCCTCGCCATCGAGTTGCGCGATCAGCAGTTGCAGACCCGGACGCAGTTGCGCCAGCGAGCCGTAGACCGCCTCGGTGGACGGCGGATCGGTGACGAACAGGCTGTCCAGCGCCAGCGCCAGCAGGCGCTCGTCGGCGTGGCCGTGCTCGGCCAGTTGCAGCACCGCTTCGATGGCCTGGGCAATGCCGGCCAGGGCGATCGCGCGCCGTCTCATGCCACCTCCCGCTGGCGTAGTTCCAGCGCCGCGTCGGTGCTGGCGATGGTGGCACCGCCCAGGCATTCCTCGTCGGCGTAGAACACCACCGCCTGACCCGGCGTTACCGCACGCTGCGGCGCGGCGAAGCGCACGTCCAGCGACCCGTCGTCGCCGACGATCACCGTGCAGGGCTCGTCCTGCTGGCGATAGCGGGTGCGCGCGGTGCAGTCGAAGCGGGTGGCGGGCGGCGCGCCGGCGGTCCAGCTCGGTTCGATGGCACGCAGCCGGGTGGACATCAGCCAGGGGCTGTCGTGGCCCTGATCGACATAGAGGATGTTGCGCCCGACATCCTTGCCGACCACGTACCACGGTGCCGGCGGACGGCCACGCACGCCGCCCAGGTGCAGGCCCTCGCGCTGGCCCAGGGTGTAGAAGCAGATGCCCTGATGGCGGCCCAGTTCGGTGCCGTC
>JBAYTD010000154.1:0-5170 GCA_041675805.1 Lysobacteraceae bacterium
AGCTTCTGGCTCTGGCGGACTTGGAAGGCGGGCATGGCTTGGGTGAACGGGGGAGATGCAGCATTATCCCATATAATCAATGCGTTATCTAATATTCTCGGCTGGCGGAACACGGATTCAGGAAGTCGTCACTCCGACGAATTGGGCGTTCAGAGTATAAGCCCGTGCCTTGATGCCACTGCCAAGGCGTATAGACCATGATCCGAGTGTCGAACTTGACAACACAGACGCCCACGCCGCCTTCGCCCTCCTAGCGCGACGGCACGCAAATGCGCCCGCTGATGCAGACGGTCGGCGCGCTCGCGAGCGAGACCACAGGCAGCGCTTCCAGACCAAGCACGCACCCAACGGCTTGCGCTTGAGGCCCAACTCCGAACCACCTGCGTCCACCTCGCGGAGCGCTGCAAGGCGGGTGCGGCAAGAAGGGGCGCGTGAACCGGCGGTGCATGTCATCTGCCCGGCGAAGCCCCGGATTGGCAAGACCGGCGCGCGCTGTCCAGGACGATCAACGGCCGCGCAGGCTCGGACTTCGTGCACTCTGCCCCGCCATCTACGCGCGGGCACGCGGCGGGCAGACCCATGGCTAACGCCTATCATGAAAACATGGCACAATTCGCCGCTTGCGCCCGCCGTTCTGGCCGGCGCAGCCCCGAAAACCGCCAAAAACGTCTCAACAGAGAGAACGAATGTCCAAAGACGATTCCATCGAGATGGAAGGCTCGGTCCTGGAGACCCTGCCCAACACGATGTTCCGGGTCAAACTGGAAAACGGCCACGTGGTCACCGCCCACATCTCCGGCCGCATGCGCAAGAACTATATCCGCATCCTCACCGGCGACAAGGTCAAGATCGAGATGACGCCCTACGATCTGACCAAGGGTCGAATCACCTACCGCATGAAGTGAGCCGCAGCGGCACGGTCCGCACGCAGCCCTCCCGACTCCCGACACGTTCCACGCCCCCGCAGCAGGCAGGCGGCGCGTTTTTCCGTGTCCGGCTGCCGACCGCGTGCGGCCGGCAGCCCGTCCCTCATTCCACCGCCGCCGGCAGCAGCTTGGCCGGCAGCGCGCGCGCCTGCACGTGCAGTTCGCCATCGCGCACCGACACGTCGACGCGACCGCCCTCGGACAGTTCGCCGAACAGCAGTTCGTCGGCCAGCTTGCGCTTGATCCTGTCCTGGATCACACGCGCCATCGGCCGTGCGCCCATCTGCGGATCGAAGCCGTGCTCGGCCAGCCAGCGACGCGCCTCCGGATCGACGTTCAGCGTCACCTGCTTGTCGTGCAACTGCGTCTCCAGCTCGATGACGAACTTGTCCACCACGCGCAGGATGTGGCTGAAGTCCAGCGCGGCGAACTGGATGATCGCGTCCAGACGGTTGCGGAACTCCGGCGTGAAGGCGCGGCGGATGGTCTCCATCGCATCGCTGGAATGGTCCTGCCGGGTGAAGCCGATGGAGCGCCGCGCCGCCTGCGCCGCGCCGGCATTGGTGGTCATCACCAGCACCACGTTGCGGAAGTTGGCCTCGCGGCCGTTGCTGTCGGTCAGCACGCCGCGATCCATCACCTGCAGCAGGATGTTGAACACGTCCGGGTGCGCCTTCTCGATTTCGTCCAGCAGCAGCACGCAGTGCGGCGTCTTGACGATCTTCTCGGTCAACAGGCCGCCCTGGTCGAAACCGACGTAGCCCGGCGGCGCGCCGACCAGCCGCGACACCGAATGCGGCTCCATGTACTCGGACATGTCGAAGCGGATCAGTTCGATGCCAAGCTGCATGGCAAGCTGGCGGGTGACCTCGGTCTTGCCGACGCCGGTCGGGCCGGCGAACAGGAAGTTGCCGATCGGCTTGTCCGGATTGGCCAGGCCCGAGCGCGCCATCTTGATCGCCGAAGCCAGCGAATCGATGGCCTCGTCCTGGCCGAACACCACCATCTTCAGGTTGCGGTCGAGGTTCTTCAGCACGTCGCGGTCGGAGGCCGACACCTGCTTGGCCGGGATGCGCGCCATCTTGGCGACGATCAGTTCGATCTCGGAAACATCGATGACCTGCTTGCGCAATTCCTCGGCCAGCAACTGCTGGCGCGCGCCGGCCTCGTCGATGACGTCGATGGCCTTGTCCGGCAACAGGCGGTCGCCGATGTGCTTGACCGACAGGTCCACCGCCGCCTGCAGGGCGTCGGGATGGTAGGCGACCTTGTGGTGCGCCTCGAACTTGGTTTGCAGCCCGCGCAGGATTTCCACCGCCTCGGCCACGGTCGGCTCGACCACGTCGATCTTCTGGAAGCGCCGGGCCAGCGCGCGGTCCTTCTCGAACACGCCGCGATATTCCTGGAAGGTGGTCGAGCCGATGCAGCGCAGCTCGCCGGAGGCCAGCACCGGCTTGATCAGGTTGGAGGCGTCCATCGTCCCGCCGGAAGCCGAGCCGGCACCGATGATGGTGTGGATTTCGTCGATGAAGAGAATCGCACCGGGCGTCTTCTTCAGCTCCGCGATCACCGCCTTCAGGCGCTTCTCGAAATCGCCGCGATACTTGGTGCCGGCGACCAGCGCGCCGAGGTCGAGCGAATAGATAGTGGCGTCGGCCAGCACCGCCGGCACCTCGCCGTCGACGATGCGCTTGGCCAGTCCTTCCGCCAGCGCGGTCTTGCCGACGCCGGCCTCACCGACGTACAGCGGGTTGTTCTTGCGCCGCCGGCACAGCACCTGGATGGTGCGCTCGATCTCGTCGGCACGGCCGATCAGAGGATCGATGCGGCCCTCGCGGGCGGCCTGGTTGAGGTCGCTGGCGAATTCCTCCAGCGGCCGCGTCTTGGCCTCGCCGCCCTCGCCTTCGCGGGTCGCCTCGGCCGCCGCGCCGGGTGCCGGCTCGTTGCCCAGCCGGGTGATGCCGTGCGACAGGTAGTTGACCACGTCGAGCCGGGAGATTTCCTGCTGGTTGAGGAAATACACCGCGTGCGAGTCCTTCTCGCCGAAGATCGCCACCAGCACGTTTGCCCCGCTGACTTCCTTCTTGCCCGAGGACTGCACGTGGTACACCGCGCGCTGCAACACGCGCTGAAAGCCCAGCGTCGGCTGGGTGTCGCGGCCGTCATCGGCGGGCAGCACCGGCACCGTCTCGGCGATCACGTCGCGCAACTCGCCGACCAGCCGTTCCAGATCGGCGTGGCAGGCGCGCAGCACGGTCACTGCGGAAGGGTTTTCCAGCAGCGCCAGCAGCAGGTGCTCGACGGTCATGAACTCGTGACGCGCCTCGCGGGCCTGCTTGTAGCACTGGCCGATGCTGAACTCGAGATCCTTGCTGAACATGCCTACGCTCCTGGTTCCGTGTTGGCCGGCTCAGGCCGGCTCCATGGTGCAAAGCAACGGATGCTGGTGTCGATGGGAAAAATCGTTGACGTGCGCGACCTTGGTTTCCGCCACCTCGCGGGTGAACACGCCGCAGACGCCACGGCCGCGGGTATGCACGTGCAGCATCACCTGGGTCGCCCGGTCGCGGTCCATCGCGAAGAAGATCTGCAACACCTCGATGACGAAGTCCATCGGGGTGAAATCGTCATTGAGCAGCAGCACCTTGTACAGGGGCGGCCGTCGCACTTCCGGCCTGGCGACTTCCACCGCCAGGCTGCCCGCGTGATCGTGTTCCGAAGGTTTTTCCGTACTCATGGTTCCATCATCAGCGCCGCCGGAACGCCAAAATCCGCGCCCGTCCTCGATGCAGGCATCGTGGGGGCGGATCGATCAAGCCGCAAGGTCTTGCATGAATGAAGCGCTCGCCACGATGGCCCTCGCAGGCGGTCAATCGGCCGGTTTTGCGTCGGCGTCCGGATGCCGCGCCAGCCAGGCCGCCAACCGTTCGCGGTATTCCTGCATGGCGTCGGCGTGCAGGTCGTGGATGCAGACCGGGCAGCCGCTGTCGCAGCAGTCGCTGGGCAGCGGCGGCTCGGGCGGCTGCGGGCGCGGGTCGTCATCGGGCGGCGACGGGTGCATCGCCTACTTGCCACGGGCGCGGGCGAAGGCGTCGGCCAGCGCATTGCCGGCCGGCGGTTCGCGGCGCGGCGCGTTCTGCCGCGTCGGGTTGCCGGCGGCCGGGCGCGGAGCGCCGTCGCGACGGCCTTCGCGCGCTGCCGGCGCGTCCTCCAGCCGCCGGGTCAGCGCGATGCGCTTGCGCGCGGCGTCCACCTCCAGCACCTTCACCTTGACGATGTCGCCGGCCTTCACCACCTCGCGCGGGTCGCGCACGTATTTGTCGGACAGCGCCGAGATGTGGATCAGGCCGTCCTGGTGCACGCCGATGTCGACGAAGGCACCGAAGGCGGCGACATTGCTGACCACGCCTTCCAGGATCATCCCCGGACGCAGGTCGCGGATGTCCTCGACGCCGTCGGCAAAGCGCGCCGCCTTGAACTCCGGGCGCGGGTCGCGGCCGGGCTTTTCCAGTTCCTTCAGGATGTCGCGCACCGTCGGCAGGCCGAAGCGCTCGTCGGTGAAACGCTCGGCGTGGATGGCGCGGGCGAAACCGGCGTCGCCGATGATCTGGCCGACCTCGCGACCCGTGCTTTTCACCATGCGCTCGACCAGCGGATAAGCCTCCGGATGCACCGCCGAGGCGTCCAACGGCTCGTCGCCATCGGCGATGCGCAGGAAACCGGCGCACTGCTCGAAGGTCTTCTCGCCCAGCCGCGACACCTTGAGCAAATCCTTGCGGCGGCGGAACGGACCGTGCGCATCGCGATGGGCGACGATGTTCTCGGCGACGCTGGCGGACAGCCCGGCGACCCGCGCCAACAGGGCGCTGGAGGCGGTGTTCACGTACACGCCGACGGCGTTGACGCAGTCCTCGACGCGGGCGTCGAGGGCACGGGCGAGGCGGTATTGGTCGACATCGTGCTGGTACTGGCCGACGCCGATCGCCTTCGGCTCGATCTTCACCAGTTCGGCCAGCGGATCCTGCAGGCGGCGGGCGATCGATACCGCGCCGCGCAGCGAAACATCGAGGCCGGGAAACTCCTTCGCCGCCAGTTCCGAGGCCGAATAGACCGAGGCACCGGCCTCGCTGACGACGATCTTCTGCATCGCCCGCTGCGGCATCCGCTTGAGCAGGTCGGCGGCCAGCTTGTCGGTCTCGCGGCTGGCGGTGCCGTTGCCGATGGCGATCAGCTGCACCCCGTGC
>JBAYTD010000155.1:0-5088 GCA_041675805.1 Lysobacteraceae bacterium
CCACGCGCGAGGTGGTGCCGGAGGAGGAAAAGCTGACCGGCTTCGTGTTCAAGATCCAGGCCAACATGGACCCGCAGCACCGCGACCGGGTAGCCTTCATGCCGGCCTCGAAGCGGCCCGAACACAGGCGCATGAAGGCAACCCGGTCGCGGTGCTGCGGGTCCATGTTGGCCTGGATCTTGAATACGAAGCCGGTCAGCTTTTCCTCCTCCGGCACCACCTCGCGCGTGGCGGTGGCGCGCGGGCGCGGCGAGGGCGCGTGCTCGACGAAGAAATCCAGCAGCGGCTGCACGCCGAAATTGTTGACGCCGGAGCCGAAGAACACCGGCGTCTGCCGGCCGGCCAGATAGGCGTCCTTGTCGAACGGATGGCTGGCACCCTGCACCAGTTCCAGTTGCTCGCGCAGCTCGGCCATTCCGGCCGGACCGACCGCGGCGGCCACCGCCGGATCGTCGATGGAGGCGAAGATGGTCGAGTCCTGGCGGGTGAAATTGCGCCCCGGCTCGTACAGGTGTACCTCGCCGGTCAACAGATGCACCACGCCTTTCAGCCGCTGCCCCATGCCGATCGGCCAGGTCACCGGCGCGCACTGGATGCCGAGCACGGTTTCCACCTCGTCGAGCAGATCGATGGGATCCTTGCCCTCGCGGTCCAGCTTGTTGATGAAGGTCATGATCGGCGTATCGCGCAGCCGGCACACCTCCATCAGCTTGATCGTGCGCTCCTCGACGCCCTTGGCGACGTCGATCACCATCAGCGCCGAGTCCACCGCCGTCAGCACGCGATAGGTGTCCTCGCCGAAATCGGCGTGGCCGGGGGTGTCGAGCAGGTTGACGATGCGCCCTTCGTAAGGGAATTGCATCACCGAACTGGTGACGGAAATGCCGCGCTCCTTCTCCAGCGCCATCCAGTCGGAAGTGGCGTGGCGCGCGGTCTTGCGCGACTTCACCGAGCCTGCCATCTGGATCGCCCCGCCGAACAGCAGCAGCTTTTCCGTCAGCGTGGTCTTGCCCGCGTCGGGATGGGAAATGATGGCGAAGGTGCGGCGACGGCGCGCCTGCATGGAGACATCGGACATGGGCGACACCCGGCGCGGTGCCGGGTCCGTGGAAAGGGCGGCGATTATAGCGGCGACAAGGCCACGCCGACCCTCAACGCCCGTCGCCGGCGTGCGACTTTTCCATCTCGCGAGCCAGCGCAACGGCATCGCGCAGTCACCCGCTTGCCGGTGTAAAGGTGCACCGCCATGCCGCCGGCCAGATAGGCAGTCAACGGCTGACGCAGGGCAAGGCGTTTTTCCAGTCCGCCGAACAACTCGCGCAGGCCGCGGGCAAACGCCGTATCGGTATGGAAAGTGATCGCGCTCATTCGCGGAGCGTCAGCTCGATCAGTTGGCGAAGGCGTGGCAGGTCGCTCACCCATCCGCGGCGCACCACCTCCGCCGAGTCAAGGCGGTCGGCGGGCCGGGCGGAAAAGTAGCGGTCACTTGCCTGCAGGAGCCGCGCCGCCTCCGTGCGCCGGCGCGGACCGACGATCATGCCCGCCAGATGGAACAGGTTGGCTTCCCGGATATCCCGGGCGCTGGTCTCGGTGCCTTGGGCGACGGCCGCGCAGCGTTCGATCAAGGCGGCTTCTTCATCTCTGGCGGACGGGTGCATCAAGACGGTCAACCATGCCGGACGAGGGCTGCGAAGTGTACGCGGAATGCTTTCGGTGTGGCTTGCGCCACCTTCAATCGCTTCATCCGCATGAAGCGATTGACGGATGGAAATGGCCGACGTAAGCTGCGCGGCATCCATCAAGACCGGCTGAGGGACAGGCCCGAAGACGCCGGGGCAACCTGCGATTCGCCGCAAGGCGAGCGCGAGGTGCCAAGTCCTGCGGGGATCCGCCCGATCCGCCGTGAAGATGGTTGTTGCAGTCGCCCTCGGGGTGATTGCCGACTTCGTCGCCACGGCTGCCGCATGACTGCTCGATGGGTTCCCCTCCAAGGAGCCGCGCCGTGAGCCTAGTCGAAGCCGTTACCCCTTCCCTCGATCCGATCGATTCCGACCTCGAGCTGCCGGTGCTGGCAGATGCGCGTCGCGCCGAATGCGACATCGACCTGCCAATGCGCCACGCCAGAATCCGCCGCGTTCGCCTGCGACTGGAATGGATCGGCCCGCGCCATTCGCCGGCGGTGTGGGTGGCCGGTGGCATTTCCGCCCATCGCCACCTGGCCGCCAATGCGCTGGATGTCGGCGACGGCTGGTGGCAGTCGGCGGTCGGTCGCGGCCGGGCGCTGGATCCGGGTTGCCATCGGCTGATCGGCTTCGATTGGCTGGGTGCCGATGGCTCGCTGGATGCGCCCATCGACAGTGCCGACCAGGCCGATGCCATTGCGGCGGCGCTGGATCATCTCGGCATCGCCCGCCTGCACGCCTTCGTCGGTGCTTCCTACGGCGCGATGGTCGGGCTGGCCTTCGCGGCGCGCCATCCGCAGCGCCTGGCGCGGCTGGTCGTGCTCAGTGGCGCGCATCGTCCGCATCCCTACGCCAGCGCGTTTCGCGCCCTGCAACGGCAGATCGTCGCGCTCGGCCAGTTGCAGTGCGATGGCGGCAACGGGTTGTCGCTGGCACGGCAACTGGCGATGCTGAGCTATCGCACGGCGGAGGAATTCGCCGAGCGCTTCGACGCGCCGGTGACCCTGGACGGCGGTCGTGCGCGCTGTGCGGCCGAGGATTATCTCGACGCCTGCGGTGCACGCTACCAGCGCGACTGGTCGCCGACCGCCTTCCTGCGCTTGTCCGAATCGATCGACCTGCATTGCGTCGATCCCGCCATGGTGACGACGCCGGTGCATCTGTTCGCGGTCGAGCAGGATTGGTTGGCACCGCCGGCGGAGATCGAGGCACTGGCCGCCGCGCTGCCGACGCCGGCATCGGTGACGAAGATCGCCTCGCGCTACGGTCACGACGCCTTCCTGAAGGAAACCGCCGAGGTCGACGCCTTCCTGCGCGCCGCGCTGGCCGCATCGACGGCGTGTACACAGGAGGTGGCCGTATGAGCGCCCTGTCCGCCACCACCCGCGCCGTGCGCGCCGGCATCGACAGCGACCGCGCCTACGGTGCCGTGGTGCCGCCGTTGGTGCTGTCGAGCAATTTCAGTTTCGACGGCTTCGGCGGCAAGCGCGAGTACGACTACAGCCGCAGCGGCAATCCCACTCGCGATCAGTTGGGCGATGCGCTGGCGGCGCTGGAAGGCGGTGCCGGCGGCATCGTCACCGCCAGCGGCATGGCGGCGATCACCCTGGCGCTGCACCTGCTGGCACCCGGCGAGCGGCTGCTCGTCCCGCATGATTGCTATGGCGGAAGCTGGCGGCTGTTCGACGCGCTGGCGAAGAAGGGGCATTTCGAACTCGTCGTCGCCAACCTGACCGATCCGCGCGCACTGGCCGAGGCGCTGGCGACCGCGCCGCGTCTGGTGTGGATCGAAACGCCCAGCAATCCGCTGCTGCGCATCACCGACCTGCGCTTCGTCATCGAGGCGGCGCATCGCGTCGGTGCGTTGGTGCTGGTCGACAACACCTTCCTGTCGCCGGCCCTGCAAACCCCGCTGGCGCTGGGCGCGGACCTGGTGCTGCACTCCACCACCAAGTACATCAACGGCCACAGCGACGTGGTCGGCGGCGCGCTGATCGCCGGCGATGCCGGGCTGCACGAGCAACTGGCCTGGTGGGCCAATGCGCTCGGTCTGAGCGGCAGTCCGTTCGACAGTTACCTGACCCTGCGCGGCCTGCGCACGCTGGATGCGCGCCTGCGCGTACATGAGGACAACGCGCGCCAGGCCGCCGATCTGCTCGCCGCCAGCGGGGCGGTGTCGGCGGTGCATTATCCGGGTCTGTCGACGCATCCCGGCCATGCGCTGGCGGCGCGCCAGCAGAAGGGTTTCGGCGCGATGCTGTCGTTCGAACTGCGCGGCGGCGAAGCGGCGGTGCGTGCCTTCCTCGATGGCTTGCAGTGCTTCACCCTGGCCGAGTCGCTGGGCGGCGTGGAGAGCCTGATCGCCCATCCGGCCAGCATGACGCACGCCGCGATGACGGAGGAAGTGCGCGCCGCCGCCGGCATCGGCGAAGGGTTGCTGCGGCTGTCGGTCGGCATCGAGGCGGCCGAGGATCTGCTGGCCGATCTGCGCGCCGGGCTGTCGCGGGCGCAGCGGACGCTGGAATCGGTGGCCTGAGCGGGGGCGCTTCCGACCGCCGGGATCGGCGACGCGCCGCCGATCCCGCATCACATGTCGTGCCTGCTACATGTCGTGTTTGCTCAAGGCGATGTTCCACGACTTGTACAGCCGCCACTTGTCGCGCAGCGGCTCGCGGGCATCCTCGTCGGCGGGGATGATTTCCAGCACGCGGTCGAGCACCCGCTCGACCGGGGTGTCGCGCAGGTTGATCTGGATGCCGCGCGGCGCGACCTGCTGGCCGGGCGCGGCGATCAGGATCGGGCAGCAATCATCATCATCGCTGCCGGCGATCTGGTGCGGCAGGTAGGGATGGCCGTTCCACGCCCACAGCGCATCGTCCAACGCCTCCGCCTGACGCAAATCGCGGGCCAGCAGCAGCGTGCCGGCACCGCTTTCGAAGGCGCGCTTGACCAGCACGCAGACCACCCGCAGCGGATCGTTGCGAAACCGCTCCGACGCCAGCAAGTAGAAGTCCGCGCGCGCGCCACCTGTCACATGCATTTCCTCTGTTGGTGATTGGTTGATTGGTTATTGGTGATTGGTGATTGGTGATTGGACGAGCGGTGATCGCTGCCTGATGGTCAGCGCTCTTTCAAATCACCAATCCACCAATCAAGTAACTCGTTGATTGGTTATTGGTGATTGGAAGGGGGCAGCGGGCTGGCGCCGCTGCCGCTCTTGCGAATCCCCAATCCCCAATCTACCAATCCCCCATCTACCAATCCCCAATCACGAACCAACTCGATCCATCAACCACTGCACCAGCAGGCCTACCGGGCGGCCGGTGGCGTAGCCTTTGCGGCCTTCGTCCCAGCCGGAGCCGGCGATGTCCAGATGGGCCCAGCGCTGGCCTTCGGTGAAGCGGGC
>JBAYTD010000156.1:0-5038 GCA_041675805.1 Lysobacteraceae bacterium
CGTTGTGCAGGGCGCGACCTTCCAGCGTGGCCGGGATCAGGTGCGTCCACAGCAGCGGAATGTGGCTGCCCTTGTCGTACAGGGTGATCATCTGGCCGTTGACGCCGGCCTCCAGCGCACAGGCGCGGCCGCCGGCGCGGATGTGCTCGCGCACCAGCGGGTGCGAGGGGTTCATGGTGACGTAGCAGATGGTTTTGGCGTCGGTGTAGCCGGACATCTTCAGCACGTTGGGATCATCGGCATTGAGCACGGCGCATTCGGTGGCCACCTCGACGACGATGCGCTTGATCTCCGCCAGTTGCTCCAGGGTGTCGATGCCCTTCAGGCCGAGATGGTCGGACTGCACGTTGAGCACCGCGCCGACATCGACATGGCGCACGCCCATGCCGGCGCGCAGCAGGCCGCCGCGCGCGGTTTCCAGCACGGCGAAGTCGATCTGCGGGTCGGCCAGCACCATCCGCGCCGAGACCGGGCCGGTCATGTCGCCTTCCACCGTGCGCTGGCCGTCGATGTAGACGCCGTCGGTGGTGGTCAGGCCCGGCGTGTAGCCGGCCATCTTGACCAGGTGCGCCAGCATCCGCGCGGTGGTGGTCTTGCCATTGGTGCCGGTGATGGCGGCGATCGGCACGCGCGAGGGCGCGCCGGCCGGGAACAGCATGTCGATCACCGGTCCGGCGGCATCGCGCGGGCGGCCCTCGCTGGGCGCGACGTGCATGCGGAAGCCGGGCGCGGCGTTGACCTCGCAGATGCCGCCGCCGATCTTGCGGTAGCTCTCGGCGATGTTGGTGATCAGGAAATCGACGCCGCCGACATCGAGGCCGATGGCGCGCACGGCGCGTTCGGCCATGTCGCGGTTGTCGGGATGGATGATGTCGGTAACGTCGGTGGCGGTGCCGCCGGTCGACAGGTTGGCGGTGGAACGCAGCAGCACGACCTGGTCCGCCGCCGGCACCGAATCCGCGTCGAGGCCGGCGCGGGCCAACATGCTTTCCGCCTGCTGATCCAGTTCCAGCCGGGTCAGCACCTTCTCGTGGCCGACGCCGCGACGCGGATCCCGGTTGACGATGTCGATCAGCTCGGCAACGCTGCGCACGCCGTCGCCGACGACGTGACCCGGCGTGCGACGGGTGGCGGCGACCAGTTCGCCGTTGACCACCAGCAGGCGATGGTCGTCGCCTTCGAGGAAGGTCTCGACGATCACCGAACGCGAGTGTTCCTGCGCAAGTTGGAAGCCCTCGCGCACCTCGTCGTCGCTGCGCAGGCCGATCGAGATGCCGCGGCCGTGGTTGCCGTTGTAGGGCTTGGTGACCACCGGATAGCCGATCCGGTTGGCCGCCCGCACCGCCGCAGACTGGCTCTGCACCAGTTCCTGGCGCGGCACGGGAAGACCCAGCGAGGCGAGGATCTTGTTGGTTTCCTCCTTGTCGCCGGCCAGTTCCACCGCGATGTGCGGGGTTTTCCCGGTCACCGTGGCCTGGATGCGCTGCTGGTACTTGCCGTGGCCCAGTTGCACCAGCGACTGCTCGTTCAGGCGCAGCCAGGGAATGTCGCGCTCCTCGGCCGCGCGCACCAGCGAGGCGGTCGACGGCCCCAGCGCGCGGCGCTGGGCGTAGCGGATGAAGGTGTCGCGCGCCTGCGGCCAGTCCCAGTCCTCCGGCACGCTGCCGCGCGGACGGATCGCCTCGGGCAGCAGCGAACAGATCAGCCGCAGTGCCAGCTCGCCGGCCTCGATGCCCTCCTCGCGCTGGGCATATTCGTAGACCACCATGTAGACGCCGGGGCGGCCGTCGATGCTGCGCGTCTTGCCGAAGGTGACATCCTCGCCGGCGACGTTCTGCAGTTCGATGGCGACGTGTTCGAGCACATGGCCCAGCCAGGTGCCTTCTCCTTCCTTCATGCGCCGGACCAGGCCGCCCGGTTCGCGGTAGGAACAGCCGTGCTCGGCGAGGCCGGGCAGGGCCGCCACCAGCGCGTCGGCGAAATCGCTGCCCAGGCGGGCGGTCGGCCACTCTTCCAGCGCTTCGAGGTCGAGCGTCAGCCGGATGACCGGAAAGTGGGCGTAGAGCGATGGTCCGACGTAGACGGAGCGATCCAGTATGCGCATGCGATGTTTTCCCCAGGTTGAAACCCCGACCCCAAGCCTAAGCGCAGAAGCGATCCGCCGCCAGAGCCTTGAGCCGACGGCGCGGATGGTCGATATTTCACGCCCCGCCGTTGCCCTCGTCCTGCCATGTCCCGCTGGAAAGCCGCTTCGATCCACCTCGCCCTGAGCGCACTCATCATTGGCACCGTGGTCGCCCTGGTGCTGTGGCGCTGGTATCCGCCGGCGCTGCTGCGGATGAGCGGTGCCGGCACGCTGATCGGCCTGATCGCCATCGTCGACGTGGTCGCCGGGCCGCTGCTGACGCTGATCCTGTTTCGCGCCGGCAAGCCGGGACTGCGCTTCGACCTGACCATGATCGCCCTGGCCCAGGCCGCCCTGCTGGGCTACGGACTGTTCACCCTGGCCAGCATCCGCCCGGTGTATCTGGTCGGCGCGGTGGACCGGCTTGAACTGGTGGCCGCCAACGACCTCGACGAAGCCGATCTGGCGCAGGCAGCGGAGCGCTACCGCCGGCTGTCCTGGACCGGGCCGCAGCGTGTCGGGGCGAAGTCGCCACAGGACGCCGACCTGCGCATGATCATCCTCGACCGCGCTTTGGCCGGTACCGACATCCACCTGATGCCAAGCCTCTACGTGCCGTTCGAGGAGGTGCAGGAAGGACTGCGCCAGCGCGCCTTCGCGCTGACCGAACTGCTGGCCTCGGCCGATGCGCGCGAGCGCGCGCGGATCGAATCGGCGCTGGACGGACGCAGCGTGGAATCCGTCGCCTGCCTGCCGATCAACAGCCGGCGCGGCGTCGCCACGATGCTGATCGACGCCGCCAGCGGCGAGCCGCTGCGCGCCGTCGATGTCGACATCTGGGACGTGCTGTCGCGCCGGACGGTGCCGCAGGCAAAGGCCAAGGCCGAAGCGGAAGCCGGCGACTGATTCGCGGCGGCGCGGCTCAGCCGGGCAGCAGGAAGGCCGCCACCACGCGCCGGCCTTCCTGGGCCAGCAGGCTGTAGGTGCGTGCGGCGGCGGCGTTGTCCATCACCTCGACGCCGATGCCGCGTTGCAACAGGCTGGCCAGCAGGGCAGGGGCCGGGAAGCGCTGGCGCTGTCCGGTGCCGAGCAGCAGCACTTCCGGTTGCAGCGCCAGGATCGGTGCCAGCGCCGCCTGGTCCAGCTCGTCGACCGCGCGCGGCGGCCAGTCCGCCATCAGTTGGTCGACCGCCAGCAGGAAACTGTGTTGCAAGGTCTGATCGCCGACACCGATGGCGTCGGCGCGCACCCAGCGCAGCGGCAGGTTGCCTTCGTCGGGCTGTTGGACCAAGTTCACGGCGTTCAGCGCGGCAGGACGATCCGCGGCTGCTGCGGATGCCGGCGGTAGGCCACGGCGATGTTGCCGATGCGCTGCACCAGCACGGCGTCGACGCGGGCCAGCAGGTCGGCCACCGCCTCGTCGCGGGCATCGCGGTCGTCGGCGCTGATCCGCACCTTGAGCAGTTCGTGGTGCGCCAGCGCCAGGTCCAGTTCCGCCACCACGCCGTCGGTGACGCCCTTGCCACCGACCATCACCACGGGTTTCAGATCATGCGCCAGGCTGCGCAGGTAGCGGATCTGGGCGGGGCTGAGCGATGCGGGCATGGGTGGGCGCGAGGCAGCGGGCGGGGCGCAAGGGTATCATGGCGACCCGATGCCGCCGCCGGCGGCGCACTGACCGCATCATGGCCCGCAGTCGCAGCAGCCGCGCCTGGCTGAAGGAACATTTCGACGACGTCTACGTCAAGAAGGCGCAGTCCGAGGGCATGCGCTCGCGCGCCGCCTACAAGCTGGAGGAACTGGTCGAGCGCGACCGCCTGATCAAGCCCGGCATGTGCGTGGTCGACCTCGGCGCGGCACCGGGCGGCTGGTCGCAGGTGGCGCGGCAGATGCTCGGCGACGGCGGGCGGGTGCTGGCGCTGGACATCCTCGACATGCCCTCCATCGCCGGCGTCGAGTTCATCCAGGGCGATTTCCGCGAGACCGAGGCGGTGGCGCGGCTTGAGGCGCTGCTGAACGGCGCGGCGGTCGATCTTGTGCTTTCCGACATGGCCCCCAATATGTCGGGAGTAACCGCCGTCGACCAGGCGCGGGCGATGTATCTGGTCGAACTGGCAAGGGATTTTGCCCAGCAGCATCTGCGCGTCGGTGGCAGCCTGCTGATCAAGATGTTCCAGGGCGTCGGCTCGGATGCCTTCCTGCTCGACCTGCGCAAGCGCTACGACAAGGTGCAGGTCAGGAAGCCGAAGGCCTCGCGCCAGCGCTCGCCGGAGGTCTACGTGATCGCCACCGGCAAGCGGGCCACGCCGAAGACGTGAGTCGGACGCGGGCGCGGTGCCGGTTTGGCCGGCAGCAGGGCCGGCTCGCGTATGCTGCACCCCGATCCGGATCCGGCCAGCCCTGGCGGGTCCGGGACAACGACACAGGCATCAAAGGGTTGTGATGAACGATTTGGCCAAGAATCTGTTGCTGTGGGTGGTGATCGCGGTCGTCCTGATGGCCGTGTTCCAGAGCTTTTCACCGCGCACGGCAGGCACGCAGCGACTCAATTACGACGAGTTCATCGTCCAGGTGAAGCGCGATGCGGTGGCCCGGGTGAAGATCGACGAGGACCGCGTCACCATCCGCGGCGAGCGCCGCGACGGCAGCCGCTTCGAGACCATCAATCCGGGCGACCGTGACCTGGTCAACGACCTGATCAACCACAACGTCACCATCGAGCAGGCCCCGCCGGCCAGCGGCCCGTCGCTGACCTACATCCTGATCAATCTGCTGCCGTACATCATTTTCATCGGCATCTTCATCTTCTTCATGCGCCAGTTGCAGTCCGGCGGTGGCGGGCGCGGGGCGATGAGCTTCGGCCGCTCGCGGGCCAAGCTGCTGGCCGAGGACCAGATCAAGGTCACCTTTGCC
>JBAYTD010000157.1:0-4937 GCA_041675805.1 Lysobacteraceae bacterium
ATGATGTGCTCGCCGATCTGGTTGATCAGCACCACGTCGGAGGCCAGACGGCGGCGGATCAGGCTGTCGACGGCCTGCATGTCCGCTGCCGCCAGGGCCTGGATCTCGGTCAGCGGCAGGGCCGCGGCGGGGCGGGCGTCGGCGGGGGCGGTCGTAGTGTTCATCGGCGGCGGATTATACGGAGATGCGCTGCCGACGGGCGTTTCGCGGCCGCGCCGGGGACGGCGCAAAGCAGGCGCGCGGCAGGAGCCTTATACTGCCCCGCTTGGCGATGCCGGCCGCTGCGGTCCGGCGCGATCTTCCCGAAACCCCAGCGAGGATGTTTCCAGCATGGCCCGTGGCATCAACAAAGTCATCATCGTCGGCAACCTGGGCGCCGATCCCGAAGTCCGTTACGGCTCGGGCAGCGGCGCCGCCATCACCACCATTCGCGTGGCCACCTCGGAATCGTGGAAGGACAAGCAGAGCGGCGAGCGCCAGGAGCGCACCGAGTGGCATCGCGTCAAGTTCTTCGGCCGCCTGGCCGAGATCGCCGGCGAGTACCTGCGCAAGGGACAGCAGGTCTACATCGAAGGCAGCCTGCGCACCGACAAGTACACCGACCGCGAAGGCGTCGAGCGCTACACCACCGACATCATCGCCAACGAGATGCAGATGCTCGGCGGACGCGGCGAAGGCGGCGGCGGTCGCGACGAGCGCGGTCCTTCGCGTTCCTCCGCGCCGGCAGCCGAGCGCGGTGGTCGCGACGATCATCGCGGCGGTGGTCGCAGCGAGTCCTCGGCCCCGCCGGTGGACGATTTCAACGACGACGACATTCCGTTCTGACGGAGCGCGCAATGAAAACCTGGCTGGTCACCGGGGGCGCCGGTTTCATCGGCGGCAATTTCGTGCTGGAAGCGGTGGCCTCGGGGCAGGTGCGCGTCATCAATCTCGATGCGCTGACCTACGCCGGCAACCGCGACACCCTGGCCGCGCTGGATGGCGATCCGCGCCATCTGTTCGTCCACGGCGACATCGGCGATGCCGCTCTGGTCGCGCGCCTGTTGGCCGAGCACCAGCCCGACGCGGTGATCAATTTCGCCGCCGAAAGCCATGTCGACCGTTCCATCGACGGCCCGGCCGCCTTCGTGCAGACCAATGTGGTCGGCACGCTGAGCCTGCTCGAGCGCAGCCGCGACTACTGGCGCGAGCTGCCGGAAGCGCGCCGCGCCGGCTTCCGCTTTCTGCATGTGTCGACCGACGAGGTGTACGGCTCGCTCGGCGATACCGGTGCCTTCGTCGAAACCACGCCGTATGCGCCGAATTCGCCGTATTCCGCCTCCAAGGCGGCGTCCGACCACCTGGTGCGGGCCTTCCACCACACCTACGGCCTGCCGACGCTGACCACCAACTGCTCGAACAACTACGGGCCGTACCAGTTCCCGGAGAAGCTCGTCCCGCTGGTGATCGCCCGTGCCGTGGCCGGCGAGAGCCTGCCGGTGTACGGCGACGGCGGCAACGTGCGCGACTGGCTGTACGTGGCCGATCACTGCGCGGCGATCCGCGCCGTGCTGGCCGGCGGTCGCATCGGCGAGGTCTACAACGTCGGCGGCGATGCCGAGCGCACCAACCTGACCGTGGTGAAGACCCTCTGCGCCCTGCTCGACACGCGCCGTCCGCGCGCCGACGGACAGCCGCGCGAATCGCAGATCGTCTTCGTCAAGGATCGCCCCGGCCACGACCACCGCTACGCCATCGACGCCGGCAAACTCAAGCGCGAACTGGGCTGGGCACCGATGGTGGATTTCGACGCCGGCATCGCGCGCACGGTGGATTGGTACCTGTCCAACCAGGACTGGGTGCAGCGCGTGCTGGATGGCAGCTATCGGCTGCAACGCATCGGTGAGGGGGAAGCATGATCCGCAAGGGCATCATCCTCGCCGGCGGTTCCGGCACCCGGCTGTACCCGATCACCCGTGCGGTCAGCAAGCAGCTGCTGCCGGTGTACGACAAACCGATGATCTACTACCCGCTCAGCACCCTGATGCTGGCCGGCATCCGCGAAGTGCTGATCATCAACACCCCGCACGAGCAGGCGCAGTTCCAGGCCCTGCTCGGCGACGGTTCGCAGTGGGGCATGCGCATCGAGTACGCCGTGCAGCCCAGCCCGGACGGACTGGCGCAGGCCTTCCTGATCGGCCGCGACTTCATCGCCGGCGGGCCGAGCTGCCTGGTGCTGGGCGACAACATCTTCTACGGCCACGGCTTCAGTGAGCAACTGCGCCGCGCCGCCACCCAGGTCGATGGCGCGACCGTGTTCGGCTACTGGGTGCGCGACCCCGAGCGCTACGGCGTGGCGGAGTTCAACGCCGAAGGCCGCGTCATCGGGCTGGAGGAAAAACCGGCCCGGCCGAAGTCCAACTACGCCGTCACCGGCCTGTATTTCTACGATGGGCGGGTCTGCGACTACGCCGCCGCGCTGAAGCCTTCCGCGCGCGGCGAACTGGAAATCACCGACCTCAACCGCTGCTACCTCGACGATGGTTCGCTGCGGCTGGAAAAGCTCGGTCGCGGTTACGCCTGGCTGGATACCGGCACCCACGAATCCCTGCTCCAGGCCGGCAACTTCATCGAGACCATCGAACAGCGTCAGGGCCTGCGCGTGTGCTGTCCGGAGGAAATCGCCTTCGGCAACGGCTGGATCGACGGCGGGCAACTGGCGGAACTGGCCCGGCCGCTGCTGAAGAACGGCTACGGCGAATACCTGATGCAGGTGCGCGAACAGGGCTCGCGTCTGCCATGAAGGTTTCCCCGTCCCGTCTGCCGGAGTGCCTGCTGATCGAGCCCCAGGTGTTCGGCGATGCGCGCGGCTCCTTCCACGAGCAATGGAACGTGGAGCGCTTCCGCGAGGCCGGACTGGGCCTGCGCTTCGTGCAGAGCAACGTGTCCGAATCCGGCCGCGGCGTGCTGCGCGGCCTGCATTACCAGTGGCCGCATCCGCAGGGCAAGCTGGTCAGCGTGCTGGCCGGCGAGGTGTACGACGTGGCGGTGGACATCCGCCGTGGTTCGCCCACCTTCGGTCACTGGGCGGCGGCCGTGCTGAGCGCGGAAAACCATCGCCAGTTCTGGATTCCCGAGGGCTTCGCGCACGGCTTCCAGGTGCTGTCCGACCACGCCGTGTTCCATTACCTGTGCACCGACGTCTACCACCGCGACGCCGACGCCGGGCTGCGCTGGAACGATGCCGAACTCGCCATCGACTGGCCGATCGCCGAGCCGGGCCTGTCCGACAAGGACGCCCGCGCGCCGTTCCTGGCCGAGGTGCCGGCCGAGCGGCTGCCGCCGTACCCGGTGCCGGCATGAACATCCTGTTGACCGGTGCCGCCGGGCAGGTCGGCTTCGAACTGCATCGCGCGCTGTCGCCGCTCGGCGAGCTGACGGTGACCACCCGCGACGGCCGGCTGCCGGGCGGAATGGCCTGCGAGGCGCTGGATCTGTCGCGCCCGGCGGATTTGTCGGCGACGCTGGATCGGCTGCGCCCGGACGTGCTGGTCAATCCGGCCGCCTACACCGCGGTGGACCGCGCCGAGTCGGAGCCGGAACTGGCGCGCCGGGTCAACACCGAGGCGGTCGAGGCGATGGCGCACTGGTGCGCCGGCTATGGCGCGCTGTTCGTGCATTACTCCACCGATTACGTGTTTTCCGGCGAGGGCGGGCGCGCTTGGACGGAAACCGATCCGACCGCGCCGCTGGGCGTATACGGCAGCAGCAAGCGCGATGGCGAACTGGCCCTGATCGCCAGCGGCGCGCGTCATCTCATCTTCCGCACCGCATGGGTCTATGCGGCGCGCGGCGGCAACTTCCTGCGCACCATGCTGCGCCTGGCCGGCGAGCGCGACAGCCTGGCCGTGGTCGATGACCAGGTCGGCGCGCCGACCCCGGCGCGCTGGATCGCCAGCGCCAGTGCCGCCGTGCTGGCGCGACTGCATGATGCCGGCCGCGATGCGCCGGCCTCGGCGCTGTTCCACCTCGCCGCCGGCGGGCAAACCAGTTGGCACGGCTTCGCCGCCGCCATCATGGCCCGCGCCACGGCGGCCGGCCTGTTGCAGAAAGCGCCCGCACTGCGCGCGATCAGTAGCGCCGACTATCCGACCGCAGCCCGGCGGCCGGCCTGCTCGACGCTGGACACCTCGCATCTGGCCCGTTGCCACGGCCTGCGTCTGCCGGACTGGTCGCAGGGCCTGGACCAGGTCATCGCCGAACTAGCCGCCGCAGCGCCGCACTGACGGCGCGCCACCACGCGTATCAGGGACTTATCGATCATGCTGATTCCCGTCATTCTTTCCGGCGGTGCCGGCACGCGGCTCTGGCCGGCGTCGCGGCGCGGCCATCCCAAACCCTTCATGCGTCTGGGCGGTGGCGATTCGCTGCTGGCGCAGACCCACGCCCGCGCGCAAGCGGTGGCCGATGGCGGCGAAGTGCTCACCGTCACCGGCCGCGACTATCACGCGCTGACCGTGCAGACCTACGCCGCCGGCTCGCGCGCCGGTCTGCGCAACCGCTTCCTGCTCGAACCGGGCGGGCGCAACACCGCGCCGGCCATTCTGCTGGCGGCGCTGGACATCGCCGCCCGCCACGGCGACGAGGCCCTGCTGCTGGTGTTGCCGGCCGACCATCTGATCGCCGACGTCGACGCCTTCGTCGCCGACGTGGCGGTGGCGGCGGAACTGGCCCGCGCCGGTTTCCTGACCACCTTCGGCATCCGCCCGACCCATCCGGAAACCGGTTTCGGCTACATCCACGCCGGCGACGCCATCGGCGGACGCGGCGGCCGGCTGATCGAAGCCTTCGTCGAGAAGCCGCCGCTGGCGCAGGCGCAGGCCTTCGTCGCCTCCGGCGCGCATTACTGGAATGCCGGCATGTTCTGCTTCAGCGCCCGCGCCGTGCTCGACCAGGCC
>JBAYTD010000158.1:0-4820 GCA_041675805.1 Lysobacteraceae bacterium
GTACTCCAGCGCCACCTGCGCCAGCCCGGCCGAGCAGCCATCGGCGACCTGCTCGTAATGCCGGGTATCGCCGCGCACCACGCAGCCCACCGCCACCAACGCCGCGTGAGCGCCGGCCCGCGCCAGCCATTCGCAGGCCAGCGGGATTTCCCAGGCACCGGGCACGCGGACCAGGTCGATGGCCGCTTCCGGCACGCCGTGTGCCAGCAGGGCACGCCGCGCGCCGGCCGCCAACGCCTCGACCACGCCGGGATTCCAGCGGCTGGCGATGATGGCGATGCGGGCATCGTCGGGCAGGCGCAGGGCACCTTCGAGGTCGGTCATGAGGGTTCGCGAAAGCTGGCGGGAACGGGCGATTCTAGCCTGCGCCCGGCGGCTCGACGTATTCGACCACTTCCAGGCCGAAGCCGGCCAGGGCGACTTGCCGGCGCGGGGTGCCGATCACGCGCAGGCGGCGCGCGCCGAGGTCGGCCAGGATTTGCGCGCCGACGCCGTTGCGTCGCCACTGCGTGATCGCTGCCGGTGCGCCGGCTTCGCCGTCGCCGTCGCGCAGCAGTCGTGCCAGCACCGCGTCGGGCTCGCCGGGTTCGGCGAGGATGACCACGGCGGCGGCCGGGGATTGCGCGGCCAGGGCGAGGATGTCGCCGAGCGGCGCGCCGAGGTCGTGCCGACGCAGGCGCAGCAGGTCGGTCAGCGTGTTCTGCACGTGGACGCGCACCAGCAGCGGCTGTTCGGGATCGGGCTCGCCGTGGACCAGGGCGAAATGCAGCGCGCCGTCGAGCGCGTCGCGATAGGTGTGCAGGTGGAAGCGGCCGTGCTCGGTGTCCACCGGGCGAGCGTCGATGCGGGCGATGGTGTGCTCGGTGCGCAGCCGGTACTGGATCAGGTCGGCGATGCTGCCCAGCTTGAGGCCGTGCTCGCGGGCGAACACCTCCAGTTGCGGGCGGCGCGCCATGCTGCCGTCGGCGTTGAGGATTTCCACCAGCACGCCGGCCGGTTGCAGGCCGGCGAGGCGGGCCAGGTCGACCGCCGCTTCGGTGTGTCCAGCGCGGCGCAGCACGCCGCCGGGCTGTGCCTGCAAGGGGAAGATGTGGCCGGGCTGGGACAGGTCCTGCGGGCCGGCGTCGGCGCGCACGGCGGTGCGGATGGTGTGTGCGCGATCATGCGCGGAAATGCCGGTGGTGACGCCTTGCGCGGCCTCGATGGAGACGGTGAAGGCGGTGCGGTAGCGGGCGGTGTTGTCGCTGACCATCGGCGGCAGGCGCAGTTGCGCGCAGCGCTCCGCGGTCAGCGACAGGCAGACCAGGCCACGAGCGTGGGTGACCATGAAGTTGATGTCATCCGGACGCACCCACTGGGCGGCCATGATCAGGTCGCCCTCGTTTTCGCGGTCTTCGTCATCGACCACGACGACCATGCGGCCGGCGCGGATTTCATCAAGCAGTTCGGGGATCGGGGCGAAGCTCATCGGAAGGCGACCTGCGGCGTCAGCGCACGAGTTGGAGGCAAAGCAGGCCGACCGCGATCAGGCCCAGCCCGAAACGGCGCAGTACGGCGTCGGGCACGCCGTGGATCTGCTCGGCCAGGCGCTTCCAGGCACCTGGGCCGACGAACAGCACCAGGCCCTCGATGACCATCACCAGGCACAGCGCGGCGAGCAGGTCGGCGCTCATTGGCGGGCGTCAGCGCGGACGGCCGGCGTCCTGGAAGTAGCGCAGGAAGTCCGCCCCGGGGTCGAGGATCAGCACGTCCTGGCCGCTGCCGAACGACTCCCGGTAGGCTTCCAGGCTGCGGTGGAAGGCGTAGAACTCCGAGTGCCGGCCGTAGGCGTCGGCGTAGATTTCTGCCGCCCTGGCATCGCCTTCACCGCGAATGCGCTGGCTGTCGCGGTCGGCCTCGGCGACGATCACCAGGCGCTGGCGGTCGGCGTTGGAGCGGATCGTCTCCGACTGCTCGGTGCCTTCGGCGCGCAACTCGTTGGCCACCCGCAGGCGCTCGGCGCGCATGCGCTCGAACACCGAGCCGATCACCTGGCCGTCCTCGGGCAGGTCGATGCGCTTGATGCGCACGTCGACCACCTTGACGCCCAGTTCGGCGGCACCGCGGTTGGCGACCTCGACGAAACGCTCGGCCAGGTTGGTGCGCTCGCCGGCCACGACTTCCTTCAGCGTGCGCTGGTTGAACTCGTTGCGGATCGCTTCCTTGACGATCGGCGACAGGCGCTGCATCGCGTTCATCTCGTTGCCGGCGGTGGCGCCGTAATAGCGGCGCACGTCGGCGATCCGCCATTTGACGAAGAAGTCGACGTTGACATCCTTCTTCTCCGAGGTCAGGTAGCGCTCCGGCTGGCCGTCCAGCGACAGCACGCGGCGGTCGAACTTGAGCACGTTCTGCACCAGCGGCAGCTTGAGGTGGATGCCGGGCTGGATGTCGCTTTCGACGATGCGGCCAAGCTGGAAGCGGATCGCCACCTGGCTTTCCTGCACCTGATAGACCGAGTCCATGCCGAGGAACAACAGCACGACGACGGCGATGGGGATCAGTGATTTCATCGGCGGCCCTCCTCGCTGCTGCCGCGGGCGGGTCGGGGCATTGAGCGGCTCGGCGTGGCGGCGCGCTCGGGCTGGCTGGCGGGCAGCGCGGCGCTGGCCGCCGGCAGGCGGTTGAACGGCGCGGCGGATGGTTGGCCGTCGCTTCCCAGCGGCAGGTAGAGCACGTTGCCGTCATTGCCGGCATAGACCTTGCGGTTGCCGCCGAGCACCTGCTCCATCGACTCCAGGTACAGGCGCTGGCGGGTCACTTCCGGTGCCTTGCGGTATTCGTCGGCGAGCAGGGTGAAGCGCTGCGCTTCACCCTCGGCGCGGGCGATCACCGCTTCCTTGTGGCCTTCGGCCTCGGCGCGGATGCGCGCCGCCTCGCCGCGCGCTTCCGGCACCACCTTGCTGGCGTAGGCCAGTGCTTCGCTTTCGATGCGTTCCTTGTCCTCGCGGGCGCTGATGGCGTCGTCGAAGGCTTCGCGCACCTCGGACGGCGGGCGGGCGTTCTGCAGGTTGAACACCGACACGGACAGGCCGGTGCCGTAGGCGTCCAGCGTGCCCTGCAGGCGGCTGCGCGCCTCTGCCGCCAGCGCGGCGCGCTCGCCGGTCAGCACGGCGTCCATCTCCGAGGCACCGACGACGTCGCGCACCGCGCTCTCGGCGGCCTGGTGCAGGGTGTCGTCGGGATCCTTGGCACCGAACAGGTAAGCCTTCGGATCGGCCACCAGGTACTGCACGTTGTATTCGATCTGCACGATGTTCTCGTCGCTGGTCAGCATCCGCACCTGGCCGCTGTGGCTGCTCAACTGCGTCACGTCGACCTTGGTGGCGGTCTCGAACGGCCGCGGCAGCTTGAAGTTGGGGCCGGGCGAGAGCAGGCGGTCGAACTTGCCGAAGCGCAGCACCACGCCGCGCTGGCGCTCGTCGACCATCACCCAGGCGTCGAACACCAGCCACAGCACCACCACCGCGCCGATGATCCACAGCACGTTGGGGCCGCCGTGGCCGCCAGAGGCACGGCCGTTTCCGCTGCGGCGGCCACCGCCGAACAGGCCACCGAGGCCTTTCTTCAGGCCATCGAGAAAGGCGTCGACATCCGGGCCCTGCCCGTTGTCGGGCCGGCGGTTGCCGGGCTGCCTGTCCTTGTCGTCGTCGCCGGGCTGATTCCAGGCCATCGGGTCACTCCATCGTCGGGCGCGGCGACACGATGCCGCGCCATGAGGCGGCGATGCGGGCATCGCCGGTCGGGAAGGGGGCGCCGCAGCGGCGCGCGGGCGAAACAGTGGCGATCATGCGGCAGCCATCGCCTGGTCGTCGGCCAGCGCCTGCAGCGGGGCGGCGAAGGCTTCGGCGGCGAGCGCGTCGCCGGCGGCCAGTTGCGCGGCGAGCCGCGCCGGCAGGTCGAGATCGAGCAGCCAGCCGGATTCGTCGCTGCGCTCGGCCAGTACCGCGCCGTGGTCGAACAATTGCGCGCGCAGGCGGCCGGCGCTGGCCGGCAGGCGCAGGCGGGTGCGCAGGCGACGGGCCGGAAAGCGTTCCGCCAGTGCCTCGCGCAGCAGGTCCAGCCCGCGACCGTCACGGGCCGAGACCCAGACGCGGAACACGCGGCCGTCGGCGTCGCGGTCGCAGCGCGGCGGCGCGTCTTCGAGGCAGTCCAGCTTGTTGTAGACCAGCAGTTCCGGCAACTCACCGGCACCGATCTCCGCCAGCACCTCGCGGACCTGTTCGACGCGCTCCTCGCGATGCGGATCGGCGGCGTCGACGACGTGCAGCAGCAGGTCGGCGTCGCGCGCCTCGCCCAGGGTGGAACGGAAGGCGGCGACCAGATCGTGCGGCAGATCGCGGACGAAGCCGACCGTGTCGGCCAGCGCCAGCGGACCGCAGGCCAGGCCGTCGAGGCGGCGCACGGTCGGATCGAGGGTGGCGAAGAGCTGGTCGGCGGCGTAGGCATCGGCACCGGTCAGGGCGTTGAACAGGGTCGACTTGCCGGCATTGGTGTAGCCGACCAGGGCGACCCGGGGCATTTCGTTGCGGACCCGCGCGCGGCGCATCTGGGCGCGCTGCACGGCGACCTTGTCCAGCCGCGCCTTGAGCATGTCCATGCGCTTGGCGAGCAGGCGGCGGTCGGTTTCGAGCTGCGTCTCGCCGGGGCCGCGCAGGCCGATGGCACCGCCGCGCTGGCGCTCCAGATGGGTCCAGCCGCGCACCAGGCGCGTTGCCATGTGGCGGAGCTGGGCCAGTTCCACCTGCAATTTGCCTTCGTGACTGCGTGCGCGGCTGGAC
>JBAYTD010000159.1:0-4808 GCA_041675805.1 Lysobacteraceae bacterium
ATCGAGGCGACATCCAGGCTGGCCTCCATCGTCGCCACGGCGGTGTACTTGGCGACCGAACCGAAGCCGGGGCAGCAGTCGGTGAGGGCGAGGTCGTTGTCGACCGTCTTCGGCACGCCGATGCAGACGAGCGGGTAGTCGAACTCGCGCGCCAGATGCGACAGCTTCAGCGCGGTGTCGGCGGAATCGTTGCCGCCGTTGTAGAGGAACCAGCGGATGTCGTGGGCGCGGAACACCTCGATCAGGCGCGCATACAGGTCGCGGTCGGCTTCCAGCGATTTCAGCTTGAAGCGGCAGGAGCCGAATGCGCCGCCGGGCGTGTGGCGCAATGCGCGCAGCTTGGCGGCCGGGATGCGGCTGGCGTCGATGAAATCCTCGTGCAGGGCACCGAGGATGCCGTTGCGCGCCGCGTACACCTTCACCCGCCGGCTGCGGGCGCGGCTGATGACGCTGGCGGCGGTGGCATTGATGACGGCGGTGACGCCGCCGGATTGCGCGTAGAGCAGGGTGCCTTGGGTCATGGGTCGCCTGATTGGAGGGAATGTCGGCGGCGTTGCCGGGCGCAACGCGGTCGACGAAAGATGGTTTGACTTGCGCGGGCAGCAGCAGTTAGCGTGTCGGGCCAACGCTTTGCGCAGCACTTGCGAGTGTATCGACAGCAGGTGCCCCGTGCGCAAGGGCCATCACTTTCGCGCGGCCCGGGTCGCGCCGTCACGAGGTCAGAACACGCATGCGACTGGTACTTCTGGGAGCGCCCGGCTCGGGCAAAGGCACGCAGGCGGCGCGCCTGAAGGAAGCGCTGGCGGTGCCGCACATTTCCACCGGCGACCTGCTGCGCGCCGCCGTCGCCACCGGCACGCCACTGGGCCGCGAGGCCAAGGCGGTGATGGAGCGCGGCGAACTGGTTTCCGACGACATCGTGCTCGGCATGCTGGAAGAGCGCCTGCGCCAGTCGGATACCGGCGATGGCTTCATCCTCGACGGCTTTCCGCGCAACCTGGCCCAGGCCGGCGCGCTGGACACCCTGCTCGAGCGCCTCGGCCAGCCGGTCGACATCGCCGTGCAACTGGATGTCGATACCGAGTTGCTGATCCAGCGCATCGCCGGCCGCGCCCAGGCCGAAGGCCGCGCCGACGACAGCCCGGAAGCGGTGCGCAACCGCCTGCGCGTGTATTCCGACCAGACCGCGCCGGTGATCGACTACTACCGCCAGCGCGACAAGCTGGCCTGCGTGTTCGGCGTCGGCAGCATGGAGGAAGTGCTGCAACGCGTGTTGGCCGCCATCGGCGCAGCGCCAGCCGCGTCCTGAGCCGTCTTCGCCCGCGCGCGGCCGCTGCGGCGCGCAGCGGGCGGATGCCGACATGGCCAATCTGTTTTCCGCCCTGATCGCCCTGTGCCTGTTGCGTCGCGGCCCGCAGGACCTGCCCTACTCGCCGTCGCTGACGCGCCTGCTGGTGGTCCTGCTGGTGGCGACCAACCTGTTCTACACCGCCTTCATCGAGTTGCCGGATGCACTGCCGCGACTGCTGCTCGCGCTGGCCTGGCTGCTCGGCGCGCCGTGGCTGCTGCTGCGCCTGAGCGGCCGGCGCGAGCGCTACGCGCAGACGCTGATGGCCTTTGCCGGCAGCGGTCTGGTGTTCGCCCTGGCCTTCCTGCCGCTGGCCGTGGCCGCCGCCGACCTGCCGGCGCTGGCCGCCGACACGCCGCCGACGCCGGGGCAACTGACCATCGCCTGGCTGACCCTGCTGGCGGTGGGCTGGAAACTGGCCGTCGCCAGCCACATCCTGCGTCATGCGCTGGACTGGCCGCGGCTGGCCAGCATGGCCCTGGCGCTGGCCCTGTTGCTGCTGGAGATGGGCGTCGACCACCTGTTGTTTGCAAGCGCCGGAGCCTGATCGCGCCATGAAACTGCACATCCTCGGCATCTGCGGCACCTTCATGGGCGGGCTGGCGGCACTGGCGCGCGAGCGCGGCGACGCCGTCGCCGGCAGCGATGCCGGTGTCTATCCGCCGATGAGCGACCAACTCGAAGCGTTGGGCATCGCCCTGGCCGAAGGCTATCGCGCCGAACACATCGCCGCCGACACCGAGCTCGTCGTGGTCGGCAATGCGCTGTCGCGCGGCAACCCGGCGGTCGAGCACGTGCTGAATGCAGGCCTGGCCTACAGCTCCGGCGCGCAGTGGCTGGCCGACAACATCCTGCCCGGCCGGCAGACGCTGGCGGTGGCCGGCACCCACGGCAAGACCACCACCAGCGCGATGCTGGCCTGGCTGCTGGAAGCGGCCGGCCAGTCGCCCGGTTTCCTGATCGGCGGCGCGCCGGGCAACTTCCCGGTGTCCGCGCGCGGCGGTCAGGGGCCGTGCTTCGTGGTGGAGGCGGACGAGTACGACACCGCCTTTTTCGACAAACGCAGCAAGTTCGTCCATTACCGGCCGCGCATCGCCATCCTCAACAATCTCGAATACGACCACGCCGACATCTTCCCCGACCTCGCCGCCATCCAGCGCCAGTTCCACCATCTGCTGCGCAGCGTGCCGGGCAACGGCCGGCTGATCGTCAACGGCGAGGATGCGGCGCTGGCCGAGGTGCTGGCGATGGGCTGCTGGACGCCGGTGGAGCGCTTCGCCATCGACCCCGCCGTGCCGGCACGCTGGCGCGGCGTGGCGCTGAATGCCGATGCCTCGCGCTTTGAGGTGCTGCGCGATGGTGTTTCGCTGGGCGAGGTCGAGTGGTCGTTGCAGGGCCGGCACAACCTGATGAACGCGCTGGCCGCGCTGGCCGCCGCCGAAGCGGCCGGCGTCGACGCCGCCACGGCGCTGCCCGCCCTGGCCGCTTTCCGTGGCCCGCGTCGGCGCATGGAAGCGCTGCCGGCCGCCGGCGGCATCGACATCTACGACGATTTCGCCCATCACCCGACCGCCATCCGCAGCACGCTGGACGGTCTGCGCGCACGGATCGGCGCGCGCCGTCTTATCGCCGTGCTGGAGCCGCGCAGCAATTCGATGCGGCTGGGCGCGCACGCCGCCGCGCTGGCTCCGTCGCTGGATCCGGCCGACGCCGTGTTCTTCCTCGCCCGGCCGGAACTGCCCTGGGACGCCGCCGCCGTGGTCGCCGACCTGCGCGGTCAGGGCCGGGTGTTCGCCGAAGTCGACGCCCTGCTGGCGGCGCTGGACGCCGACGCCCGCGCCGGCGACGCCGTGGTGTTCATGTCCAACGGCGGCTTCGAAGGCGCGGCGCGGCGGTTCTCCGCGCGGATCGTCGCCCGCGGTCGATGAGCGAAGCCGCGCTGCCGCTGTTTCCGTTGCCGCTGGTGCTGTTCCCCGGCGGCCGCCTGGACCTGCGCATCTTCGAGCCGCGCTACCTCGACCTGGTGCGCCTGTGTACCCGCGAGAACCGCCCGTTCGGCGTCTGCGCGGCGCTGCCGCCGGCTGACGATCCGGCCGGCGCACTGACCCCGGCGCGCATCGGCACGCTGGCCCGGATCGTCGATTTCCATACCCGTGCCGATGGCCTGCTCGGTATCCGCTGTCTTGGCGAGCAGCGCTTTCGCGCCGGCCCGCTGCGGGTCCGCGACAACGGCCTGCTGGTCACCGAGCCGACCCTGCTCGACGACGACATGGACGCACTGGTGCGGCCCGAACACAGTCTGCTCGCGCAACTGCTGGACAACGTACTCGACCAGGCCGGCGGCGAGCACGCCGATGCCGAACGCGAGCTGCGCCAACGCGCCGCCTGGGTCGGCTTCCGCCTGGCCGAACTGTTGCCGCTGGCGCTGGCGCAGCGGCAGACCCTGCTGCAATGCGCCGATCCGCACCAGCGCCTGCAACATCTGGTCGACTGGCTGCCGGAGCTGATCGAGGCCGGCGAGTCGGACGAGGGCTGAAGGCCGCCGTCAGGGCGACTCGGAGTCGGCTGCGCGGCGGCTGGCGGTGGCCTCGACCTGCAACGTCAGCGTCACCACGTCGCCGACCGTATCGGCCTGCGCGCGCAGGCCGAAATCGCTGCGCCGCAGCGTGGCGCTGGCGGAAAACCCGACCGTGCGGCGCAGCGTCAGCGGGTTGCGGCCGAGCTTGTTCAGGCGCACGTCGAGGCTCACTTCGCGCTGCACCCCGCGCAGGTCGAGCAGACCGATGACGCGGGCGCGATCCTCGCCCTGCGGAATGACCTCGGTGGAGCGGAAGCGGGCGACCGGATGTCGTCCGGCGTCGAGGAAATCACGCCGCAGCATGCGCGCGTTCCACTTCTCGTCGCCCAGGTCGAGGCGCTGCACGGGAATCTCCACGTCCACCTCGGCGCTGCGCCAGTCCTCGGGATCGAAGCGCAGTCGGCCGACAGGGCCGGAGAACGTGCCCAGCGCCTCGGAAAAGCCGAGATGGTCGATGGCGAACACGATGCGTGTGTGCAGCGGGTCGATGGCGTAATCGCGCGGCGCGGCCGGGGTCGGCATGGCCAGCAGAAGCGCCAGCGCGGCGAGCGCAATGCCGCCGGACAGGCGCTCAGCGCGCATCGTCGTGCTCCGTTCCGGCATCGCGGGCGACATCCCAGGCCAGCGCCGCCAGCCGTTGCAGGCGCTCGCGGCCGGGGCGTTGCAGTTCGCTGGCGAAGGCGGCCAGGGTGGCTTCGCGATCCAGCGCGCGGCGTTCGGCCAGGGTGCCGGCGACGGCGCGGCCCAGGGCGTCGAAGATCAGGCCGTAGGCCAGCGCGTGGACCAGTCCGCCGCCCAACGTGCCGGCACCGGGAAACGCCTTCAGCGCATTGCCGGCGATAGCGAGCGTCACCGCCATGCTGGCGCGGGCGGCGCTGCCGG
>JBAYTD010000160.1:0-4801 GCA_041675805.1 Lysobacteraceae bacterium
CTCCGCGCCCACCTTGGTCAGCGCCGCCGTCAGCGTCGTCTTGCCGTGGTCGACGTGACCGATCGTGCCCACGTTCACGTGCGGCTTCGTACGTTCGAATTTTGCCTTGGCCATGATGCTCTGGAACCTTGATGGATGATGCGGATGGGACGGGTGGTGCTCACGAATGGAATCGAACCATCGACCTCTTCCTTACCAAGGAAGTGCTCTACCGACTGAGCTACGTGAGCAGCGAATTGTCTTCGCGAAGGAGCGGGCTCCTGCCCGACCGTCGCGCCGCGGCGAAGGCCGGACCTTCGCTCGCTACCGCGCGCCGCTTGCGCGTCACGCGACCGGCGCTTCCTGCGCCGAAGTGTCCGTTGCCGGCTGGCCGTTCAATGGAGCGGGAGACGGGAATCGAACCCGCACCATCAGCTTGGAAGGCTGAGGTTCTACCATTGAACTACTCCCGCCCGGCGGGCGTACTGGTGGAGGGAGGTGGATTCGAACCACCGAAGGCGTAAGCCAGCAGATTTACAGTCTGCCCCCGTTGGCCGCTTGGGTATCCCTCCGGAAAAGAGCCGCTTATTGTTGCCTATCCGAAAGCGTCCGTCAACGCACCACGTTCTTCCATGACATCCGGGCCTGGAAGCGGGCGGGACGGGACATCCGCGCCCGGGCCAATGCGCTTGCGCCGCCGCGTTCAGGGGCGTTCGGCGGCCTGATGTTCGGCCATCGACAGGTTGTCGATCAGCCGGACGCCGCCGCAGCGCGCCGCGATCAGGGCCACCAGTTGCGCCAGTTGCTCCGGCCGGGCCGGCCCCCACAGGCTTTCCGCCAGCCGCGCCTCGACCCGCAGCACGGCGTAATCGGGGTCGAAGCCGGCCTCGCGCAGTCCGCCCATCGCCGCTGCCTCGATCGCCTGGACGGCGCTGCCGGCGCGCGCGGCGGCGAGCATTTCGCCGAGGCAACGACGGATGCGCGGGGCCAGGGCACGCTGTGCCGGATCGAGATAACGGTTGCGCGAACTCATCGCCAGGCCGTCCGCCTCGCGCCGGGTCGGTGCATCGAGGATGCGCAGCGGCAGCGACAGGTCGGTGACCAGATGACGGATCAACTGGAGCTGTTGCAGATCCTTGCGGCCGAACACCGCCAGATCCGGGGAAACCATGGCGAACAGGCGCGTCACCACCGTCGCCACGCCGTCGAAATGTCCGGGCCGATGCGCGCCGCAGAGCACCGCGGACAGCCCCGGCACCTGCATGCCGACCGCCTGCTCCACGCCCAGCGGATACATCGTCGCCACGCCGGGGCGGAACAGCAGATCGCAACCGGCGGCGCGCAGGCCGCGCTGGTCGTCCTGCGGGGTGCGCGGATAGCGTTCGAAATCCTCGCCGGGGCCGAACTGGGTCGGATTCACGAATACGCTGACCACCACCCTGTCGGCGTTGCGGCGGGCCAGTTCGACCAGGCTGTAGTGGCCGTCATGCAGGTTGCCCATGGTCGGCACCAGGGCGATCCGCGCGCCGGCCGCGCGCCAGCCGGCGACGCGCTCGCGCAGATCGACCAGCGTGTCGACGATGTCCATGGCGGCTCAGTCGAACCCGTGCTCGGCGGTCGGAAAGCGGCCCTCGCGAACCGCCTGCGCATAGGCAGCGACGGCCCCCTGGACGCTGCCGCCATCGGCGAGGAAATCCTTGACGAATCGCGGGCGATGGCCGGAGGTGACGCCAAGCAGATCGTGCAGCACCAGCACCTGGCCATCGCAGTCGACGCCGGCACCGATGCCGATCACCGGGATCGGGGATGCCGCGGTGATCGCCGCCGCCAGGCTGCGCGGCACGCATTCCAGCACCAGCGCGGCAGCGCCGGCCTCGGCCACCGCCAGCGCGTCGCGGCGCAGCCGTTCGGCCGCCTCTGCCTCGCGGCCCTGCACCCGGAAGCCGCCGAACTGATGCACCGACTGCGGCGTCAGGCCGAGATGGGCGCAGACCGGGATGTCGCGCTCGGCCAGGAAACGGATCGCCTCGAGCAGCGGACCGGCACCCTCCAGCTTGACCATCGCCGCCTCGCCTTCGGCCATCAGCCGGGTGGCGTTGCGCAGCGCCAGTTCCGGCGTGGCGTAGCTCTGGAACGGCAGATCGGTGACCAGCAAGGCACGACGCAGGCCGCGCGCCACGGCGCGGCTGTGATAGACCATGTCGTCGACGCTGACCGCCACCGTGGTCTGGCGACCCTGCACCACCATGCCCAGCGAGTCGCCGACCAGTACCGCGTCGACTCCGCCCGCTTCGACACAGGCGGCGAAACCGGCGTCGTAGGCGGTCAGCATGACGATCTTGCGGCCTTCGCGCTTCATGCGCAGCAGGCCCGGGACGGTGACGGCGGGCGGCTTCGCGGATTCGGCGTTGGGCGTGTTCGACAAGGGGAAGGTCCGATTCGATGGCAAAACGCTGCCGGCAGTTGCCGGAGACGGCTAGCCTAGCCGTTCGATGCCGCTGCAATCCACCCCGGCCAGCAGGTCGCCTACCCTGCCCTGACCGGGAATGTCGAGGTCCGGGGCGAGTTCGGCCAGCGGCAGAAGGACGAAGGCGCGCTGCGCCAGATGCGGATGCGGCAGGATCAGGCCGGGATCGGCGCTGCGCTCGCCTTCGTAATGCAGCAGATCGAGATCAAGCACGCGCGGACCCCAGCGCTGACGCCGCAGGCGACCGGCGCGGCGTTCGATGGCGAGCAGGCCGTCGAGCAGGGCGGCCGGCCGCAGCCGGGTGTCGAGGATCGCCACGGCATTGATGAAATCGGCCTGGTCGAGCACGCCCCAGGGCGGCGTGCGATAGAGCGCGGAGCGCGCCACCAGTCGCGTGTCGGGCAACGCGTCCAGTGCCTCCAGCGCGGCATTGACCTGCGCCTCGGGCTGTCCCTGGTTGGCACCCAGCGCGACATAGGCGCGGCGCGCCGGCGGAACGCTCAAGCGTCGGACCGGGCTGGACTGCGGCGCCGCCGGCGGCGCCGTGGCGGCGGGTCATCGCCGGTTTGGCCGGCCAGCTTCTCGGCCAGCCGCTGCGGGTCCAACTGCTGCGCCTCGCGCCAGAAATCGACCTGTTCGGCCAGTTCCGGAGCCACTGCGGCGCGCAGTTCGAGGAAGTCGTAAGCGGCGCGGAAACGCGGATGGGCGAGCAGGCGCAGCACGCGCTTGCGCTGGCGCGCGCCGAAGCGCGACTGCATCCACCACAGTTCCTGCATCGGCATGCCGAAGCGGCGCGGAATGGCGATCCGCGCGACCTGCCGCAGCAGCACGCGGTCGGCGGCGCGCTGCTCGGCCACGGCGAGGTCGAAACGGTCGATCAGCATGCGCTGCAACGTGCCGGCATAGGCCGGCCACAACAGCGCGGCGAACAGGAAGGACGGCGTCACCGGCTTGTCCTCGCGGACCCGCGCGTCGGTGCCACGCAGGGCGCGCAGGATCAGGTCGCGGCACAGCCCGCTGGGGTCGGCAGCCAACGCGCGATGCGTGTCCGGCAACAGTACTTCGAGCAAGCCGTATTGTTCGAGGCCAAGGAAGCTCGCCTCGCCGTGGCCGCCCAGAAACAGTTTGAGCGACTCGTCGAACAGCCGCGCGCTGGAGGCGTCGGCCAGCAGGCCGGCCAGGCGCGGAATCGGCTCGGCGGTGGCCGGTTCGATGGAAAATTGCAGTTTGGCGGCCAGCCGTACCGCGCGCAGCATACGCACCGGGTCTTCGCGATAGCGGGTTTCCGGGTCGCCGATCAGCCGCAGCACGCGGCGCTGCACGTCGTCGAAACCGCCGACGTAATCGCGCACCGAGAAGTCCTCGATGGCGTAGAACAGCGCGTTGGCGGTGAAGTCGCGGCGCAGCGCGTCTTCCTCGATATTGCCGTAGATGTTGTCGCGCAGCAGGCGGCCGCCGTCCTCGGCCTCGCGATCACCACTGCCGTCGTCGGAACCGGCGCGGAAGGTGGCCACTTCGATGATTTCGCGGCCGAACACCACGTGCGCGAGGCGAAAGCGGCGGCCGATCAGCCGGCAGTTGCGGAACAATTGCCGCACCTGCTCGGGCGTGGCGTCGGTGGCGACATCGAAGTCCTTCGGTGCCAGCCCGATCAACAGATCGCGCACCGCGCCGCCGACCAGATAGCCGCCAAAACCGGCCTCGCGCAGGCGGTAGAGCACGCGCAGGGCGTTGGGGCTGATCTGCTTGCGCGAAATCGGATGTTGATCGCGCGGAACGATGCGTGGCGTTGCGCCACTGGCGTCTGGAGCGGGTTGCACCGGAGAAGAAGGACCTGGCGGAAATCGGCGGAAAAGAATCGGGGGGAATGACGGCGGCCGGATCGGCCGGAGGGCCGGCGACGCAATTGCGCCGACGCCACCCGATCCGCTATCCTAGCGGTTCTACTGCGCGTAGAGCAACGCGCTCCCTTCGTCTAGTGGTCCAGGACATCGCCCTCTCAAGGCGGGAACACGAGTTCGAACCTCGTAGGGAGCGCCATCCCCCTTCCGCCGGCCATCGGGAACGCGTCTAGATGCCCTTCGTCGTCACCGAGAACTGCATCAAGTGCAAGCACACCGATTGCGTGGAAGTCTGCCCGGTGGATTGTTTCCACGAAGGGCCCAATTTCCTGGTCATTGATCCGGACGAGTGCATCGACTGCACCCTGTGCGAACCGGAGTGCCCGGTCAACGCGATCTACCCGGAAGACGACGTGCCGGCCGGCCAGGAAGGCTTCATCGCCCTCAACGCGGAACTGTCGCGCGAATGGCCGGTGCTGGCGGTGCGCAAGGAACCGCTGCCGGACGCCGACGA
>JBAYTD010000161.1:0-4623 GCA_041675805.1 Lysobacteraceae bacterium
CTGCATTGCGACGGCGGCGCGCCGGCATTGGACCAAAGTCGCAGGCCATACAGGCAGCGGTGGGGGCGGTCGCCCGGCGGGCGTGCAAGGTGTGCGTCAGGACACGGTTTTGATGCCGTTTCGAGCGCTTTTCTCGGCCACTTGAGAACCATTCTTGAATCGGTTTTCCGTTGCCGTAAAAGAGTTTGCATGCGACAATTCGCGCTTTCCCGAGGACCTGTCCGGCCAGCCGCCGGCGGGCCGCTCTGGCGACCGGGACAGCGGCATCGTCCGGCCGGACGGGCCTCTTCTCGATCATGGATCTTTCGAGCGCTGTCGATGGCGCGGAGGTTGTAGCAACCGTGTTAGCGGAATACGTGCCCGTCCTGCTGTTCCTGATCGTGGCGCTGGCGATCGGCGTCGTTCTGCTGCTGGTCGGCTGGGCGCTCGGCCCGCGCCGTCCCAGTGCCGAGAAGCTCTCGCCCTACGAGTGCGGCTTCGAGGCCTTCGAGGACGCGCGGACCAAGTTCGACGTCCGCTACTACCTGATCGCCATCCTGTTCATCGTCTTCGACCTGGAAATAGCCTTCCTGTTTCCGTGGGCGGTGGTGTTCCGCGACATTGGCGTCACCGCACTGTGGGCGATGACGCTGTTCCTCGGCATCCTTGTGCTCGGCTTCGTGTACGAGTGGAAGAAAGGCGCGCTGGACTGGGAGTAGGGCATGGGCATTTCGCAGTTTTTCCACAACCCCGAGCCGGTCAGCGTCGTCGATGACATCCTGCGGCCGGAAGGCGACAATCCGCTGCTGGAGCGCGGCTTCGTCACGACATCGGTCGATGCGCTGGTGAACTGGGCGCGCACCGGTTCGATGTGGCCGGTGACCTTCGGTCTGGCCTGCTGCGCGGTGGAGATGATGCACGCCGGCGCGGCGCGCATCGACCTCGACCGCATGGGCGTGATCTTTCGCCCCAGTCCGCGCCAGGCCGACGTGATGATCGTCGCCGGCACCCTGGTCAACAAGATGGCTCCGGCGCTGCGCAAGGTCTACGACCAGATGACCGAGCCCAAGTGGGTGATCTCGATGGGCTCCTGCGCCAACGGTGGCGGTTACTACCACTATTCCTACGCCGTGGTGCGCGGTTGTGATCGCGTCGTCCCGGTCGACGTCTACGTACCGGGCTGCCCGCCCACCGCCGAGGCGCTGGTGCACGGCATCCTGCAATTGCAGAAGAAGATCCGCCGTACCAACAGCATCGCCCGCTGATCCCGCGCCGTCTCCCTTTCCAACGGACCCTCGCCACCCCAGACCATGGTCGAGCAAGCAATCACCTTCACCGAGCGGCTGCACGCACGTCTCGCGCACCGCATCGTCAGCCTCGTCGAGGCGCATGGCGAGATCACCATCGAGGTGCTGCCGGAGCATCTGCTCGAAACCGCCCGCCTGCTGCGCGACGACGCCGATCTGCGCTTCACCGTCGCGGTCGATCTGTGCGGCGTCGATTACCTCGGCTTCGGCCAGGTCGAGTGGGATACCGAGGACGCCTCCGCCGAAGGTTTCTCGCGCGGCGTCGAGGGCCAGGGGCCGGGCCGCTTCGACTGGGACGGCCGGCCGCGCCCGCGCCATGTCGAGCGCCGCTTCGCCGTGGTCACCCACCTGCTGTCGGTGCCGCACAACCGTCGCCTGCGCCTGCGCATGTTCTGTCCCGACGACGGCCTGCCGGTGGCGCCCTCGCTGACCGAGATCTGGCCTGGCCTGAACTGGTTCGAGCGCGAAGCCTTCGACCTGTTCGGCATCGTCTTCGAGGGCCATCCGGACCTGCGCCGCATACTCACCGACTACGGCTTCGTCGGCCACCCGTTCCGCAAGGACTTTCCGCTGATCGGCAACGTCGAAGTGCGCTACGACGCCGACAAGGGCAGGGTGATCTACGAGCCGGTCACCAGCGTCGAGCCGCGCGTGCTGGTGCCGCGCGTGATCCGCGACGATTCCCGCTACCGGCAAGCGCGCGCCGAGCAAGGCAGTTGACCGTCATGCAGGAAATCCGCAGTTACACGATGAACTTCGGCCCGCAGCACCCGGCCGCGCACGGCGTGCTGCGCCTGGTGCTGGAAATGGAGGGCGAGGTCGTGCAGCGCGCCGACCCGCACGTCGGCCTGCTGCATCGCGGCACCGAGAAGCTGGCCGAGTCCAAGCCCTTCAACCAGTCGATCGGCTACATGGATCGCCTCGACTACGTCTCGATGATGTGCAACGAGCACGCCTACGTGCGTGCCATCGAAACCCTGATGGGCCTGGAAGTGCCCGAGCGCGCGCAGTGGATCCGCACCCTGTTCGACGAGATCACGCGCATCCTCAACCACCTGATGTGGGTGGGCACCAACGGGCTCGACCTTGGCGCGATGGCGATGTTCCTGTACGCCTTCCGCGAGCGCGAGGACCTGATGGATGCCTACGAGGCGGTATCCGGGGCGCGCATGCACGCCACCTACTACCGGCCCGGCGGCGTCTACCGCGACCTGCCCGACCACATGCCGCTGTACAAGGAAAGCCCGTGGCGCAAGGGCAAGGATCTCAAGCGCATGAATGCCGCGCGCGAAGGCTCCCTGCTCGATTTCCTCGACGCCTACGTCGCCGAGTTCCCCAAGCGCATCGACGAATACGAAACCCTGCTCACCGACAACCGCATCTGGAAGCAGCGCACCGTCGGCATCGGCGTGATTTCGCCCGAGCAGGCGCAGGCCTGGGGCATGAGCGGGCCGATGCTGCGCGGCTCCGGCGTCGCCTGGGACCTGCGCAAGAAGCAGCCCTACGCCAAGTACGCCGAGGTGGATTTCGACATCCCGGTCGGCGTCAACGGCGACTGCTACGACCGCTACCTGGTGCGCATCGAGGAGATGCGCGAATCCACCCGCATCATCAAGCAGTGCATCGACTGGCTGCGCGCCAACCCCGGCCCGGTGATGCCGAAGAACTTCAAGGTCGTCCCGCCCTCGCGCGAGGAGATGAAGGACGACATGGAAGCCCTGATCCACCACTTCAAGCTGTTCACCGAAGGCTATTGCGTGCCGGCCGGCGAGGTCTACGCGGCGGTCGAGGCCCCCAAGGGCGAGTTCGGCGCATACCTGATCTCCGACGGTGCCAACAAGCCGTTCCGGCTGAAACTGCGCGCCCCCGGCTTCGCCCACCTGTCGTCGATGGACAGCGTCGTCCGCGGCCACATGCTCTCCGACGTGGTAGCGATGATCGGCACCTACGACATCGTGTTCGGGGAGATTGATCGATGAAGCCGGGAATCGGGAATCGGGAATGGGGAATCGCACGAGCGGCTCGCCGCCATCCGTTGCCCCGTCCGTTTTTCGCCCGGCCGTTCCCGACTGCGCCAGCCCGTATTTCCCGATTCCCGATTCCCGATTCCCGATTCCCGACAGCCCCATGAAAGCCACAGGAAATTTCGAAGCGGTCCGCGAGGTGGACCCGATGGTGGCGTTGAGCGACGAGACGCGCGGCCACATCGACCACTGGTTGACCAAGTTCCCGCCCGACCGGCGGCGCTCGGCGCTGATCCAGAGCCTGTTCGCCGCGCAGCAGCAGAACAACGGCCATCTGACCGATGCGCTGCTGATGGCGGTGGCCAAGTACCTCGACCTGCCGCCGATCTGGGCCTACGAGGTGGCGTCGTTCTATTCGATGTTCGAGACCAGGCCCGTCGGCCGCAACAACGTCGCCTTCTGCACCAACATCAGTTGCTGGCTCAACGGCGCGGAAGACCTGGTCGCCCATGCCGAGAAGAAGCTGGGTTGCCGGCTGGGCGAGTCCACGCCCGATGGTCGCGTCTACCTCAAGCGCGAGGAAGAATGCGTCGCCGCCTGCTGCGGTGCGCCGGTGGTGGTCATCAACGGGCATTACCACGAGAAGCTCACCCCGGCGATGGTGGACGAGCTGCTGGACGGGTTGAAGTGATGTCAGGGCATTCGCAAGATTCTGCAAGGCACGCCTCCGAGGGCCATGGCCCGGTCGGTCCTGCGCCGCAGGCGCACCAGGCGGTCTACACCACGCTGCATTTCGACAAGCCGTGGTCGTACGAGAACTACCTGAAGACCGGCGGCTACCAGGCGCTGCGCAAGGTGCTGACCGAGAAGATGCCGCCGGCCGACGTGATCGAGATGGTCAAGCAGTCCGGCCTGCGCGGTCGCGGCGGTGCCGGTTTCCCGACCGGCCTGAAGTGGTCCTTCATGCCCAAGGGCGACATGCAGAAGTACATCCTCTGCAACTCCGACGAGTCCGAGCCGGGCACCTGCAAGGACCGCGATATCCTGCGCTACAACCCGCATTCGGTGATCGAGGGCATGGCCATCGCCTGCTACGCCACCGGCTCGACGGTCGGCTACAACTACCTGCGCGGCGAGTTCCACCACGAGCCCTTCGAGCACATCGAGGAAGCGCTGGCGGAAGCCTATGCGCACGGCTGGCTGGGCAAGGACATCCTCGGCTCGGGTGTCGACATCGACATTTACAACGCGCTCGGTGCCGGTGCCTACATCTGCGGCGAGGAAACCGCGCTGATGGAGTCGCTGGAGGGCAAGAAGGGCCAGCCGCGCTACAAGCCGCCGTTCCCGGCCAATTTCGGCCTGTACGGCAAGCC
>JBAYTD010000162.1:0-4609 GCA_041675805.1 Lysobacteraceae bacterium
TGCGGTGGCCCCACCAGAGCTGGCGGCTGATGCACCAGTCCTGGATGTTTTCCATCCAGTGGCGGTAGGTGTTGATCCAGTTGGGCGGGACGAACTTCACGTCACCCGGCTTGCCATCGGAACCTTCGACCAGTTCCAGCCCGCGTGCGCCGAGCGTGTCCATCTTCACGAACCATTGGTCGGTCAGATACGGCTCGATCACCTGGCCGGTGCGGTCGCCGCGCGGCACCTGGAGTTTGTGCGGTTTGGCTTCGACCAGCAGATCGGCGGCTTCCAGATCGGCCAGCACGGCCTTGCGGGCGTCGTAGCGGTCCTGCCCGCGATATTTGTCCGGCGCGTTGTCGTTGAGCGCGGCCTCGGGCGTGAACAGATTGATCATCGGCAGCCCATGCCGCTGCCCGACCGCGTAGTCGTTGAAATCATGCGCCGGCGTCACCTTGACCACGCCGGTGCCGAAATCGCGATCCACGTAGTCATCCGCAATGACCGGAATCTGCCGCCCGGTCAGCGGCAGCGTGACGGCTTTGCCGATCAGGCTGGCATAGCGCGGATCGTCCGGATGCACCATCACCGCGACGTCGCCGAGCAGGGTTTCCGGGCGCGTGGTGGCGACGATCAGGTGATCGCGGGTTTCGCGCAGGGTTTCGTTGCCGTCCTCGTCGCGTTCGATGTGTTCGTAGGTCAGGCCATCGGCCAGCGGGTAGCGGATCGACCAGAGGAAACCGTCTTCCTCTTCGCTCACCACTTCCAGATCGGAAATCGCGGTCTTCAGCACCGGATCCCAGTTGACCAGGCGTTGGCCGCGATAGATCAGCCCTTCTTCGTGCAGCTTCACGAAGGCTTCGATCACGGCCTTCGACGGCATCTCGTCCATCGTGAACACGCGCCGCGACCAGTCGCCCGAGGTGCCCATGCGGCGCATCTGCCGCTCGATGGTGTCGCCGGATTCCTCCTTCCACGCCCAGACCTTTTCGATGAAGCCCTCGCGGCCGAGCGAATCGCGGGTCTCGCCCTTGCCCTCGATGGCGAGGTTGCGCGAGACGACCATTTCCGTGGCGATGCCGGCGTGGTCGGTGCCGAGCTGCCACAGGGTGTCGAAACCGCGCATGCGGTGGTAGCGCGTCAGCGCGTCCATCAGGGTGTGCTGGAAGGCGTGGCCCATGTGCAGGGTGCCGGTGACGTTCGGCGGCGGCAGCAGGATGGTGTAGGGCGTTCCCTCGCCGCTGGGGGCGAAGGCGCCGCTGCGTTCCCAGAAGTCGTACCAGCGGGTTTCGAACTGGCCCGGCTCGAAGCTCGGGTTGAGAGGTGTGCTCATGCGCGTGCCGGCCCGGTCGGGCCTTGCTTCATCAAGGGAAAGGGCGGCAATTGTAAACGCTGCGCGCTGTGCCACGGCGCGCAGGCCCGGCCGGATGCCGTCGCGTTGACGAGGATCAGGGCGACAGCCGACGATGGCGGCCAGTCTGATCGCACCGTCCGTGGAGGTCCGCTTCATGATCCGCAACGCCCTCTGGCCGCTCGCCGGCCTGTTCCTGCTTGCCGCCCTGCCGGCCGCCGCGTCCGAAGATTGCAAACCGCACTCGCTGTTCACCCCGATGCCCGGCTATCACATCTACGAATGCGACAGCTCGGATTTCGACGCCAAGGACATCCCGGTCGGCGTCAACGAGGACGGCGAGGTGGTGCTGAAGACCATCGAAGGCGTCTACGAGATGGTCGCCTATGAAATCGACGAAGGTGCCAGCGCCGCCTCGCCGCTGAAGATCCTGCGCAACCACATCGCCGCGGCGACGGCCAAGGGTGGCAGCGTGGTGTGGGAACACGGCGGCAGCAACTGGATGATGGCTGGCGAGTGGTCCAACATGCAGCAGCGCATCGCCACGCTGAAGCTGAGCCAGGGCGGGCGCGACTACTGGGTGCATCTGGGTTCGGTCAACGACGGCGACTACTACGCCATCGCCAGCATCAGCGCCGAGGCGATGGAGCAGGTGGTGTCGGTCAACGAACTGCTGGCGCAGTTCGACAAGGACGGCTTCCTCGAACTGGAAGTGCATTTCGACACCGCCAGGGCCACGATCCGGCCCGAATCCTCCGCCGTGCTCGATCAGGCCGCCGCGATGCTGCGCGAAGCCTCGTCGGCCAGCGTGGAAGTTGCCGGCCATACCGACAATGTCGGCGATGCGGCGGCCAACCAGAGCCTTTCCGAACAGCGCGCCGCCAGCGTGCGTCAGGCGCTGGTCGAGCGCGGCATCGACGCCGCGCGGCTGAGCGCCAAGGGTTACGGTGCCAGCCAGCCGGTGGCCGACAACCGCAGCGAGGAAGGCCGGGCGAAGAACCGCCGGGTGGAACTGGTCAAGCGCTGAGACGCGATGCCGGCGCGGGTGGATGAACCTGCGCCGCGCGCGCCGGTCACAGTCGCGGCGGCCGCGTCATGGCCGGCGTTCATCGCCGTCGCCGCATGCTTGGCCGCTTGCGACGCCGTGCGTCGTCGCCCTTCGCGCCCCACAAGGAGACTTGCCGATGAGCTTTTCCCGAGCCTTGCTGATTGCCCCGGCCTTCGCCGCCGCGCTCGCCCTGAGCGCCTGCGGCGGCGAGCCGGATCAGGCCCCGCCGCCGCCCGAGGCCGCCGCACCGCAGAGCGCCACGCCGAAGGCGAACCCGCCGCCGGCGGTGGTCGATGCCGAAGCCCAAGCCGGCGCCGAGCTGACCGAGCGACAGATCCGGGAATCCACCGCCGCCTATCACGCCAGCATGGACGGCATCAGCGCCGCCGCCACCGAAACCGATGCGGAAAGCGCGCTGGACAAAGCCGGTGCCGCCTACAAGACGGCACTGAGCGAGTGCGACAACCACCTCAAGGAAGCGACCAAGCACTACTGCCGCAGCCAGGCCGAAGATCGCTACGAAGCGGTGATCGAGGAAATCGAAAACCGTCTGGCGCAATCCGCCGACTGAGCACCTAGTACAGTACCCGCGAGCGCAGCGTGCCGGGAATTTTAGCCAGCGCATCGCGTAGTTGCGCAAGCTGCGCCTCGCTGGTGGTGACATCGATCACCACGTAGCCGATGGCGGCGTCGGTTTGCAGGTACTGGCCGTCGATGTTGACGTGGGCGCGGGAGAAGATCTCGTTGATCTGCGACAGCACGCCGGGCACGTTGCGGTGGATGTGCAGCAGGCGCTGGCTGTCCGGATGCTCGGGCAGCGACACCTGGGGAAAGTTGACCGCCGACAGCGTGCTGCCGTTGTCGCTGTAGCGGATCAGCTTGGAAGCGACTTCGATGCCGATGTTGTCCTGCGCCTCCAGCGTTGAGCCGCCGACGTGCGGGGTCAGGATCACGTTGTCCATGCCGCACAGCGGCGAAACGAAGGCGTCGGCGTTGCCCTTCGGCTCGACCGGGAACACGTCGATGGCGGCACCGGACAGATGGTCGCGGCGCAGCGCCTCGGCCAGCGCCTCGATGTCCACCACGCTGCCGCGCGAGGCGTTGATCAGCGCCGCGCCGGGCTTCATCCGCGCCAGTTGCTCACGGCCGATCATGTTCTGCGTGGCGGCGGTCTGCGGCACGTGCAGGGTCAGCACGTCGGCGCGTTCGAGCAGCTCGTCGAGGCTGCCGGCGTTGCGCGCATTGCCCAGCGACAGCTTGGTCTCCACGTCGTGGTAGAGCACGCGCATGCCCAGCGACTCGGCCAGCACGCCGACCTGGGTGCCGATGTGGCCGTAGCCGACGATGCCGAGCACCTTGTCGCGCACCTCGTAGCTGCCGGCGGCGGATTTCGACCAGCCGCCGCGATGGCATTGCGCGTTTTTGCCCGGAATGCGGCGCAGCAGCATGATCGCCTCGGCGATGACCAGTTCGGCGACGCTGCGGGTGTTGGAGTAGGGCGCGTTGAAGACCGGAACGGCCTGCGCCCGGGCGGCGTCGAGGTCGACCTGGTTGGTGCCGATGCAGAAGCAGCCGACCGCGACCAGCCGCTTGGCCCGGGCCAGCATGGCGGCGTCCAGTTGCGTGCGCGAGCGGATGCCGAGGATGTGCGCCTCGGCGATGCGCCGCGCCAGCTCGTCCTCCGGCAGCGATTTCTCGTGGAAGTCGATCTGCGTGTAACCGGCCTCGCGAAAGACCTGCACCGCGCTCTGACTGACGCCTTCGAGCAGCAGCACGCGGATGTCCTGACGGGGAAACGAGGTTTTCTTCATGGCCGGGCGGCGCGGGCGGGGAAGCCCGCACTATGCCAGAACGAAGGGTTCTGATGCGATGCAGCATGAAACGCTGGGCGAGATCGGCGTGTCGCGCCGTTCCGCTCCATGTGCATCGCATTGGCAAAGCGGAGCAGGCTCCGCTTTGCGGTCGAAAATGCTCAGCGCGTGCCGACCAGCCAGAACGCTTCCTGGAACTCGTAATTGCCGCCCTTGCGGTACACGCGCGGGGAGAGCATCTGCTCGCGCGGGCGGTGTTCCAGCGTGCCGCGCGGGTGCGCCGCGATGGCCCCATTCGTGCGCCCGGCACGGGCGCACTCTTGGAGGTGCAAGTCCTCCCGTGAGCTGGCCACAGCGAGCGAAGTGAAGCGCAACTGCGTGAGGGTGACCGAGCGTGGGGAGGAAGCGTGGATCGAA
>JBAYTD010000163.1:0-4516 GCA_041675805.1 Lysobacteraceae bacterium
CGTCATATTGCGCGATGTCGAGCTTGGGCAGCCAGTCATAGCCCCAGCCATTTTCGGCCGTCGCGTGCTCGCCCCACATCGACTTCATGAAGCTGACGAAGAATTTTTCGTAGTTCTGCCAGTAGCTCATCTGGTTGGGGCGCAGGGGCTTGTTGCCGCGGGTCGACATGTAGGTTTCGAAGTCGGGCTCGCTCTCCTTCGGGATCGACAGGTAGCCGGGGATCAGGTTCGACATCAGGCCGACGTCGGTCAGCCCCTGGATGTTGGAGTGGCCGCGCAGCGCGTTCATGCCGCCGCCGGGCACGCCGATGTTGCCCAGGATCAACTGAAGCATTGCCATGCCGCGGATGTTCTGCGCGCCCTTGGAGTGCTGGGTCCAGCCGAGCGCGTACATCGAGGTCATCGTCTTCGTCGGGGAAGACGTTTCACCGATCATCCGGCAGATTTCGAGGAACTTCTCCTTCGGCGTGCCGCAGGTGTTCTCGACGAACTCCGGCGTGTACACCTCGACGTGCTGCTTGAGCAGGTTCCAGACGCAGCGCGGGTGCTGCAGCGTGGGGTCGCTCAGGACATAGCCGTCCTCGCCGAACTGGTACTCCCAGCTTTCCTGGTCGTAGGCGCGCTTGTCCTCGTCATAGCCGGTGAACAGGCCGTCCTGCCAGCCGAAGTCCTCGCGTACCAGGAAGGTCGCGTTGGTGTAGTGGCGGACGTAGTCCCATTGCACCTTGTCGTTGGCGATGCACCAGCGGATCGCGCCCATCAGGAAGGCGATGTCCGAACCGGGGCGGATCGGCGCGTAGTAGTCGGCCACTGCCGCCGAGCGGTTGAAGCGCGGATCGACCACGATCAGTTTCGCGCCGCGGTTGTGCTTGGCTTCGGTCACCCACTTGAAGCCGCACGGGTGCGCCTCGGCTGCGTTGCCGCCCATGATCACTACGAGGTCTGTGTTGGCGATGTCCGTCCACGAATTGGTCATCGCACCACGGCCGAACGTCGGGCCCAAACTGGACACCGTGGGACCGTGTCAAACCCTCGCCTGGTTGTCGAATCCGACGATCCCCATGGAACGCACGACCTTCCAGGTCATCCACGAGGTTTCGTTGGTGGTGGCCGAGGCGGCCAGGAAGCCGGTGCTGGTCCAGCGGTTGACCGTGGTACCGGCGGCGTTGGTCTCGACCAGGTTGGCGTCGCGGTCGTCCTTGAGGGCGCGCGCGATCCTGTCCAGCGCCTCGTCCCAGGAGATGTCCTCGAAGCGGTCCGAACCGGGACGGCGGATGCGCGGACGGGTCAGGCGGGTCTCGGCCTTGACGTAGTCCTTGAGCGCCGAGCCCTTGGGGCACAGCGTTCCACGATTGGTCGGATGGTCGGCGTCGCCTTCGATGTGGATCAGTTCGGCCTTCTCGCCGGCGGCGAGATCGCCGCGCGAATACATGATGATGCCGCAGGCGACCGAACAGTAGGTGCAGATGTTGCGCGTTTCGGTGGTGGTGGCGAGCTTGAAGGCGCGAACATGGGCGGCGGTGGCGGCCTCGGCCGCTCCGAAGCCCATCGCGCCCAACGTGGTCGCCGCCGCCCCTGCGCCGCTCAGCTTGAGGAAGCTGCGGCGGGAAAGGTCGACGTTCATCGAGCACTCCTCATGGTTTGCGTCCTTGGTCGACAGACAGCGTCCGGCCGATGGTCGACTGGCGCGCACGCGGAGTCAAGGCGCTGCGGATTCGACTTTCGCATGCTGCATCGCAGCGCGCGTCGACCGCACACGATACAGCGGCTACAGTGCCCTGCCTGCACACCGGGAGGACAGGGGAAAGCCATGACCGACGCGACCACCGAACCCCGTCTGACCTCGCTGGCCCACGGTGGCGGCTGCGGCTGCAAGATTGCGCCAGGCCCGCTCGAAGACATCCTGCGCGGGGTCACGTCCGGCCTGCCGCTGCCGTTGCCGCCAGCGCTGCTGGTGGGCACGGAAACCTCCGACGATGCCGCCGTCTACCGCCTCAACGATCGCCAGGCTATCGTCGCCACCACCGATTTCTTCATGCCGATCGTCGACGATCCGCACGACTTCGGCCGCATCGCTGCCACCAACGCCATCAGCGACGTCTATGCCATGGGCGGCACCCCGCTGTTCGCCCTGGCGCTGGTCGGCATGCCGGTCAACGTGCTGTCCGTGGCGACCATCGGCCGCATCCTCGACGGCGGCGCGGCCGCCTGCCGCGACGCCGGCATCGTGGTGGCCGGCGGGCACACCATCGATTCGGTCGAGCCGATCTACGGCCTGGCCGCCATCGGCCTGGTCGATCCGGCCCACCTCAAGCGCAACGCCGACGCCCGCCCCGGCGACGTGCTGCTGCTGGGCAAACCGCTCGGGGTCGGCATCTTCTCGGCGGCGCTGAAGAAAGAAGCGCTGGACGCCGCCGGCTATGCACGGATGATCGACTCCACCACTCGCCTGAACACGCCCGGCCCGGACCTGGCGCGGCTGCCGGGCGTACACGCGATGACCGACGTGACCGGCTTTGGCCTCGCCGGCCACGCCTGGGAGATGGCACGCGCTTCCGGCTGCATCCTGCACATCGACTGGCCAGCGGTGCCGCTGCTGGAAGGCGCGCGGGCGCTGGCCGATGCCGGCTTCATCACCGGTGCCTCAGGCCGCAATTGGGCCAGCTATGGCGAACACGTCCAGCTTGACGGACCGCTGTCGGACATCGACCGCGCCCTCGCCTGCGACCCGCAGACCAGCGGCGGCCTGCTGGTGTCCTGCGCCCCGGACAGCCTCGACGAAGCGTTGGCGATCTTCCGCCGCCACGGCTTCGCTTCGGCGGCCGTCGTCGGCAGGGTCGAGGCGGGCGCGCCGGCCGTGACAGTGGCCTGATCGCCACGACAGCGCCCCGAACATCCGACAAGGTAACGCTGCGCCTCGCGCCCGCATTACCCATCTGGACCTGCACCACGCTTGCCCTGCGCCGGCAATCCGCTAAACTAGCCCGCTTGCCAAGGCTATGTAGCTCAGCCGGTTAGAGCACAGCACTCATAATGTCGGGGTCAAGGCGGGAAAATTTGAAGTTCTGGCTATGTAGCTCAGCCGGTTAGAGCACAGCACTCATAATGCTGGGGTCGGTGGTTCGAGTCCACCCATAGCCACCAGATTTTCCAATAAAAACAATAGGTTATAAGGCAAAAGCCCGCCATCGATGCGGGCTTTTTTGTGCCGAAACGACTGTCACGGCCAGATTGGGGGGTCACTTCCCAAGGGTGGTCGCCCGCTTCCAAGGGAAGTCGACGAACCGGCCTGTGACAGGTTCTGTGACAGGTCCAGGTGTCACAGGCGCGGGCAAATCCGCGAGAGCGACCCCGACACTCAACCCGGAAGCTTCGGCGACGATGGCGTCCCGAGGCCCGTGCGACGCAGCCAACGCTGACAACCGTTCAGCGGCATGCTGGCCCAAGGGGATGCCGGGACTGCGCAGGGAAAGAAGGAAAGCCACCTCGAAGACGTTTGTCTGGACTGTCTGGCCAACGTCGGCTGGACGGTCGCGGAGGGCGAGATGGTTGCGCTCGGCGGCGAACTGACAGCACGTGGGCGCTGGTCGGAGTAGTGCTGGCTTCCCGGCTCCAAGCGACCGTCAGATGGCTCAACCCGGCGCTATCCACGACCGAAGTAGCCGCCGTGGTCGCCAAAGTCGCCGCCTACGGCCACCAGTCCCTCGTCGACGGCAACCGCGAGGTATACGACTGGCTGCCCTCGCAGATCGCGTTCTCAGGCACTGATCCCGGATCGATCAGACCGCCCCCGCGTCCTCATCGAAGTACATCAACAGATCGCCTGGCTGACAGCCGAAGTACTTGCACAGCTTGTCGATGATGTCCGTGCCGATGTTCGCGCCTGGCTGATTGGCCATCTTGGACAAGGTGGCGCGGTGAATACCCGTTGCATCGGCCACTTCCGTCAGCGACACGACGCGCCGCTCCTTGAAGGCCTTGTCCGCGATCAGTTCGGTTAGGCGGAATCTAATCATGAACAATTCTTAAATATCGTCGCCTACAAGCGACATTCGTTGTTGACAATCGCCATCTGTCGTCTACTATCGTCAACAAGCGTCGCCTATGCACGACGCCCGTTGACGAAACTCGACAGGAGCTGCCGAATGGAAACTTACATCACCACCGACGAACTTGCTACCCGCATCCACTATGACGCCCGAACGATCCGCACCCGCCTGAAGGATGCCGTGCTGCTGGAAGGCGTCCACTACATCCGTCCCTTCGGTGGCCGAAAGCTCCTCTTCATCTGGGAAGCGATCCAACGGGACATTGGCAAGTTCTCTGCCGGGCGGGGACCGATGGGTTCCGCCGCGGCGGGCGGCGGCATTCCGATGGCCAGCGGTGGTGTTGTCCATGGCTAAGGTTCGCGCCCGCCCCGAGTCCGGGATGCTGTACTTGGACTTCTTCTACCGCGGCGTCCGCTGCCGGGAGCAGACGGCCCTGCCCGACACAGCCGAGAACCGTCGCAGGGTCC
>JBAYTD010000164.1:0-4482 GCA_041675805.1 Lysobacteraceae bacterium
CAGCAGGATCAGCGCCGGCAGGATCATCCACAGGCCACCACGCGGAACCAGCACGGTGGCGAGGGCAAGCAGGATGGCCAGACGTCTGGGTGCCAGCGCGGCGCTCAGTTCGATCAGTTGCCAGCGCCACGGGCGGCCCGCGCCACGCTGTACGAACGGCGTTTCACGCAGCTTGCGGCGGACTTTCGGCCGCCGCTCGACATCCGCCGCAAGCTGCCCGACCAGCGCGCCGGCCAGCAATGCGGCCAAGGCCGGCGGCAGGCTGGCAGGCAATCCGGCAAGCAGCAGGACGATGCCGGTCAGTGCCGCCTGCAGCGCCCAGTGCAGCGCCGCATCGCGCCAGCGTCGACGCCGGCGCACCGGCGATGACACCGGCTGCGCGGCCAGCCAGTCGCGCGCCCATTGTCGACGCTGGCGACGGCGCTGGCGGTAATGCGCGCTACCGGCCAGCAGGGCCAGCGCCAACAGGCCGGCCAGCGGCCCTTGATCGGACAGCACGCCCAGCGCGGCGGCCAGGTTGTCGCGCTGGCTGAGCAGCAGCGCGCCGAGCAGCAGCGCCGCCAGCCCCAGCGCCGCGCCCAGAAACGCCGCTTCGCCCGGCCGCGCCCGCCACCCCATCAGGCGATTGCGCCAGAGCAGCGCCCGCACGGCGGAATGGGGATCGAAGTCGGCACGTGCGCTCATGGGCGATGCAGACTGCGCGAATCGGCCCGAGTTCCGCCGCGCCGCGCGGCGACGGTCGCCAAGGCGCATGCTGGCGGTCAAAATGGCCGGCCGTTCCTGCCCGCTTTCCGCATGCTCAGCCTGCCGCCGCTGGCGCTGTACATCCACATCCCCTGGTGCGTCCGCAAATGCCCGTACTGCGATTTCAATTCGCATGCGCAGAAGGGTGCGCTGGCGCAGGACGAATACGTCGCCGCCTTGCTGCGCGACCTGGAACAGGACCTGCCGCGCGTCTGGGGTCGGCCGGTCAGTTCGATCTTCTTCGGCGGCGGCACGCCCTCGCTGTTCGACGCCGCCCATATCGGCGCGATCCTCGATGGCGTGGCGGCGCGGCTGTCGCTGTATCCGGGTCTGGAAGTGACGTTGGAAACCAACCCCGGCACGGTCGAGCACGACCGCTTTGAAGCCTACCGCGCCGCCGGCGTCAACCGGCTGAGCTTCGGCGTGCAGAGCTTCGACGACGGCTGCCTGGCGCGGCTCGGACGCATCCACGACAGCGCCCAGGCCGAGCGCGCCATCCGCCTGGCGCAGGACGCCGGCTTCGACAACATCAACCTCGACCTGATGTACGCCCTGCCGCAGCAATCGCTGGCGATGGCGCTGGACGATGTCGAGCGCGCCATCGCCCTGCAACCGGCGCACGTCAGCCATTACCAGCTCACCCTGGAGCCGAACACGCTGTTCCACGCCCGCCCGCCGGCGGGGCTGCCCGACGAGGACGGTGCCTGGGACATGCAGGAGGCCTGTCAGGCCGTGCTGGCGGAGGCCGGTTTTGCGCAGTACGAGGTCTCCGCCTACGCCCGCGCCGAACGGCAGTGCGCGCACAATCTCAATTACTGGCGCTTCGGCGACTACCTCGGCATCGGTGCCGGTGCCCACGGCAAGCTCACACAGCCGGCCGAAGACAGCATCCTAAGACGCTGGAAGGTGAAGCATCCACAAGCCTATCTGGACAGCGCCGGCACGCTGGCCAGTCTCGGCGGCGACGAATGGATCGCTGCCGCGCAGCGCCCGTTCGAATACATGCTCAACGTCCTGCGCCTGCGCGAAGGCTTTGCGCTGGACGATTTCGAGCGCCGCACCGGCCTCGCGCGCGCCGCCATCGCCGCGCCGCTGGCCGCCGCGCAGGGCCACGGCTGGCTGGAGTCGCCCGCGCCCGACCGATTCCGTCCGAGCGAACTCGGCCAGCGCTTCCTCAACGACCTGATCGCGCTGTTCCTGCCCGAGGACTGAACCTCGCCCGCCGCGCGCGGCCGCCGGCGATCAGTTCGCCGCCGTCACCACCTGGTCGATGGCACCGAAGATCGAGCCGCCTTCGCGGTCGAACATCTCGATACGGACGCGGTCGCCGAACTTCATGAACGGGGTTTTCGGCGCGCCGTACTCGAGCGCCTCCACCGTGCGCCGCTCGGCGAAGCAGGACGCCCCCAGCGAGGTGTCCTCGTTGGCCACGGTGCCGGAGCCGACCAGCGCGCCGGCCGACAGCGGCCGCGTCCTCGCCGCATGGGCGATCAACTGGGCGAAGTTGAACTGCATGTCGACGCCGGCCTCGGGCGCGCCGAACCATTCGCCGTTGACGTGGGTGACCAACGGGCGGTGCAGCTTGCAGTCGATCCAGGCCTCGCCCAGCTCGTCCGCGGTGACGAACACCGGCGACAGCGCCGAGCGCGGCTTGGATTGCAGGAAGCCGAAGCCCTTGGCCAACTCGGCCGGGATCAGGTTGCGCAGCGAGACATCGTTGACCAGGCCGATCAGCTTGATGTGCTCGGCGGCGGCGGCGGCATCAACGCCCATCGGCACGTCGTCGGTGACCACCAGCACCTCGGCCTCCAGATCGATGCCGTAATCCTCGCTGGCGACCAGGATCGGATCGCGCGGGCCGAGGAAGCCGGCACTGGTGGCCTGGTACATCAGCGGATCGGTGTAGAAGCTGGCCGGCACCTCGGCACCGCGCGCCCGACGCACGCGGGCGACGTGCGGCAGATAGGCGCTGCCGTCGACGAACTCGTAGGCGCGCGGCAGCGGTGCGGCCAGCGCCTGCGGGTCGACGGCGAACACCGGCTCGCCGTTGATCGTTTCCGCCGTGCCGTGTTGCAGTGCGTGGAAGACATTGGCCAGGCGCGGCGCGACCTCGGCCCAGTTTTCCAGCGCCTGTTGCAGGGTGGGGGCGATGCCGGTGGCCCGGACCGCGCGCGACAGGTCGCGCGAGACGACGATCAGGACGCCGTCGCGGCCGGATTTGAGCGAAGCGAGTTTCATCGAAGGATCCTTGTGGTCAGCCGGCGGCCGGCGTGTCGAACAGCTTGCGCAGGCCGCTCCAGCATTCGCGGTAATCGGCCTGGCGCTGCGGCGAGGCCAGCGCCTGCGCGGTCGGCCGCAGCACGGCGCGGGTCTCGAACATGAAGGCCATGGTATCGGTGATCACGTCCGGCTTGGACAAATCCGCCGATGAGGCCTTGTCGAAGGTGGCGGCGTCCGGCCCGTGCGCGCTGAAGCTGTTGTGCAGCGAACTGCCGCCCGGCAGGAAGCCCTCGGCCTTGGCGTCGTAGGCACCGTGGATCAGGCCCATGAACTCGCTGGCGACGTTGCGGTGGAACCAGGGCGGGCGGAAGGTGTCCTGCATGGCCAGGATGCGCGGCGGTAAGATGACGAAATCCATGTTGCTGACGCCGGGCGAGTCGCTGGGCGAATGCAGGACGAGGAAGATCGACGGATCGGGATGGTCGTGGCTGATCGAGCCGATGGCGTTGAAGCGGCGCAGGTCGTACTTGCAGGGCGCGTAGTTGCCGTGCCAGGCGACCACGTCGAGCGGCGAGTGACCGATGTCGGCCCGCCACAGATGACCCTGGAAGCGGGTGACCAGCTCGAAGTCGCCCTCGATGTCCTCGTAGGCGGCGACCGGGGTCAGGAAATCGCGCGGATGGGCCAAGCCATTGCTGCCAATGGGACCGAGGTCGGGCAGTCTGAGCAGGGCCCCGTAGTTCTCGCAGACATAGCCGCTGGCGCTGCCATCGGGCAATTCGACGCGAAAGCGCACGCCGCGCGGAATCAGCGCGATTTCCTGCGGCGCGAGCTCGATCCGGCCGAACTCGGTGAACAGGTGCAGGCGACCTTGCTGCGGCACGATCAGCATTTCGCCGTCGGCGTTGCAGAAGAAGCGCCCGTGCATCGACCGGTTTGCGCTGTACAGATGGATGCCGACGCCGCCCTGCGCCGCCGGCGATCCGTTGCCGACCATGCTGAACAGGCCGTCGATAAAATCGGTCGGCACCTGTGGCGACGGCGGCGGACTCCAGCGCAGGCGCTCCGGCGTCACCGGCCCGCTGCCGAAGTCCGACAGCCAGTGCGGCGACTCCAGCAGCGAGAACGCGCCATGCACGGCCGCCGGCCGGATGCGGTACAGCCAACTGCGCCGATTGGCGGCGCGCGGCGCGGTGAACGCGGTGCCCGACAACTGCTCCGCGTACAACCCCAGCGGCGCGCGCTGCGGCGAATTGCGCCCCTGCGGCAAGGCCCCCGCCAGCGCCTCGCTGGCGAACTCGTTGCCGAAACCGGTCATGTAGTCCGACATGCCATCGCGCTCCTGTGTTTGTTCCGCCCCCGTTCGGGATGCCGTTTTGGACAAATGTCAGGTCGTTACAGCACGCCGCGGCGCATCTGGTCGCGTTCGATGCTTTCGAACAGCGCCTGGAAGTTGCCTTCGCCGAAGCCTTCGTTGCCCTTGCGCTGGATGATCTCGAAGAAGATCGGTCCCAGCGC
>JBAYTD010000165.1:0-4477 GCA_041675805.1 Lysobacteraceae bacterium
GCAGTTCTACTCCTGGTACAACGAGGGCGGCGGCGGCGGTGTGCTGCTGACCCTGCGCGACCCTGCGCCGCGCCTGGTCGATTACCTGATGCTGCGCAACCACGAGCCCGGCCTGTTGTCCGCCGATCAGGTGATGGAAATGCTGCGCCGCGAACTGCCGCCGTCGGCGCGTGCCGAGTACGGTTTCGGCAACGGCGATGGCGGCGAGGAGGAAGGTTTGCGCGTGTTCCTGTCCGGCGACTCCAGTGCGGTGCTGGAGGATCTCGGCGAGACCCTGGTCGGCATCCTGTCGCAGCAGGTGGCGCTGCGCGACGTGCGCATCGACCGTGGCGACGCCAGCAGCGAGGTCAGACTCAGCGTCGACCGCGAGCGCGCTGCGCAGTACGGCTTCAGCACCCGCGAGGTGGCCAGCCACATCGGCGTCGCGGTGCGCGGTACGCCGCTGCGCGAGTTCCGCCACGGCGATGCCGAAGTGCCGGTGTGGGCGCGTTTCAAGGGGGCCGAGCGCTTCCGCGTCGAGGATCTCGCCGGACTGACCCTGCGCAACGCCGAGGGCCTGGAAGCACCGCTGCTGTCGCTGGTCAACGTGCAGGTGCAAAGCGCCGCCAACCAGATCCAGCGCCGCGACCGGCGGACCTCGCTGGCGATCCGCGCCAACCTTGCCGATGGCCACACCACCGAGCAGGCGCGCAGTGCGGTGTCTGCCGCGCTGGCCGGCATTTCGCTGCCGGACGGCTATCGCTGGAGACTGGGCGGCGACTTCGAGCGCAACGACGAGGCCGGCGCGCAGATGGGCTTCAACACACTGATCGCGCTGTTGCTGATCTACCTGATCATGGCGGCACTGTTCGAGTCGCTGCTGATGCCGGCGGCGATCATCGCCAGCATTTTCTTCTCCGCGCTCGGCGTGTTCTGGCTGTTCGCCTTCACCGGCACCACCTTCACCGTGATGGCCTCGATCGGCGTGCTGGTGCTGATGGGCGTGGTGGTCAACAACGGCATCGTCATGTTCGAGCACATCAACGCGCGTCGCCGCGAGGGCGTGCCGCGCGTCGAGGCGCTGGTGACCGGCGCGCGCGAGCGCCTGCGGCCGATCCTGATGACCATGGGCACCACCATCCTCGGCCTCATGCCGCTGTGCATCGGCGGCGCGCAGCTAGGCGGCAGCGGTCCCGCCTATTACCCGATGGCGCGCGCCATCGTCGGCGGCCTGGCGTTCTCCACCCTGGTCAGCCTGTTGTTCCTGCCGACCATCTACGTGGTCATGGACGACCTGCGCATGGCCACCGGGCGGATTGTCGCCCGCGCGCTGCGCAGGCCCGTCGATGCCGATGAGCCGCCCGGACTGGCCGCGCCGTCGCCCTGATCCAGGTCAAGTTGGCACCGAGCGCTGCTTATAGAATGACGGCGGGGTCGGCTGCCGGTCTGCGCGCAACCGGTTCCGCCTCCTTCATTCGCTTCAGGAGACGGCAGATGCCGCTGCTTTTCCGCAAGATGCTGGTTGCCACCGATTTCTCCGAGCGCGCCGGGCTGGCCACGCGCCGCGCCGCTCAACTGTCCGCCGCGCATGGAGCCAGCCTGGAACTGTTCGCCGCGCCGCCGCTGCCGCTGCCGCCGATGATCTGGGGCGACATGGCCGGCCTGCCGCTGCCCGACGCGGCGGATCTGCTGGATGCCGCGCAGTCGCGGCTGACCGCGCAGGCCGAGACGCTGCGCCAGCAGTTCGATGTAGAGATTTCCGTCCACGTCCGTGCCGGCCTCGCCGGACGCCTGGTCACCGCGCGCGCCGAGGAGATCGGTGCCGACCTGCTGGTCATCGGTGCCACCGGCGAGGGCGCGCTGGCCGGTCGCCTGTTGGGTTCGACCGCGCAGGACATCGTTCGCGGCAGTCGCACCCCGGTGCTGGTGGTGCGCACGCCGGCCGCGCAGGCCTACGGCCGCGTGCTGGCCGCCGTCGACTTCACCCAGGACGCGGCGCGCGCCGTGCGCATCGCCCGCGCCCTGGTGCCGTCCGCCGCGCTGTCGGTGTTCACCGCGCTGGAACTGCCGCGCCTGCCGTGGACGCTGTTCGACGGCCTCGACGAGGAAGCGCGCAAGCTGCGCATCGCCAGCGCCCACAGCGGTACCGTGCAGCGCCTGCAACGCCTGGTCGCCGACCTCGGCGTGGCGGACGCCGGCATCGTCGTTCGCGAGGGGCGCGCCTCGCATGAACTGGTCGCCGCGGTCGAAGAGGGCAGGGCCGACCTGCTCTGCCTCGGTGCCCACGGCAAGGGCCGCTTCGAGGCCGGCCTGCTCGGCAGCGTCAGCCTGCACGCCATCGCCGAAGCGCCCTGCGACGTGCTGGTGGCACCGGTCAAGGGCTGAGGCCGGCCCGAGGCGACACGGAAGCCGCTGGGTTTTTCCATCTTTTGCCGCTATCATGCGCGGTCCCCTGCGCCCGCAGGGGGCTTTCTTTGCCTCACCGCTTTCGCGATTGCGCGACCGATGGGAGGCTGCCTGGCGGCCCTGGCGCTGCCCGACATCCACAAAGGATACCCATGCGACACTACGAAATCGTGTTTCTGGTCCACCCTGACCAGAGCGAGCAGGTTCCCGCCATGATCGAGCGTTACCGCACGCTGATCGAGGGTGGCGAGGGTGCCATCCACCGCCTTGAGGACTGGGGTCGTCGGCCGCTGTCCTACCCGATCCAGAACCTGGTCAAGGCGCACTACGTGCTGATGAACATCGAGTGCGGCCAGGCCGTGCTGGACGAGCTGGTTGCCGGCTTCCGCTTCAACGACGCGGTGCTGCGCCACCTGGTCATCGCCCGCGACGAGGCGGTCACCGAGCAGAGCATCATCATGAAGACCAAGGACGAGAAGCCCGAACGTCGTCGCCGCGATGACGAGAGCGGCGAAGCCGCCACCGAAGAAGCCGCCTGAGCCCACGGAGCCCACCCATGTCCAAGTTCTTCCGCCGCCGCAAGTTCTGCAAGTTCACCGCCGAGGGCGTGACCGAGATCGACTACAAGGATCTCGCCACCCTGCGCCAGTACGTCACCGAGACCGGCAAGATCGTGCCCTCGCGCATCACCGGCACCAAGTCGAAGTACCAGCGCCAGCTCGCCACCGCCGTCAAGCGCGCGCGCTATCTGTCGCTGCTGCCCTACAGCGACAGCCACTGACCCTTCGCCTGCGACGTGCGGCCCGCGCCGTGCGTCGTCCGCACCCGGTCATTCCCGATCCCGTCCATTCGGACAGCCAAGCGTTGCGGCGCTCCACGCGCTGCTAACGAATACGGAGCAAAACCATGGAACTGATTCTTCTGCAGAAGGTGACCAACCTCGGCGGCCTGGGCGACAAGGTGTCGGTCAAGCCCGGTTACGGTCGCAATTTCCTCGTCCCCAGCGGCAAGGCCGTGCCGGCCACGGCCAGCAACATCGCCGAGTTCGAGAAGCGCCGAGCCGAGTACGAGAAGAAGGCCGCCGAGCTGCTGGGCGACGCCGAGGCCCGCCGCGCGCGCATTGAAGGCCAGTCGGTCACCATCGCCGCCAACGCCTCCACCGAAGGCAAGCTGTACGGCTCGGTCGGCCCGCGCGAGATCGCCGACGCCTTCACCGCCGCCGGCTACAGCGTCGAGAAGTCCGAAGTGGTGATGGGCGAAGGCCCGATCCGCCGCACCGGCGAGTTCGACGTGGCGATCCACCTGCACGCCGACATCGAGACCCTGGTCAAGGTGGTGGTCACCGGCGAGGGCTGATCGACGCCGGATCGGCGCCTCGATGCTTCAGTGAAGGGCACCTCCGGGTGCCCTTCGCGTATCTGGGGGGTCGCCTGCGACGCGGGCGGATCAGCCTTTCCCCGCCTTGTCGTGCCGGCTGCCGCCGCGACAGCGCGGCGAATCCGGCACGTCCGCCTGCGCCGCCCACTCCTCCGGCGTGAAGGTATGCAGGGCCAGGGCGTGGAACTGGTCCATCAGCGGTCCCAGCGCGCCGTAGGCCAGTTGATGGCGCTGCACCGGCCGTTTGCCGGCGAAGGCGTCGGCGACGATGACCGCCTTGTAGTGGGTTTCCAGGCCACGGCTGTGCTGGCCGCTTTCGTCCTGGATCTCCAGGTGGATCGGGGCGAGCGCGCGCAGGGCGCTGTCGATGCGGTCGATCATGCGGGCGGACATGGCGGGTTCCATTGACGGGGCCACCCGCGATTATCGCACCGACAGGCGAAGCACCGCCGCCGCATCGGCCCGCGCCGCTATAATGCGCGGCTTCGTTGCAGCGGGAAACAGAGCATGGCCGGTCATTCCAAATGGGCGAACATCCAGCACCGCAAGGGCAAGCAGGACGCGGTGCGCGGCAAGGTGTTCACGAAGCTGATCCGCGAGGTCACGGTGGCGGCGCGCAACGGCGGCGGCGATCCGTCCGGCAACCCGCGGCTGCGCCTGGCTATGGACAAGGCGTTCGCTGCCAACATGCCCAAGGACAACGTCGAGCGCGCCA
>JBAYTD010000166.1:0-4385 GCA_041675805.1 Lysobacteraceae bacterium
GATCGCCTCGGCCTGCCGCGCTTGTCGTAAACCTCAATCCCTCGAACCGCCCGGTGCGGACCCGCATGCCGGGTGGTGTGGGAGGGGAACGGCGGTCATCTACCGCCGTCCCCTATCCCGATGCTGCGGATTGGTGTGGCTGACGGGGCTGGGCTTGTCCCCGAAAACCGCATCCGAGACTATAGGTTGGGGCAAGCCTGCAACCCCAACATGGCGCTATCCGGAACCTGATCATGTTGGGGGCGCTATGCCCCCAACCTGCCGTGCTGGAAGTGCCGGCGTCACCACCGTGCGTTCGCCGGCCGACCTCGGCAGGACGCTGTTCGAGCGCATGCGCCAGCGCTGAGCGACCGCGACGCCCGGCCCGCGCCACGCCGGGCGTCGCCATCGTCACTCCGCCGGCGCGCATGGTGCCAGCGACATCGTGATACGCGTCGGGCCGGTTCTCCCCCGGCCCGGCGGTGTTTTGCGCCGCGTTTTCCGACCAATGGCTACGGCCCGGCGCGGGCTTGGACCTATATACTGCGGGAGCGGGCGGCGCGCCATCGGCGCTCGTTCGTGCAATCCAACGGGCCGTCATGCGCCCGCAGCCAGAGGCAGGTCGAGCATGTATCAGAAGTCGTTGATGGCATTGAAAGCGCTGGGGTTTGCCGCGCTGCTGGTCGGCACCGCGCAGGCGACGCCACGTGGGTTGAGCGCGGAAGATCTGGTCACCCTGACGCGCATCTCCAGCCCGCAACTGGCCCCCGACGGCAAGCGCGTGGCGTTCGTGTTGCGCAGCGTCGATTACGCCGCCAACCGCGCCAGCACCAGCCTGTGGATGCAGGATCCGGACGCCAGCCAGGCACGCCGACTCACCGCCGATGGCCATGCCGGCTCGCCGCGTTGGTCGGCCGATGGCCGCAGCCTCTACTTCCTGTCCGCTCGCTCGGGTTCCTCGCAGGTCTGGCGGCTGGACATGGCCGGCGGCGAGGCGCAGCCGGTCACCACGTATCCGCTCGACGTCGGCAGCTTTTCCCTGTCGCCCGACGGCCGTTCGCTGGCGCTGGGCTTCGAGGTGTTCCCGGACTGCGACGATCTCGACTGCACGCGCAAGCGGCTGGACGAGACGGCCGCCGGCAAGACCACCGGTGCCTTGCACGACAAGCTGTTCATCCGCCACTGGGACACCTGGAAGGACGGCCGCCGCAACCAGCTCCACGTCGCCGCGCTCGGTGCCGATGGCCGCGCCGGCCCGGCGCGTCTGGTCAGTCGCGGCATCGACGGCGACGTGCCGACCAAGCCGTTCGGCGGCGACGAGGACTACGCCTGGTCGCCGGACAGCCGCTCGCTGGCTTTCGTCGCCCGCATTGCCGGCCGCGACGAGGCCTGGTCGACCAATCTCGACCTGTTCCACGTCGCCATCGAGGGCGAGGCCGCACCGCGCAACCTGACCGAGGCCAACCAGGCCCACGACAGCCATCCGCTGTTCTCCCATGACGGCCGCACGCTGTATTACCTCGCCATGCGCCGACCCGGCTTCGAGGCCGACCGCCTGGCGGTGATGGCGCTGGACCTGGCCAGCGGCGAGCGCCGCGAAGTGGCCCCGGACTGGGATCTTTCCGCCGGCGGGCTGAGCCTGTCCGCCGATGGCCGGCATCTCTACACCACCGCCTACGAGCGCGGCCAGCATCCGCTGTTCGCCATCGACGTGCGCCGCGGCACGGTCCGCCGCCTCGCCGGCGACGGTGCCATCGAGGCCTTCGACCTGCGCGGCGACAGCCTGGCCTTCACCCGCAGCACGTTGACCTCGCCGGCGCAGTTGTTCATCGCCCGCGCCGACGGCACGCAGGCGCGACAACTCACTCGCCTCAACACCGAAGCGCTGGCCGACGTGCGGATGGGCGAGTTCGAGCAGTTCAGCTTCCCCGGCTGGAACGACGAAACCGTCCACGGCTACGTCGTCAAACCGTGGAGCCACCAGCCCGGCACCCGCTATCCGGTCGCCTTCATCATCCACGGCGGCCCGCAGGGATCGATGGGCAACAGCTTCCACTATCGCTGGAATCCGCAGACCTACGCCGGCCAGGGCTGGGCCGTGGTGTTCATCGATTTCCACGGCTCGACCGGCTACGGCCAGGCCTTCACCGACTCGATCTCCGGCGATTGGGGCGGCAAGCCGCTGGAGGATCTGCAAAAAGGCTGGCGCTACGCCACCGAGCGCTTCGATTTTCTCGATGGCGAGCGCGCCTGCGCCCTGGGTGCGAGCTATGGCGGCTACATGGTGAACTGGATCGCCGGTGCCTGGCCGGAGCCGTGGAAGTGCCTGGTCTCGCACGCCGGCATCTTCGACAACCGCTCGATGGGCTACGTCACCGAAGAACTGTGGTTCGACGAATGGGAGTTCGGCGGCACGCCGTTCGAGCAGCCGGAAAACTACGAGCGGCACAACCCGGTCAACCTGGTGAAGAACTGGCGCGCACCGATGCTGGTGATCCACGGACAACTGGATTACCGGGTGCCGGTCGAGCAGGGCATCGCCGCGTTCACCGCCCTGCAGCGGCGCGGCATCGAAAGCCGTTTCCTGTATTTCCCCGACGAGAACCACTGGGTGCTGAAACCGCAGAATTCGGTGCAGTGGCACGATGCGGTCAATGCCTGGCTGCATCGCTGGCTGGCGGCTCCGTGATGGCGCAGGCGGCGCGTGGTGAAATCATCGATTTCGGCACACTGCGGCGCAGTTGTGCGCAGTGTTCGCTCAGCCAGCTGTGCCTGCCGGCCGGCATTTCCGCCATCGATGTCGAGCGCCTGGATGGCATGGTCCGGCGGCGTCGGCCGCTGTCGCGCGGGGAATACCTGTACCGCGTCGGCAGTCCGATGCACGCGCTGTTCGTGTCGCGCGAGGGGGCCTTCAAGACCGTGGCGCTGGGCGAGGACGGCGGCGAACAGGTGATCGGCTTCCATCTGCCGGGTGAACTGATCGGCCTCGACGGCATGGGCGATGGCATTCATCGCTGCGAGTCGGTGGCGCTGGAATCGGCCTCGGTCTGCGAAGTGCCGTACAACGACCTCGGTCGCGTCGCCGCCGAGGTGCCGAGCCTGCAATCGCAACTGTTCCGCATCATGGGCCGCAGCATGGGCCGCGATCAGGATCACCTGGAGATGCTCGGCCGTCGCCATGCCGGCGAACGGCTGGCGCTGTTCCTGCACAGCCTGTCCGAGCGTCTGACCTCGCTGGGCCAACCGGGCGACCGCATCCACCTGCCGATGAGCCGCGAGGACATCGCCAGCTATCTCGGCCTGGTCATCGAAACCGTCAGCCGCACGCTCAGCCGCATGCAGGACGATGGCGTGATCCAGGTACAGGGCCGGCGTCTGCGCATCCTCGATGCGGCCAGCCTGCAACGGATGGCGCACGAGAGCGAAAACCGGCGCTGACACGCCGCGCGCCTTAACGCGGGGGCGCGTCGGGCGCACCGGATGCACCAATCTGTCGCCATTGCCGCCACAGCGGCCACAGCGCCATGCCCAGCCGGACCAGCGCCAGCAGGCGGTCTGCCGGCGCGGCGGTCGCCTGGCGGGCGATGGAGTGTTTCGGCGGCCGTGACGCGCGCAGGCCGCGTGCCAGCCAGCCACCGGCGATGACACCGATCAGGACGATGGCCGGTGCCAGCAGGCGCTGGCGTGCGCGTGTGCGGGCGCGCTCGATGCGCAGCGCGGCGATGCGCTGCTGATGCAGCAGACGCCGTTCGGCCTGTTGCACGGCGAGGCGGCGCTGGCGCAGCGCCTTCATCGCGACGGCTCGGCAGCAGGCGATGAAGCGGGGCGCGGCGCGGCTTCCGCGTCGTCGCCATCGTCCGGCCACAGCGCATGCAGGCGTCGACGCGTCACCGGCAGCGTGCACTCGCGCAGCAGGCGGCTGGCGTACAGCGCCAGACCGGCCGTGGCCAGCAGGGTCAGGCCGCAGGCCACGGCCAGCGCCGCCGGCCAGGACGCGCCCATTGCCACGGCGATGGACATCATCAGCGCCGCCGCCAGGGCCACCGTGCCGGCGGCGAAGGCGGCGGTCAGCACGCCGAGCAGCAGGGCGCGCGGCAGGGCGGCCGCCGCGAGATCGATCTCGGCATCCACCAGCCTGGCGAATGCGGTCACCGAGGCGACGGCGCTGCGCGAGGCAGCGCCGAGGCCAATTGGCCCGGTGCCGCCCTGGGCGTGCGTAGCGTCCACGTTCCGGCGTCTCAGCGACGACGCAGCGCCATCGACAGCAGGAAGCCGCCGGCGACGGCGAGGCCGATCGCGGTCGCCGGCCGCTCGCGGACCCAGTCGCTGGAACGCTCGAGCAGATGGCGGCCCTGGTCGGCGACCATCTGCGCCTCGCGCTTGGCCTCGTCGATCACCGCCTGGCC
>JBAYTD010000167.1:0-4383 GCA_041675805.1 Lysobacteraceae bacterium
CTGTGCGCCATCTGCTCGTTGGCCTTCTTGGTGGCGGCGTAGAGGGTGAGCGGGTGCTCGGTGGGCTGATGCTCGGAGAACGGCATGGCGCGGTTGGCACCATAGACCGAGCTGGTGGAGGCGAACACCAGATGCTCGACGCCGTGATGGCGGCAGCCTTCCAGGATGTGCAGGAAGCCGGTGACATTGCTGCTCACATACACATGCGGGTTCTGCGCGGCGTAGCGCACGCCGGCCTGCGCGGCCAGGTGGATGACACGCTGTGGCCTGTGCGTGGCAAACACGGCTTCTTCGATGGCCTCGCGGTCGGCGAGATCGGCATGCACGTGGGTGTAGCCGCGCTGCCCCTCGAAACGCGCCAGCCGTGCCTTCTTCAGGCTGACATCGTAGTAGTCGTTGAGGTTGTCGAGGCCGATCACCTCATCGCCGCGCTCAAGCAGGCGCAGGGCGACGTGGGAACCGATGAAGCCGGCGGTGCCGGTGACGAGGATTTTCATGCGCTCACCACTCCCACGCCGCAGATGCGGGCGGCTTCGGCCAGTTCGACATCCTGTGTGGCGATGGGCAACTGCCGATGCAGGGCGAGGTCGAGATAGGCGGCATCGTAGCTGGACAAGTCGTAACGCAGGGCCAGCGCCAGCAACTGCCGGGCATCCGGCGTCTGATTGTCATATTCCACCGGAAGGGCCTCCAATTGGCTGATCGCCTCCTGCGCCTGCCCGGCAGTCATGCGACCGCGTTTGCAGGCTGTGCGCAGGACGTTGGCATATTCCAGCCGCAACAGGACGGGTGCAACCGCGCGGTCTTGCGCCAGCCGCTCGGCAATGGCTTGGGTATAGGGGGTTGCCTGGGTTTCCAGCAGCCAACCGCTGAGGACGGAGTTGTCCAGGACGAAGGGCATCAGCTCAATCCCTCGCGAGCGAGGGACTTCAGATCGCCCTCGAGGTGAACCTGCCGGCGCAAGGTGGCGAGCTCGCGAAACGCTGCCTCGACCTTGGCACGCTGGGCCTGCGGATCGACTGCTTCAGCGGCCAGAAGACGGGCTACCGGCTTGCCATGACGGGTGACGGAAATCTCCTCGCCCGCTTGCGCGCGCGCGATCAGTTCGGAGAGGCGGTTCTTGGCTTCAGCCACAGGGACAGCGATCATGTCCAGCTTCTCATAAAATATAGACAGCTATATTTTGACAACTTTGGCCACTCGGCTCAAGCAATGCTGCGTTGACGCTCAAGAGGCATAACCTTGCGGATTGGCGGACTGCCAGCGCCAGGCGTCTTCACACATTTGCGCCAGGTCGCGCCGCGCTTGCCAGCCCAACTGATCACGCGCCAATGCCGGGTCCGCCCAGATCTCCGCGACATCTCCCGGCCGGCGGGCGACGACCTTGTACGGAACCGGCCGGCCGGTGGCGCTTTCAAACGCGGCAACCAGTTCACGGACGCTGTAGCCGCGTCCGGTTCCCAGATTGAAGGCGCGGCAGACGGCGTTCGAAGCGATGTAATGCAGCGCCGCGACATGCGCTTCGGCCAGGTCCATCACGTGCAGGTAGTCGCGCACGCCGGTGCCGTCGCGGGTGGGCCAGTCGTCGCCGAAAACATTGAGTTGGGTGCGCTGGCCGACGGCAACCTGGGTGACATACGGCATCAGGTTGTTCGGCCATCCCTTCGGTGCCTCGCCGATTCGTCCGCTGGGATGCGCGCCGACCGGGTTGAAGTAGCGCAACAAGGCCGCGCCCGCGCCTTCCGACGCCATGCACCAGTCGCCGATCAACTGCTCCATGACCAGCTTGCTGCGGCCGTAGGGATTGGTGGCCCGAAGCGGCGCAGCCTCGTCGATGGGGATGCGCTCGGGATCGCCATACACCGTGGCCGATGAGCTGAACACGATGCGCCTGGTGCCGGCCTGTTCCATCGAGCGCAGCAACTGGATGGTGCCGCTGATGTTGTTGTCGAAGTAGCGCAAGGGCTGCTCGACGCTCTCACCGACCGCCTTCAGCGCGGCAAAGTGGATGACCACGTCCACGCCATCGGCAAACGCCGTCGCCAGATCCGCCTCGCTGCGAACATCGCCTTCGACGAAACGCAGACTGCGCCCGGACAACTCCCGGACCCTGTCCAGGGCGACCGGCGAGCCGTTGCAGAGGTTGTCGATCACGGTGACGTGATGGCCATCCTCAAGCAGGCAAAGACAGGCGTGACTGCCGATGTATCCGGCACCGCCGGTGACGAGGACTTTCATTTCATTCCGTTGCTTCGCACCGACCGGCCGCGCCCGATGCCGTAGTAGGCCAGGCCGGCGTTTTCCACCAACGTCGGGTCGTACAGGTTGCGGCCGTCGAAGATCACGGCGTCGGCGAGCCGGGATTTGAGACGGGCGAAGTCGGGGCTGCGGAACTGCTTCCACTCGGTGACGATGACCAGGGCGTCGGCACCGTCCAGGGCTTGCTGGTCGGCCTCGCAAAGTTGCAGGTCGGGGCGATCACCGAAGATGCGGCGGGTTTCCTCCATCGCTTCCGGGTCGTAGGCACGGACGCGGGTGCCGGCGTCCCACAGGTGCTGGAGCAGGCGGCGGCTGGAGGCTTCGCGCATGTCGTCGGTATTGGGCTTGAAGGCGAGGCCCCAGACGGCGATGGTCTTGCCGCGCAGGGCCTCGGCGTTGCCGTAATGACGCAGCATCAGTTCGTACAGATGGCTCTTCTGGGCGTCGTTGACGGCCTCGACCGCTTCCAGCAGTTGCGGGCGCATGCCGTATTGCTGGGCGGTGCGGGTGAGCGCCTGCACGTCCTTGGGGAAGCAGGAGCCGCCGTAGCCGGCACCGGGATAGATGAAGTGCCAGCCGATGCGCGGGTCCGAGCCGATGCCCTGACGGACGTTTTCCACGTCGGCACCGACACGCTCGGCGATGTTGGCGATCTCGTTCATGAAGCTGATCTTGGTCGCCAGCATGGCGTTGGCGGCGTACTTGGTCAGTTCGGCGGAGCGCACGTCCATGGCGACGATGCGGTCGTGGTTGCGATTGAAGGGGGCGTAGAGCTGGCGCAGGGTCTTGATCGCCTGCTCGTCGTCGCTGCCGATGACGATACGGTCCGGGCGCATGCAGTCGTTGATGGCGTCGCCCTCCTTCAGGAACTCCGGATTGGAGACCACGCTGAAGGCGATGTCGGCACCGCGCGCGGCCAGTTCCGCGACGATGGCCGCGGCCACCTTGTCGGCGGTGCCGACCGGCACGGTGGATTTGTTGACGACGAGAACCGGCTTCTGCGCATGCCGGCCGATGCCGCGCGCCACGGCGAGCACGTATTGCAGATCGGCGCTGCCATCCTCGTCGGGCGGGGTGCCGACGGCGATGAAGACGATGCCGCCCTCCTTGACCGCGTTGGCGGCGTCGGTGGTGAAGTGCAGCCGTCCATCGGCATGGTTGGCCTTGACCATGGGCTCCAGACCCGGCTCGTAGATCGGGATGACGCCCTTGTTGAGGCCGTCGATCTTGGCCTGGTCGATGTCCACGCAGGTGACGTCATGGCCGACATCGGCGAGACAGGTTCCGGTGACGAGGCCGACGTAGCCGGTGCCGAAGATGGTGACTTTCATTGACTGGCAAACCTTTTACTGAGGGGCCCAACGCAAACGACATGGGCCGGGCGATGCGGGTGCAGCGACGCTCGTTCCGTGGCGCAGACTGCCTGCGCAACGAAGCCACCGGGTCGGCACTGCCGAATGAACTTGTCGCGCATCACAAGCGCCCGTCGACAGCATCGCGCGGCAGCACGTACTTCACGTCGTAGACGACGGCTTCGGGTTTGCCCAGGGCGCGGATGCCTTCGCCGCCGAGGGCACGGAACTGGTCGTGGCCGACGGCGATGACGAGGGCGTCGTAGTGCGCGGCCTGCGGCCGGGTCAGTTCCAGTCCGTATTCGTGGCGGGCTTCGTCGGCGTTGACCCAGGGGTCGTGGATGTCGACCTGGGCGTTGTAGCTGCGCAAGGCCTGGATGATGTCGACGACGCGGGTGTTGCGCAGGTCCGGGCAGTTTTCCTTGAAGGCCAGGCCCAGCACGAGGATGCGTGCGCCGACCGGGTTGATGCCCTTGCGGACCATCAGCTTGATGGTCTGGTCGGCGACGTAGCCGCCCATGCCGTCGTTGGTGCGCCGGCCGGCGAGGATGACGTCGGGATGGTGGCCGACTTCCTGTGCCTTGTGGGTGAGGTAGTACGGGTCCACGCTGATGCAGTGGCCGCCGACGAGGCCGGGGCGGAAGGGCAGGAAGTTCCACTTGGTGCCGGCGGCTTCCAGCACTTCCAGGGTGTCGATGCCGAGCTTGTTGAACAGGATGGCGAGGTCGTTGACCAGGGCGATGTTGAGGTCGCGCTGGGTGTTTTCGATGAC
>JBAYTD010000168.1:0-4323 GCA_041675805.1 Lysobacteraceae bacterium
CCCCCTGCACCGCGCCGAGTAGCGCAGGCAAGCGGCGGGGAAAGGCGCGAATGTTCGAGGCCATGGATGGCCGAGTCCGCGCCGGCCGCCGGTTGCCGAGCAACGCAGGGAACATCGCTTGCTTCGCAAGCGATGCGCGGTGCCGGGGTGGCCTTCTCTTTGGTTACTTTCTCTGGGCAAGCAGAGAAAGTCACTCGGCCGCCGCCGAGGCGGACGAAACCCGGCTGCAGCACAACAGTCAGGCGAATGAAGCCGAACGCACTCCAATTCGACCCGCTCAAGCAGCACCGAAAGACCACTGCAAGGCATGCCCACCGAAAACCACAGAGCCGGGCACACCCGACCCAGGTGTCCTCAGAAACTCATGAACTGCCCGCCGTTGACCGGAATCAGGGCACCAGTGAGATAACCGGCATCCTCGGCGCAGAGGAAATCGACGACGCGGGCGATGTCATCGGGCTGACCCATGCGGCCGACCGGGATGCCGGCGATGATCTGCTGGCGGATGTCCTCGCGGATGGCGCGGGTCATGGTGGTGTCGATATAGCCCGGGGCGACGCTGTTGACGGTGACGCCGTAACGCGCGGTTTCGCGCGCCAGCGACATGCTGAAGCCATGCATGCCGGCCTTGGCCGCGGCGTAGTTGGTCTGCCCGAACTGGCCGGTCTGCGCGTTCACCGAGCTGATGTTGACGATGCGGCCGTAGCCGCGCGTGCACATGCCGTCGACCACCTGGCGGCACAGGTTGAACACGCTGTGCAGGTCGACGCCGAGCACGGCGTCCCACTGCGCGCGGGTCATCTTGCGCAAGGTGGCGTCGCGGGTGATGCCGGCGGCGTTGACCAGCACGTCGAGCGGGCCGTGGTGCGCTTCGATGTTGGCGACCAGGCGCGCGCAGTCGTCGAAATCGCCGACATCGGCAGGCATGAAATGGACATCGCGGCCGTCCAGCGCGGCGTGGAAGGCGGCGACTGCTTCGTCGCGGCCGGGAAGGTCGACCGCGATGACCCGATGCTGGCGGCTCAGCCGCGCGCAGATGGCGGTGCCGAGACCGCCGATGCCGCCGGTGACGACGGCCAATCGTTTGCAATCCATGGAAACCTGCTTGGATGATGCGAGGATGGTGCGGCGCGACGAGGCAGCGGGTCGATCAGGCGATGCGGCGGGCTTGCGCCGCCGTCAGCGGGCCGAGGTCTTGCCCGGCCCGCGGGCGCCGCGCGACGGCTCCGGCGGCGTCTGCGGCATGCTCGAGCGCAGGCTGCCGAGCAGGCTCTGCTGCAACTGCTTCCACATGTCGATGTTGCGCTCGGTGAGCTGGTTGAGCATCGAGAACGGCGTCTGCCCGACCAGGTTGTTGATCTGCGAGCGGAACTGCGACTGCTGCTCCATGAAAAGCTGCATGCTGCGCTCCAGATAGGTTGCCATGAAGCCCTGCAGCGAATCGCCGTAGAAGCGGATGATCTGGCTGAGCATCTGCGTCGACAGCATCGGCTGGCCGTCCTGTTCGTGCTCGGCGATGATCTGCAACAGCACCTGACGGGTCAGGTCTTCGCCGCTCTTGGCGTCGCGGACCTCGAACTCCTCGTTGTCGACGATCAGCTGCCGGACATCCTCCAGCGTGATGTAGCTGGAGATCTCGGTGTCGTAGAGACGGCGGTTGGGATATTTCTTGATGATGCGCGTACTGGCCATGCCTGGCAGGTCCTCCCGGATCGTGCGGCGCAGCATGGCTCAGCGTGCGCCGCCTTGCAACCCGCGCCGCGCTGCGTCGTCGGCGCGGATCGGCGCGCCGAACGACGAGCGGGCGGATTCAGGCGAGCGCCGGGTCGTTCCAGCCCGGGCGCGGGGCGAAGCGCGGGCCGTGGCGCTGGGCGAGCTGTTCCAGCCGCGCCTTCAGCTTGCCGGCGCCGACGCTGCGGATGTGCTGGATCGGGCCGCCTCGGAACGGCGCAAAGCCGGTGCCGAAGATCACGCCGGCGTCGAGCAGGTCGGCATCGGCGACCACGCCGTCATGCAGGCAGGCCACCGCCTCGTTGAGCAGGGCGAGGATCAGCCGGTCTTCCAGGTCTTCCGGCGCAACGTAGTCCGCCGGCACTTCCGGGCGCACTGGCTTGCCGTCCTTCCAGGCGTACAGGCCCTGGCCGTCCTTCTTGCCACGCCGGCCCTCGCTGACGGTGAAGGCGGCCGGCAGTTCCTGGCCGTGGAAGTCGGCCATGATCCTGCCGACGCTGGCGGCGACGTCGAGGCCGACCGTGTCGACCAGTTCGATCGGCCCCATCGGCATGCCGAAGTTGAGCGCCGCCTTGTCGATCAGCGGGCCGGGCACGCCCTCGGAGAAGCACAGGATGGCCTCCTGCATATATGGCGCGAGGATGCGGTTGACCAGAAAGCCCGGCGTGCCGGCGACCGGCACCGGCAGCTTGTCGATGGCGCGGCAGAAGGCGGCCAGGCGGCGCTCGGTTTCCACGTCCATGGCGTCGTGGCGGACGATCTCGACCAGCGGCATCAGCGCCACCGGGTTGAAGAAGTGCAGGCCGGCGAAGCGTTGCGGTGCCTTCAGCCCTTCGCGCAGGTCGGTCAGGGCGATGGAACTGGTGTTGCTGGTCAACAGGGCGTCCGGCTTCAGCGTTTCCTCGGCTTTGGCGAACAGCGCGCGCTTGGCCTCCAGGTTCTCGTAGATCGCCTCGATGACGAGGTCGGCGTCGGCCACGCCGCGGCCTTCGACATCGGCCTTCAGGCGGGCGGCGGTGCGGGCGCGGGCGTCCTCGCGTTTGACCTTGCGCTCGAACAGTGTGGCGGCGCGGGACAGCGCCGGGTCGATGAACTTCTGCTCGCGGTCCTGCAAGGTGGTGTCGAAGCCGCGCAGGGCACTCCAGGCGGCGATGTCGCCGCCCATCACGCCGGCACCGACCACGTGCACGCGCTGGATGCCGTGCTCCTTGCCACCCAGCGACTTCAGCCGGTCCTGCAGGAAGAACACGCGGATCAGGTTGCGCGCCGTGCTGGTCTGGGCCAGTTTGCTGACTGCTCGCGCTTCCACTTCCAGCCGCCTGCGCACGCCGCCGCCGCTGCGCTTCCAGGCATCGATCAGGGCGAACGGCGCGGGGTAATGCGCCTTCTTCGCCTTGCGCGCGACCTGCTTGACCAGCATCGGTGCCAGCGCCTGGCGCACCGGCCACAGGTTGGTCGCCCAGGCGCTGGCGCGCTGCTTGAGCGGGCGGGTCGCGCCGCGCTTGAGCAGTTCGACCGCGGCATCCAGCAGCAGGGCCGGCTCGGCCACCTTGTCGACCAGGCCGATGGCGCGGGCATTGCTGGCCGACAGGCTGCGTCCGCTCAGCATCATGTCCATCGCCGCCGGCGCGCCGACCAGGGCCGGCAGGCGCACGCTGCCGCCCCAGCCGGGATAGATGCCGAGCTTCACCTCGGGCAGGGCGATGCGGGTGCTGTCGTGGTTGCTGGCGATGCGGTAGCGGCAGGCCAGCGCCAGTTCGGTGCCGCCGCCCATGCAGTGGCCGTGGATGGCGGCCACGGTCGGGCAGGGCAGTTCGGCGATGCGCTGGAACACGCCCTGGCCGTAGCGGATGGACTCCAGCACATTGCCCTGCTTGTCGAACTCGACGAATTCGCTGATGTCGGCCCCGGCGATGAAGCCGGCCGGCTTGTCGGAACGGAACACCACGCCGGCCGGTTTCTCGATGGCGATGCGTTCCAGCGCCTGGTCGAGCTCCTGCAGTACCGCCTGGGCCAGGGTGTTGGCGCTGGCACCGTCGCGGTCGAGGGACATCACCAGCACGCGGTCGGGCCGCCAGTCGTGTTTCCAGTGCTTGAATTTGAGACCGTCGAACATCGCTGTTTCCTCGCGCGGGCGCCACCTCGCAGGCGGCAATCGGCTTATGATCCGGGCAGGGCGTCATGGCGGTCAATGCGGCGACGTATGTTGGCCGCCGCCGTTTCGATGCCGGACCGTGAACTTATCCTGCGGCGACCTGTCTGACCGCCCGGCCCCAGACTGGCCGCCCCATGCTGTGGAGAACTGCCCCGGATGGGCGACAACGAACTGGACCAAGCGCTGGTCAAGCGCGTGCAAAGCGGCGAGAAACACGCCTTCGACCTGTTGGTGCGCAAGTACCAGCACCGGCTGACCAGCGTGATCTCGCGCTATATCCACGATTGGAGCGAGGCGCAGGACGTCGCCCAGGAAAGCTTCATCCGTGCCTATCGCGCCATCGGCAATTTTCGCGGCGACAGCCAGTTCTACACCTGGCTGTACAAGATCGCCGTCAACACGGCGAAGAACTGGCTGGTATCGCAGGGCCGCCGGCC
>JBAYTD010000169.1:0-4278 GCA_041675805.1 Lysobacteraceae bacterium
GCCACCCCGGCATCGCGCTGTCGTCTTCGACAAGCGTCAAGGCCGGCATCCATCCCTGGAACGCCTACCTGCCCGCACATCCAAGTGCGGGCGTTCGCCGGGATGTTCCGCCTGATGGCGAAACATCAAGTCCCGGCTCACCCCTGCGTTGCTCGGCAACCGGCGGCCGGCGCGTTCGAGCGCAGCTCGACGTAGGCGCGCAGGCCGAGCTCGCGCATCCATGGCCTCGAACATTCGCGCCTTTCCCCGCCGCTTGCCTGCGCTACTCGGCGCGGTGCAGGGGGGGCAGGTCAAAAGCCGGAGCAACTAGCCGGTGCACCAGGGGTTGTCGCGCTCCGACAGCGCTGCAATCCCGAATCACAAATCTTCCAATCCCCAGTCACTCACACCGCATCTGCGCCGGCGTCGGAGGACCTTGATCACCGGCCTGTCGCCATTGGCCGATGGCTTCGCGCAGGATGCCCTGGCTGGTGTGCAGGAACAATGTCGCCAGCAGCAGGCCGAGCAGGCGGTCCGGCCAGGCGCTGGCGCTGATCGCGACGAGGCCGGCGCAGGCGATCACGCCGAGGTTGCCGATCAGGTCGTTGCGTGAGCACAGCCAGACCGATTTCAGGTTGATGTCGTGGTCGCGATAGCGGCGCAGCAGCAGGACGCTGGCGAGGTTGCCGGCGAAGGCGACGGCGGCGATGGCGACCATCGGGGCGGCGGCAGGTGGTGCGTCGCCGAACAGGCGCAGGCCGGTGTCGAGCAGCACGAACAGGCCGAACACGCCCTGCGCCGCACCCTTCAGCAGCGCCGAACCGGCGCGCCAGCGCAGCGAGCGGCCGATGACGAACAGGCTCAGCGCATACAGGCCGGCGTCGCCGAGGGCATCGAGCGAGTCGGCCTGCAGGGCGCTGGAGCCGATCCAGCGCCCGGCAAAGAATTCACCGAGGAACAGGGCAAGGTTGATCCCCAGCACGATGATCAGAATGCGTCGCAGGCGGCCCTGCATCAGGACGGACAGGGCGGCGGGATCGTGATGGGCGTGCTGGCAGGCAGGGCCGGCGGCGTGGGCATGGGCGTTCATGGCTGCTACGCTAAACCCTGTAGCGACTACGGAGTCAAGCATGAAGATCGGTGGGGCGGCCACGGCCAGCGGCAGCCATGTCGAAACCATCCGCTATTACGAGCGGATCGGCCTGCTGCCGGTGCCGCCGCGCACCGACGGCGGCTATCGCGACTACAGCCCGGCGCAGGTGGACAGGCTGCGTTTCATCGCCCGCGGCCGTGCGCTGGGCTTCAGCCTCGACGAGATCCGCAGCCTGCTGCGGCTGGCCGAGGCGGCGGAGCTGTCCTGCGAGGAGGTGGATGAACTGGCCCGCCATCATCTGGCCGAGATCGAACAGCGGATCGGCGAGTTGCGGCGGATGGCGCAGGCGCTGCGTCGCACCATCGACAGCAGCCAGCACGGCGTGCGCGGTGAGTGCGCCATTCTCGACGCCCTGCGCGTGCCGGGCCGCCCGCCACCACGCCGGCGCGTGCCCGAGGTGCACGGGCAGGAGGGCGCATGGCAGACGACCTGACGGATGATTCGGATGCGAGTGCTGCCAGAAGCCCGTTCCGGCGCGGCAGGTCGAAGCGTTTGCGTTTCCCCGCCCTGGCTGCCCTGTCCGTCATCTGCCTGTGCCTGGGCGCCTGCGCAGCGCTGCCGGTGCAGCAGGGGCGTGAACAGGTCGGCGAGCAACTCGCGCAGCGACAGGGAAGCGCGGTGTCGCAGTTGCCCGGGCAGGAACGCCTCGACGAGGCGCTGCATGCACGCTTGCGCGAGCCGCTGACGCCCGATGCGGCGGTGTCCATCGCCTGGGCCAACAGCCCGCGGGTGCGGAGGGCGCTGGCGGAACTGGACATCGCCGCCGCCGATGTCTTCGACAGTCGGCAGGTGCGGATGCCGAGCCTGTCCTGGGAGGCCATCGAAGGTGGCGCGCGTTCGCTCGGACTGGGGGTGGCGCTGGGCGACCTGATCCGGCTGCCGGCACGCAAGCGCGCGGGGCAGGCGCTGTGGCGTTCGGCCGTGACGGGGACCGCCGCGCTGCTGCTGGAGGAGGCCACGGCGGTCCGCGAGGACTACTACCGCTACCAGGCGGCGATGCAGGTGGCCGATATGCGCGCAGCGGCGGCCGAGGCGGCCGACCTGTCCGCCGAACTGGCGCGTCGCTTCCATGCCGCCGGCAACATCGATGCGCTGCAACTGGCGCGGGAGGAAGCCGCCGCCAGCCAGGCGCAGGATGTCCTGGCACGGGCGAGGATCGCGCGGCTGGAAACGCGCATGGCGCTGGCGGAACGGCTGGGCCTGGCGGGACGGACCAATCGCTGGCAGTTGCCCGATCGCCTGCGACTGCCGCCGGACGACGCCTTCGACACCACGCAACTGCTGGCGCGCGCGGGGGACGAGCGGCTCGATTTGCAGTCCGCCCGGCTGACGGCGGAGGCGCGAGGCATGAGTGCACGCAGCGCGCAGCGCCTGCTCGGCATTGACGCGGCGGGGCTGGAATTGGAGCGCGGGCGCGACGGCGCGGCACGCACGAATAGCGCCAAGCTCGAACTGGACCTGCCGCTGTTCGGACAGTCGCGCGGCGGTGTGGTGCGTGCCAGGGCGCGGCAGGACCTGGCCGAACTGGAAGTCGAGCGCATCGAACTGGACATCGAGCGCGCCGTGCGCGGCGGCGTCGCTCGGCTGGACGGCCTGCGCGAAGTGATCGCCCTGCACCGCGACGGCCTGATTCCGCAGCGTGAGGCCATCGTTGCCCGCCAGCAGGAACGCTACAACTACATGCTGATCGGCGTGTTCGAGCTGCTGCAAGCCAAGCAGCAGGAATACGACGCCTACCAGGGCTATCTGGAAGCCATCCGCGACTACTGGCTGGCGCATGCCCGGCTGATGCAGGCGGTCGGTGGCCGGCTGCCCGAGGGCGCGGCGGCGCGGGAGGCCGCACCGTCCATCGAAGACCTGCTGCACGACCCCGACGTCGGCGGGTATCACCATCACGGAGACGCGTCATGAAGCTCAGTCGCCGCATGCTGCTGGGTGCCGCCGGCAGCGCCGCCCTGCTGCCCGCCATCGTCCGCGCCGATCAGGCCGCGCCGGAACCCGCCGTCGCCACGCCGGTGTCCGGCAGGCGCGCCTACACGCCAGTGCGCACGCTCAACGGCTGGACCCTGCCATACCGCATGAATGGCGGCGTGAAGGAGTTCCATCTGGTCGCCGAGGAGATCGAGCACGAATTCGCCCCCGGTTCGCGCGCCGTCTGCTGGGGCTACAACGGCTCGACGCCCGGTCCAACCATCGAGGCGGTGGAGGGCGACCGCGTGCGCCTCTTCGTGACCAACCGCCTGCCCGAGCACACCACCATCCACTGGCATGGCCTGTTGCTGCCCAGCGGCATGGATGGCGTCGGCGGGCTGACCCAGCCGCACATCGGTCCGGGCGAAACCTACGTGTACGAGTTCACCCTGCGCCAGCACGGCAGCCACATGTATCACCCGCATGCCGACGAGATGGTGCAACTGGCGATGGGCATGATGGGCCTGTTCATCATCCATCCGCGCGCTGGCGAGGCGCTGCGCATCGACCGCGACTACGCCTTCCTGCTGCACAACTTCGCCCTGCATCCGGGCACCTCGCGCCCCGATCCCTCGGTGATGACCGACTTCGACCTGTGGACCTTCAACTCCAAGGTGTTTCCCGCGATCGAGCCGCTGGTGGCGCGCAGCGGCGAGCGTGTGCGCGTGCGCGTCGGCAACCTGTCGATGTGGAACCATCCCGTCCACATGCACGGCGTGCAGTTCCAGGTGACCGGCGGCGATGGCGGGCGCTGGCCGCGCAGGCAGTGGCGCAACGAGGTCACCGAACTGGTTGGCGTCGGCCAGATGCGCGATCTGGAGTTCGTCGCCGTGCCCGGCGACTGGGCCTTCCATTGCCACATGTCGCATCACACCATGGGGCCGATGGGGCACGAGATTCCGAACACGCTGGGCGTCAAGCAGGACGACATCGAATCGCGCATCCGCCGCATGCTGCCGGGCTACATGGCGATGGGCGAGCATGGCATGGCCGGGCACCAGGACCATGTCGAGTCCGGCCACATGCCCGGCCCGGCCAACACGCTGGCGATGATGGCGGGCAAGGGGCCGTTCGGGAACATCGAGATGGGCGGCATGTTCACCGTCATCAAGGTGCGCGACGACCAGCCGGTTGGCGACTACGGCGACCCGGGCTGGTATGCATATCCCGAAGGC
>JBAYTD010000170.1:0-4209 GCA_041675805.1 Lysobacteraceae bacterium
AGGAAGCCGTGCTCGAGCACGCCGCAGCGCAGGTAGGTCTCGAACTCCTCGCGCACATACTCGGGCAGCGGGCGGTCTTCTACCTCACGGCGCGCGAGAAAGTCCGGCCAATGCGCCTGCACCGGGCTTCGGTGCAGGCCTGGCTGTTGTCGGTGTAGGGAAGGTCCTGCAGCATCGCCACCTCACCCATCGCCCAGGCGTTGGCCCGCGTCGCCAGCGTGTCCAGGTCGCGTTCGACCTGGTCGAGCGTGAGGCGGAAACATTCGAGGTCGTCCAGCTCGTTGCGGCTGAACTCCTTCAGCGCGGCGCGGGCGTTTTCGACCCGCAGGGTGACCGTTGGCTGTTCGAAGGGCACACCGCTGCGCCGGGCGGCCCGCTTCACCTCGCGTCCGACCACGTCGCGCCAGGACAGGTCACTGCGGTCGAAGGCTTCTTCGCGCAGCTCCATCGCGGCGGCGATAGGGCGGCGCTTTTCGACGCCGCGGTCGCGGCCCAGGTAGCGCGCTTTCAATACCTGCCAGCGGGCGTAGTCCGCGCTCGGCAGCACGTCTTCCAGCTGCTGCCTGTCGGGGTTGTTGCGGGCGCGCAGGGCCGAAGGCAGCAGGAACATGCCGCCCAGCGCCCCGCCCCTGGTCTTGATGCTCACCCTGGGCGACAGCAGCACCAGGCTGGAGGCCGCGATGCGCTCACTGGCCTCGTCCGGGTTCCACTCCATGCGCTTGGGCAAGGGCGAAAGGGTTCCGAGCACCCACATGACGTTGCCGTCGCGCGACACTTTCCAAAGCCCCGGCCCCGGCTGCTCGCCGCTGACGACCAGGGTCTCGAGCATCGGCACGTCGGCTGCCTCCGCTACGACCGGCGGCGCTGCCAGGGCCGGTCCGGCCAGCAGCAGGAAGACCAGCGCGAAGGGATACGTCCGCAGGCAGCGTTTGCTCATGGCGGCATTGTGCCGCAAGCGCTCGCCTACGGCGGGCCCGGCAGCGCCGAACCCCGCAGTCGCAGCGAACGCTTCAGATAGGCTTCGAGCGCCGGCGACGGTGGCGCGGGCGCGTCGGAATCCAGATGGCGATGCAAGGCGGCTTCCACCAGGTAGAGCCAGGCTTCGCGGGCGAGGGGTTCGTCCATTCCGTGGCCGGCATCGGGCTCGACGAACAGGCTGACATCCTTGCCCAGCAGCGCCAGCGTCGCCGCATAGTGGCTGACACTGCGGAATGCCACGCGCTCGTCGCGGCCCCCGGCGAACAGCAACACGGGACGCGTCAGCCGCTCCGCGTTTTCCTGCGGTGACTGCGCCGCCAGGCGATCGGTCACGCCCGGGTCTTCGGGGTCGAGGCCGAGCAGGGCGAAAGTCGTGGCAAGCGGCACGCCCGCCTGCAGGCTCAGGTCGCTGCTGCGCACGGCCCAGCGCAGGGTCCAGCCGAAATCGGCCGGCGGTACCGCCGCCAGGGCCAGGCGATAAAGCTGCGGCGAGAACGTCACGCCCAGCAGTGCGGAATAGCCGCCGAACGAGGCCCCCACGATGGCGACGCGCTGCGGATCGCCGACGCCCTGCGACAGGGCAGCCCGCGTTCCTTCGTCGATGTCCCGCTGCACCCGGCCGTTGCCGAAATCGCCCCCGGGCGACAGCATCAGCTCGCGCCCGAAGCCGGTGGAGCCGCGGAAGTTGGGTTCGAACACCGCCACGCCGCGGCTGGCAAGAAAGGCGGCGAAGGGCGAATGGCCCGGACGTGCCGCCGACCAGGGGCCGCCGTGCACCAGCACCACCAGCGGCGCCTTCGATGCATCGCGCCCTGCCGGCAGGGTCAGGAAACCATGCAGCCGACGGCCATCGGACGCCGTCCAGCGTACCGGGCGTCGCGGTGCCTGGGCCGGCGCAGTGGCGGCGGTGACGAGATCGAAGGATTCAAGGCGCCCGGACGACGGGTCGAAACGCCAGGTGCGTACGCCGGCCCGGGACGCCACACGCTGCTCCACCCACCACGGCGCCGCTGCCGAAGGCCCAAGCTGCAGGGACAGGTCGCTGTCGGGCAGCGCCCGCTCAAGCCGCGCCAGCGCCTCCCGCACGCCGGGATCCCGGGCCAGCCAGTGCGGCCGGGTGCTGCGCCAGGCCAGGAGCACGGGTTCGCCGGTCCGGCGATCGAACACGACCTCGTCCAGGTCTGCTTCGCTGCGCGGGTCCATGGCGACCGCGGCGACGCCCTGCCCTGGCGAATAGCGCTGCAGCTGCTGCAGGTCGGCGCCCAGGTCGCCCTGGAGCCAGAGTCCGCCGGCACCGTCGCCGGCAAGCAGGCGGCAGCGATGTAGGTTCGTGCAATCGAAGCGTTCGTGCAGGCGACCCTGGTCGTCGGCCTGGTAAACCACGTGGCGGGCGGCTTCCGCCTGGCGCAGCCAGGCCAGGTTGCCGCGCGGGGTCAGCAGCACGTCCAGGATCGGGGTGTGGCTTTCATGCAGCATCGCCGCATCGCCATTGGCGCGCCATCGCCATACCGAAGACCGCCACGGCGTCGCGCCATCCGGCGACTCTTCGCGCAGCACAACCGCGTCGGGTTTGCCGGCGCCGGTGTCGAGCAGCGCGCGCGAGTGCCGGTCCTGCCAGCGCGCGAGGATCTCGCCGGCCCCTGCCGCCTGGCGGTCGAACACCATCAGCTGGGTCGGCGTGAGCACGAACAGCCAGCGACCATCGCGCGACCACCGCAGGGAGGCGCCGTCCAGGCGCGGCAACAGGCGGACCGGTTCACCGCCCTCCAGTGGCTGCCACCAGAGGCTGGACTGGTCCTGGTCGCGACGCAGCCAGGCCACGGTGCGGCCATCGGGGGACAGCAGGCTGCGCTCAAGCGCGGCAGATTGCATGGCTGACTCACGGGACATCGCGGGAGTTGCCGGCCAGTGCTTCGCTTCGGCGATGGCTTCGGCCCAGCCATCCGCTGCAGCCGGGGATGCCGTGCTGGCGATGACCAGGCAAAGGCCCCCGGCCAGGCACTGCCACCGGTTCATGCGTGGTCGCGCCGCGGGTAGAGCAGCCACTGCGCCAGCAGGCCGGGCAAGCCGACGAGCAGGCAGGCCAGCACCCAGACAGCGCGCGCGCGTCGACCCAAGACCTGTCGGCGCCCCCAGGCCAGGGAGCCCGCGGCGGCGAAAAGCGCGGCCAGGCCGGCCGCCAGCCAGGCGGCCACGGGGCGCTGGTGGGGGCCGCCGGCCTGCAGCGGGTTGTCGGCGGCGAACAGCTGCACCAGTGCCAGGCGTGCGTGCCTCAGAAGCGGAGACACCCACCACTCGTAGTGCCGCAGCAGCAGCGGGAAATCGGGCGCCAGGTCACGGCGCGCCACCTGTTCCGGCGTGCCCCGTGCCGGCCAGTGCCAGACCGACTGCCAGGCCTCGCCCGGACCATCGATGCTGCCGCGGCCGACGGTGATCGAGACGAGTTCGCCATCGATCAGTTCCATCAGGTCAATGCGGGCAAGCCGCGCTCCCCCGAGCGGAAGCGGCAGGCGCTGGCGCGGCGCAAGCGGACCGGTTCCGGCCCGGAAGGCACGTGCATCGTAGAGGTAGAGCGCCTGGTCGCTCAGCACCATGACGGCTTCGCCGGTGATCGCCGGTGAGGCGGCCAATGTTTCCGTCGGGGGCAGCTCCAGAACGACATCGACCTGCTGGCGATCGCTGTCGTAGCGATACAGTGCCTGCGCCGTCGCCATCAGGCCGTCGCCGACCAGCAGCGGCGGCGTGGGAAATCGCAGCTGCTTTTCCCCGATGCCCAGCACGCCTTCGCGTTCGCGATTGACCGGATTGACGCCCAGGAATCGGCCCGCGTCATGGCTGAAGGTGTAGCGGCGGCGATTTTCTGCGTCGTCGAACTCGGCGAGCGTCGGATTGGTCAGCGCATGTGCGACCGGATACACGGTGACTTCCGGCGCCATCGACGTCAGGTGGGAAAGAGGCACCTGCTGCCGCCATAGCGGTGCCTGCGCATGCCCGCTTCCGGCCAGGCCCGCCAGCAGCAGCTCGCCGGATTCGGCACGACTGGCCTGCACGTAGCCGCCTTCGGGCGGCGTGCCGTTGAGCGGGTGGCTGCCGACCACCATCCAGCCCAGCTGGTAGCCCAGGCTGGCCATCACCAGCAGCACGTAGGTGCCGAAGGCCAGCGGCACCGCCGCCAGCACCTGGCCCGCCGCCGTGCGCGGAGGCGCCGTCAGGTCCGGCTTGAACACCACC
>JBAYTD010000171.1:0-4108 GCA_041675805.1 Lysobacteraceae bacterium
CGGAAATCGCGCTCGCCGATGAAACAGATGCCGGTGGAATCCTTCTTCGCATGGACGCCGATGCCGGCCTCGCGGGCCAGCGCGCGGACCTGCGCCTTGGGCAGTTCGCCGACCGGGAACGAGGTGGCGGCCAGCGCTTCCTGACCCAGCGCGCAGAGGAAATAGCTCTGATCCTTGTCGGCGTCGCGGCCGCGCAGCAGCCGCCAGCGGCCCTGCCGGCGGTCGACCCGGGCGTAGTGGCCGGTGGCGATGCGCTCCGCGCCCAGCGCGCGGGCATGGTCGAGGAAGGCACGGAACTTGATTTCCCGATTGCACAGCACGTCCGGGTTGGGCGTGCGGCCGGCGCGATATTCGGCGAGAAAATGCTGGAACACGCCGGCGCGGTATTGCTGGCTGAAATTGGCGTGGTGGAAGGCGATGCCCAGCCGCGCGCAGACCGCCAGCGCGTCGCGGCGGTCGTCCTCGCTGCGGCACTCGCCGCTGCCGTCGTCCTCCCAATTGGTCATGAACAGCGCCGATACCGGCTCGCCGGCGCGTTGCAGCAGCAGGGCGGCGACGGCGGAATCGACGCCACCGGAAATCCCCAGCATCACCGGCGACGTTGCGCTCACGCGGTCACCTGGTGCAGGGCGTCGAGCGGGTGGCGCTGGCCGCCCAGATAATCGTCGACGGCGCGCAGCACCAGCGGGCTGCGCAAGCGCTCGCCGACTGCCGCCAGTTCGTCGCGACGCAGCCACAGGGCGCGTTCCACGCCCTGGTCCAGCGTGCGCTCGGGATGATGGCGCAGGCAATGGCCGACGAAGGCGAAGCGCAGGAAGGTGCGCCCGCCCGGGCTGGTCCACAGATAGGTGCCGAGGTAGGCGTCCAGATCGACATCCCAGCCGCTTTCCTCCAGCGTTTCGCGCACGGCGGCCTGGAGCAGGGACTCGCCCGCCTCCAGATGCCCGGCGGGCTGGTTGATCAGCAACCGGCCGTGCACCGTTTCCTCCACCACCAGAAAGCGCTGCGCCTGGCAGACCACGGTGGCGACGGTGATGTCGGGGTTGAAATGACGCCGCGCGGCGTTGAGGGGGTCGGTCACGACAACTGGGTTCGGGATAAACGCCGGAATGTTACATGAGGGCCGCGACGCGCTTGTAAAAGGGCCGTCGACGACGCTCTACAGGCGCTGCACGCCGTGGGCGACGTCCAGCCTGCGGATGCGTCGGATCACGTCGGCCAGGTGCTTGCGGTGGCGCACCTCGATGTTGAAGTGCATCACCGCCAGGCGCAGGTCGCGTTCCTGGTATTCCACGCTGTCGATGTTGGCACCGGCCTCGGCGATGGCGGCGGCGACCTTGGCCAGCACGCCGGGGCGGTTGTCCACTTCCACCCGCAGGCCGGCGCGATAGTCGCCTTCGACGTGGTGGTCCCAGCCGATCGGCACCCAGCGCTCCGGCGACTTGCGGAACTCGATGACGTTGGGGCATTCCACCCGATGCACGACGATGCCCTTGCCGGCGGTGAGGTAGCCCATGATGGCGTCGCCGGGCAGCGGGCGGCAGCAGTTGGCGAAGCTCAGCACGCCGCGCTCGGCCCCGCTGATGAGGATTTTCTCGCTGCTCGGCGCGCGCGCGTGGGCCGGATGCTCGGCGCCGTCGCCGGGCTCGTGGATCAGTGTTTCGGCGACCTGCTGCGGCATGCGGTTGCCGAGCGCGATTTCGGCCAGCAGGTCTTCCAGCCGGCGCAGCCGCTGCTCGGACAGATAGGCTTCCAGGCGGCCGGCGGGGATGCGGTCGAGCGAGGTGTCGAGGGCGTCCAGGGCGCGGTCGAGCATGCGATGGCCAAGGCCGACCGCATCCTCGTGCTGCAGGCGCTTGAGGAAATGGCGGATCGCTGTGCGCGCCTTGCTGGAGACGACGAACTCCAGCCAGGACGGATTGGGTGAGGCCGAGGGCGCGGTGATGATTTCCACCGTCTGCCCGCTGGACAGCCGCGTGCGCAGCGGCACCAGCTTCTTGTCCACCCGCGCGGCGACCGCGTGGTTGCCGAGGCCGGTATGCACGGCGTAGGCGAAGTCGACCACGGTGGCGTTGCGCGGCAGGGCGAGGATTTCGCCCTTCGGCGTGAACAGGTAGACCTCGTCGGGGAACAGATCGACCTTGACGTTTTCCAGAAACTCCATCGACGAGCCGGCCGTTTTCTGGCTTTCCAGCAGGCCAGTCAGCCACTCGTTGGCACGCATCTCGGCGCTGCTCATGCCGCGTTCGCCGGACTTGTACATCCAGTGCGCGGCGATCCCGCGCTCGGCCAGGCGGTCCATCTCCTCGGTGCGGATCTGCACTTCGATGTTGGAGCCCATCGGGCTGAACAGCACCGTGTGCAGCGACTGGTAGCCGTTCGACTTGGGGATGGCGATGAAGTCGCGGAAGCGGCCGTCGACCGGCTTGTACAGCGAATGCACCACGCCCAGCGCGTGGTAGCACTCCATCACCGTGTCGACCACGACGCGGAAGCCGAGCACGTCCATCACCTGGTCGAAGCTCTTCTGCTCGGTGCGCATCTTCATGTAGACGCTGTACGGCGACTTGACCCGCGACACCAGCCGATAGCGCATGCCCTCGTTGCTGAGCTTCTGCGCCAGCGCCGCCTCCACCGTCGCCATCGCCTCGCGGCGCAGCACCGGCTCGGCCTGGATGCGTTTGGCGATGATCTTGTGGCGGTTCGGGTACAGCGCCTGGAAGCCGAGGTTCTGCAACTCGCTCTTGACCCGGTTCATGCCCAGGCGCTGGGCGATCGGGGCATGGATCTCCAGCGTCTCGCGGGCGATGCGGCGGCGCGAGTCGGCGCTCATCGAGCCGATGGTGCGCATGTTGTGCAGGCGGTCGGCGAGCTTGATCAGGATCACCCGCAGATCGCGCGCCATCGCCAGCAGCATCTTGCGGAAGCTTTCCGCGGCGGCCTCGAAGCGGTCCTTGAACTCCAGCTTGTCCAGCTTGGTGACGCCGTCGACCAGTTCGGCGACGGTTTCGCCGAACTTGGCGACCAGGGTTTCGCGCGGCAGCGCGGTGTCTTCCAGCGTGTCGTGCAGGATCGCCGCGACCAGGGTTTCCTGGTCCAGCCGCAACTCGGCGAGGATGCCGGCCACGGCCAGCGGATGGGTGATGTAGGGCTCGCCGCTCTTGCGCGTCTGGCCGTCGTGCGCGGCGGCACCGATCAGGTAGGCGCGATGGATGCGGGCGACCTGGTCGGGCGGCAGGTAGCCGGCGACCACGGCCTCCAGTGCCGCCGCTTCGGCGGGACAGGCATCGAGCAGGGCGACATCGGCGCTGGCGGAGGTGTCTGACGGCATGCGTGGAGCCTACGCAGACCGTCGCCCAGGGGCAACGGTCGCTGCCCCGCGTTCAGGCATGGCGACCGCGCTGGCGGTCAGTCGTCGCCTTTGGAGAGGTCGTCGTCGACTTCCTGCGCGGCCCATTCCAGCGCCTCGCGTTCGGCGCGCTCGCGCTCGGCGCGTTCGACTTCGTCGATCAGCTGCTGGTCGACCTTGCGCCCGGCGATCTCGCGCAGCGCCAACACGGTGGGCTTGTCGCTGCCGTCATCGTCCTCGAACGCGGATTGCGCGCCCTTGGCCAGCTGGCGCGCGCGCTTGGACGCCATCATCACCAGTTCGAAGCGGTTGTTGACCACTTCCAGACAGTCTTCAACGGTTACACGTGCCATGGGAATCCTTGCGGCCCGGAGGGATGGGCGCCAATGCTGCGGAAAGAACGGAACTGCGCATTCTAGCCTTGCGGGCTCGGGCCGGCAATGTTCGTGCCGCGTGCCAAGCGCAGCAGACCCCATGCGATCAGGCTCTGGCCGGTGAAGTAGCAGCAGACGATGACCAGTACCGCGTGCGGAAACGGCGCGGCGAACTTGTTCACCCCGATCAGAGAATCGGCCAGCAGGAACAGCATCGCGCCCAGCCAGACCGGACCGATGCGCGTTTCCACCCGGCAGGCCAGCAGCGCCATCGCCAGCAGCGAACCCAGGTACACCGTCACCGGCAGCAGCAGATGGCCGGAGCGCGGCAGCAGCCACGCCGCCAACAACGTGCAATACAGCAACGCCGGCAGCGCCCGCCACC
>JBAYTD010000172.1:0-4088 GCA_041675805.1 Lysobacteraceae bacterium
CGCTTCGGTGCGGCGGAAGGCGGTGACATCGGTGAAGGTGGCGACGAAGCCGCCGCCGGGCATCGGATTGCCGCGGATCTCGACGATGGCACCGTCGGGAAAGCGGCGCTCGCTCAGGTGCGGTGTGCCGATGCGCATGAAGGCGAGGCGGCGCTTGACGGCGGCGTCGACATCGACCCCTGCGCCGAGGATGCGTCCGGCGGCGTGGCGGGCCAGGTCGGCGACCGGCCGGCCGACCTGCAGCAGCTCGGGCGGAAACCCGAAGCGCTCGGCATAGGGACGGTTCCAGGCCACCAGGCGCAACTGTTCGTCGACCACGCTGATGCCCTGGGTCATGTGTTCCAGCGCCGCTTCCAGCACCTGCTGGGAAAAGCGCGCAGCCTGCGCCGCCTCGCCGACGATGTCGGCCACTTCCTCCAGCCGACGCTCGCTGCCGCGTCGCGCGGCGTCCAGCAGCAGCCGCGTCGAGGCGGCACCGAGTACGGCGGTCAGCTCGTGCCCGACCTGCTCCTCCAGGGCCTCGGCCCGGGTCTTCGGTGCCGCCGAGAACAGTCGGTTGAGCCGCTCCTCGCTGAGGAAGCGGCCGGCGATGGCATGCAGCACGGAGCGATCCAGCGGTTCGCCCGGTGCATGCGCCAGGCGCTGCGGCGTCAGTCGGGCGACCAGTGCCAGGGTCAGCAGATTGGTGATCAGGCTCAGCCAGACCGCGCGCGACAGCGGGTCCAGCCCGTCGAGACCGAGCAGGCTGCCCGGTGCCAGCCAGCGCAGACCCAGCGGGCCGTGCAGCAACCAGTCGCTGCCGGCGGCCAGCAGCGGCACGATCAGCACATAGGCCCAGAGCAGGAAGCCGACCACCAGCCCGGCACCGATGGCGCGCGCCGGCAGGCGCGGCCGGTACACGCCCAGCAGCACCGCCGGGGCCAGTTGCGCCAGCGCCGAGAACGACTGCGCGCCGATGTCGGCCAGCGCGTCCAGCCCGGCCAGGGCACGTGAGTAGGCATAGCCCAGTGCCAGCACCAGGGCGATGCCGGCGCGGCGCTGCCAGCGCACCTCGCCCCACCAGCCGCGCAGCAGCCAGCCGCCACCACCGTCGCGCTCGCCATGCCAGTCGCGGCGCAGCAGCCAGGGTGTGATCCAGTGGTTGCCGACCATGATGCTCAGCGACAGGCTGGCGAGGATCACCATGCCGGTGGCCGCGCTCATGCCGCCGAGGAAGGCGAACAGGGTCAACGCCGATTCGCCGTGGATCAGCGGCAGGCCGAGGATGTAGAGATCCGACGGCAGGCCGATGGCGCTCAGTTCCAGCCGCCCGGCGCGCGCCAGTGGCCATACCGGCAGGCTGATCAGCAGCAAAAACAGCGGAAACAGCCAGCGCGCCGTGCGCAGGTGGGCGCGGTCGCGGCATTCCACCACGCCGACGTGGAACTGGTGCGGCAGGGTGATCATCGCCAGCGCGCCGATCACGGCGAGGGTGAAATAAGCGAACGGCCGCGAGTCCCCCGGCGCTGCCGCGTGTGCCGTCCAGGCATCGGCCAGCGCCAGCGGGCTGCCGTACAGCGCAAACACCACGAAGCCGCCCACCATCAGCATCGCGGCCAGCTTGAACACCGCCTCGAAGGCCATCGCCAGCACCAGGCCGTTGTTGCTCTCGGTGGCGGTGGTGCGGCGGGTGCCGAACAGCATGGCGAACACCGCCATCACCACGGCGACGTAGAGCGCGCTGTCCTGCCAGGCCGGCTGTACGCCGGCGCTGGAGACCAGAATCGAGAAGCTCATCGCCACCGCCTTCAGTTGCAGGGCGATGTACGGAACCATGCCGGCCAGCGCCACGGCGGTGACCAGGGCGGCGAGACCGGTGCTCTTGCCGAAGCGGCTGGCGATGAAATCGGCTACCGAGGTGGCGTTGACCGACTTCGCCACGGCGACCAGACGGTCGAGCAGGGGCAGGCCGGCGAGATAAAGAACGAGAGTGCCGAAGAAGGTCGGCGGCAGCCACCAGTTGTAGCGGTCGCCCTGGGTGATGGTGCCGTAGAAGGTCCACGAGGTGCAGTAGATCGCCAGCGACAGCGCATAGACCACACCGGCCGCCGGTCCGGTCAGCGCCGCCCGCCGCTCGCCATGCAGGGCGACCGCGAACAGCAGGCCGAGCCAGAGCAGCGAGGCCAGCGCGACGCTGGTCAAACTGAGCATGGAAGGCGGTGCGGCGCGGTCATGGGCGGACTATAAGCCGCGGCGGCGCGGCGGTCAGCCGTGGCCGGACAGCTCGACGCGGTCGCGGCCGGCGCGCTTGGCCCGATACAGCGCCTGGTCGGCGCGGGCGATCCAGTCCGACGGCTCGCCATGCGTCGCGGCATCGGACAGGGCGACGCCGAGGCTGGCGCTGAGGTCGATGCGCTGGCCGTCGACACCCGGACGCAGCGTGGCGATGGCGCGGCGGATGCGCTCGGCCAGCGCCAGCGCGCCGTCGCCGCCGATGTGCGGGCAGAGCAGCAGGAATTCCTCGCCGCCGAGTCGGGCGACCAGTCCGTCGACCGGCTGGTGATCGAGCAGGCAGCGACCCACGGCAGCCAGCACGGCGTCGCCGAAGGGATGGCCGTGGCGGTCGTTGACGGCCTTGAAATGATCGATGTCGAGCATGATCAGGGCGTGCTCGGGCTGGGCCGTCGGTGCATCGCGAAGCAGCGCTTCCAGGCGGTCGAGCATGGCGCGGCGGTTGGGCAGGGTGGTCAGGGCGTCGCGGTAGGCCTGCTCCTTGAGGTGCGCGGCCAGCCGGCGCTGGGCGCGCAGCAGCAGGGCCAGCAACAGCAGCAGGGCGGCCAGCGCGCTGATCGCGATGGCCGAGAGCAGGACGATCCGCCGCTGGTCGAGCAGCGTCTGTTGCTGGCGCTCGGCTTCCAGCCGTGCCGCTTCCAGTTCCAGTTGCCGGCTGCGGTTCTCCTGCTCCAGTTCGCGGATGCGCAAGGCCTGTTCGCGCTGCAGGAAGCGTTCTTCCAGCGTGTCGACGGTGTCCTGCTGCTGGCTGCTCGGGGCTTCGCCGCGCAGCGCCTGCGAGCGCGCCCGGACCGCCGCGACCTGCTCGGCCGGCTGGCCACGGGCGGCGAGAATGTTGGCCTGTACGTGGAGGAAATTGGACAGCGCGCCGGGCTGGTGCAGGCCGTCCATGCCGGCGATGGCGGCCTCGATGGCGCTGGCGGCGCGGTCCAGTTCGCCGGCCCCGGCGAGCGCTTCGGCGAGCATGCTGCGGGCGATGCTCAGGCTGATCGCGTTGTTCGATTGCTGCGCCGCGGCGACCGCTTCCTCGGCCAACGAAATCGCCTCGTCGAAGCGCGACAGGTCGACCAGCACACCGGCGAGGCTGCCCGCCGCGCGTCCGGCCAGCGCCGCCAGGCCCTGGTCGTGAAAGCGCTGGCGTGCCTCGCCCAGCAGCGTCACCGCCTCGTCGGAGCGGCCGGCGTGGTTCAGCGCGATGCCTTCCAGGTATTGGGCGCGGGCGAGGTCGGTCGGGCTGTCCGCCTCGCCGAGCAGTTGCGTGTGGCGATGGCAGTGCTCCAGCGCCTGCGCCGCCTGGCCGATGTTCAGGTAGACGCGGCACAGTTCGGTGGCGGCCAGCATGCGCTGGCGCGGGTCGGTGTGGACGCTCAGGTCGTTGGCCGCGCGCAGCGCCTCGATCAGGCCCTCGCCGCTGCGGCCGAGGTCGATCATGCGCGCCCCGCGCAGGAAGCCGGCATAGCTTTCCGCGACGCCGTCCTGGTGCTGGTCGGCGACGCGCTGCAACTGCGCCAGCACTTCGGCCAGCGCCTCGTCGTCGGGCGCGCCGACCGCCGCCCCGCCCATGTGCCAGAGCAGGGTGCGCAGGGCGACCGGATTTTCTTCCAGCAGGCCGGAGGCCAGTGCTGCGCGACCTTCGGCGATGCCGGCGGCGCGGTCGCTGGCGGCACGCTGGCGATAACCGTCGAGGTCGAACGCCGCCGCCGTGCCGATCAGCGCCCATGCCAGCAGGCCGGCCATCACGCCGATGCGGATTCGGACGGCGCGGCGCGATGTCATCGGCGTGCGCCGCGGCTCAGCGCGCGCTCAGTTCGTGCACG
>JBAYTD010000173.1:0-4034 GCA_041675805.1 Lysobacteraceae bacterium
GGTCAGGAAGAAACCGACCGCGTTGTGGCCGTACCACCACTGCACCATCGCATCGACCGCGCCGCTGTAGACCGGGTAGGACTTGCCCAGCCCGGACGGGATGCTGATGTTGTTGACTATGTGCAGCAGGGCGATGGTGAGGATGAAGGCGGCATAGAACCAGTTGGCGACGTAGATGTGCGGCGTGCGGCGCTTGGCGATGGTGCCGAGGAAGAGCGCGGCGTAGGCGACCCAGACCGCGGTGATCAGCAGGTCGATCGGCCATTCCAGCTCGGCGTATTCCTTGCCCTGGGTCCAGCCCAGCGGCAGGGTGATCGCGGCCAGCACGATGACCAGTTGCCAGCCCCAGAACACGAAGGCGGCCAGCCTGTCGGAAATCAGCCGCACATGGCAGGTGCGCTGCACCACATACAGGCTGGTGCCGATCAGCGCGCAGCCGCCGAAGGCGAAGATCACCGCATTGGTGTGCAGCGGGCGAAGGCGTCCGTAGCTGAGCCAGGAAATGCCGTCGGTGAGCGTGGGCCAGTAGAGCTGGGCGGCGATCAGCACGCCGACCGCCATGCCGACGATGCCCCAGACGAGGGTCATGACGGCGAACTGACGGACGACGGTGTCGTTGTAGCGTTCGAGCGGGGCGGCGGGCATGGTGCGGGTTCCGCGGATGGGTTACCCCGCCATTGTCGCCATAATGGAAGTTGAATGCCTTGACTCAAATCAAGGTCTGCTGCGCCGCCGCAATGGCGCGAGCTGATTCATCGACCCGCTTGATTTAAATCGGTTTTTGCCTGACAGCCGTGGACGGGGTCGGGCATTTTGCATAGCTCGGAGCGGATCCGCTCCAGATAGCGGGCGACCGGTACGCCGGCGTCCGGATCGGCGGCGATGACTGCCTCGGCGCTGGCCAGGCGCTGGTCCGCTTCGGCGCTGCGGCCGGCCTGGCGCAGCGCCTCGGCGAGGGTGACCAGGGCGCGCAGGCGGTTCGGATGGCTGTCCTCCAGGGTGCGGTCGGCCAGTTCGAAGGCTTCCTCGGCCAGCGGCAGGGCGATGTCCGGGCGCTGCATCTGGTTGTAGAGGAAGGCGAGGTTGAACATCGGCAGCGCCAGCAGCGAGTTGTCATTGCCGTACACCGCGCGGTTCATCGCCAGCGACTGGCTGCCGAGATCGGCGGCGCGCTGGATGTCGCCCCGCTCGTAGGCGACCCGGCCGCGGTTGTTGAGCAGGATGGCGAACTGCGCACTGCCCTGCGGGAAGCGCTGCTCGAAGATCGCCTGCACCTCCTCGTACAGACGGTCGGCGCGGTCCAGGTCGCCGAGGCCGCGGGCGGCGACGGCGAGGTTGCTCAGGGTCACGGTGCGATTGGTGCTGTCGCGATCCGGGTCGCTGTCGTCGGCGGCCAATGCCTGGCTCAGGTAGCGCTCGGCCTCTTCGAATTCGTTTTGCGCCAGATGCACCACGCCGAGCTGGTTGATGGCGCGCTGGTGCAGCGGGCTGCCCAGCGCCGAGGCGCGGTCGATGCGCGCCAGCGCCTCGTGCAGCAGCGGTTCGGCGTCCTCGTAATGGGCCTGGTCGCCGCGCAGGGCGGCATAGGTCAGCAGTGCCTCGATGCTGCGCAGGTCGTCGGTGCCGAACAGGCGCTCGCTCTGCGCCAGCGCCTTGCCCAGTTGCTGCTCGGCGGCGGCGTAGCGACCGCGCTGGCGCATGCTGTCGCCCAGGGTCAGGTGCAGGGTGGCGGCCAGTTCCGGTCGGTGTCCGAGGCGTTCCTCGATCAGTTCGGCGGCCTGGTCGACGGCGTCGCCCAGGCTCAGTTCGGCACCGCTCTGGTACGGGTCGGACAGGTTCAGCACGTCGATCAGGAAGGCGTTGGTCTGTTCCATGTCGCTGGCGGCGCGGCGGGCGATGGCGGCCTGATGGATGGCGACCCCGGCGGCGATCAGGACCGCCAGCGCAGCGGCGACGGTGATGCCGACGCCCAGCGCGTGGCGGCGGACGAACTTGCGCGCGCGGTACAGCGCCGAGTCCGGATGCGCCTGTACCGGCATCCCGGACAGGTAGTGGCGCAGGTCGTCGGCCAGCGCCTGCGCCGAGCCGTAGCGGCGCTGCGGATCCTTGTCCAGAGCCTTGGCGGCGATGCGTTCCAGGTCGGCACCGACGCGCACGCTGCGCCGGCGTTTCTCGTCATCGGCCAGCGCCGCCCCGCGCAATGCCTGGCGCAGCGCCGGCGGCGGTGCTTGACAGACCACCTGTTCGATCTGGTCGAGGTCGAGGCCGGCGAGGTCGAAGGGCCGCTGGCCGACGATCAACTGGAACAGCAGCACGCCCAGCGAGTAGACGTCGGAGCCGGTGGTCAGCGGCTGCTGGCGGACCTGCTCGGGGCTGGCGTAGGCCGGCGTCATCGCCGACAGCAGGGTGCCGCGTTCCTGCGCCGGGGCCGGCGTCTGTGGCTGGTTCAGCGCACGGGCGATGCCGAAGTCGATCAGCCGCGGCTCGCCGTTGTCGCCGACCAGCACGTTGTCCGGCTTCAGGTCGCGATGCACGATCAGGTGGCCGTGGATTTCCTGCACCGCGTCGCAGACCTTGCACAGCAGGCGCAGCCGGGCGTCGATGTCCAGCCGGCGCTGCTCGCAGTAGTCGGTGATCGGCACGCCGTCGACGTATTCCATCACCAGCCAGGGCAGGCCGTCGGCGGTGCGGCCGCCATCGAGGATGCGGGCGATGTTGGGATGATTGAGGCGGGCGAGCAGGGCGCGTTCGGCCTCGAAGCGGGCGATCAGCGCCTCGCGCGAGCGCTCGTCGCCGTGCAGGTGGATGGTGCGGATCAGCTTGATCGCGACCTGCTGCTCGTAGGCGTCGTCGGCGCGGCGGGCCAGGTAGACCACGCCCATGCCGCCCGCTGCCAGCGGATGCAGCAGCTCGTAATTGCCCAGCCGATCACCGCTGGACGGGAACGCCAGTTCCGCCGGCAGGCCGTCGTCGGTCTCGAGGAAGTCCGCCATCCGCCGTTCGGCTTGCAGCAGACGACGCACCTGGGCGCGCACCGCCTCCGACGCCGACTGCCGCGCCAGCCACGGCTCGCGTGCCTCGTCGGGCAGCGATTGCGCCTGTTCGAGCAGGGTCAGGATGACGAGGTCTTCGGACGGGTTCATGGCGTGCGCATCAGTCCACACAGGTTCCTGCATGGTAGGCCTTGCCGTTGCCCATCCCCCAGGTCCGGCCGAGCGCGAAGGCACCGAATGACGCGCCCAGGCTGTTTGGTTCGAGGACACTGATGCCGGGCACCGGCAAGAACGGCGTGGTCGCCACCGCATTGTGACTGAACAGATAGGAGCCGAAGTTCGCGCCCGCGATGCCGAGGCCGATGTTCGCGGTCTGGATGGTCCCAGCCCAGCCGACGAAGTCACTTTGCGCAAAGCCGACCGCTCCGGGGCGACGCGGGGTCTTGAACGGCGCATCCTCCATCAGGGTGAGGCCCGCATTGATGCCGACATCGATTCCCAGCATCACCGACAGATACTGCGCATCCCGTATCTGGCCGCTGTTTTCTCCATTCACGCACTTGGTTGAAGCGATGTAGGCAAGCACCGTCCCGGTGCCGCCGGCGCTCAGCGCGCCGCCCACCACATCGACTTCCCACTGGATGGCATCGCCTGACTGGTCCGAATGGAAGGCGAGGATGTCACTGGCCGCCATGCCGACCGTGCCCTGCACCGCGCCAATGGCGGCGATCACGGCCACGGATCCGAGAACGCCCAGGCCGGCGAAGGTGCCCACGACGGGTGCCAGGAAGGCCAGTTCGCCCGACGGGTCGAGATGGTTGACTGGGTCGGCGTTGCCGTACAGATACGGGTTGAGGGTGACCGGTTGCTCGATCAGGCCGCCGTGCGGGTCGACGCTGAGGAAGCGCCCGCGCTGCGGGTCGTAGTGGCGGGCGCGCAGGTAGACGTGATCGAGCGGTCCGCCTTGGCGCTCGCCGCGATAACCGAGACGGCTGTCGCCGAGCGCGGCCAGCGGCACGCCCCAGGCATCGTAGGCCAGCA
>JBAYTD010000174.1:0-3997 GCA_041675805.1 Lysobacteraceae bacterium
ATCGCCGTCCACTCCTGATTTGCATGGTTCCGTCTCATCCCTGCTCGCCTCCGCCGGCCTTCCGTCATCGAGTCGCTCAGTTGCCTTCCCGCTCTCTCGGGACGTTCTCACCGCCTCGCGGCCCATGAACCCTGGTGACATAGATTTCCGCCATCTCCGTCGCGCTTTCGCGCATCCGCGGGTCTGGGTGCTCGGCGAAGGCGTCGATCAGCTCTGCGGCTTGGGGGTCGCCTGCGTGGGCAAGCAGGGTGATGCCGATCATCTGGATGATGGTTTGCGGCGAGGCCGCCAGTTCGCGGCCCACGGTGGCGACGGCTGCGGCATCGATGTCCGCCAAATGCCGGGCAAACTCGACGCTGGCCGGGATTTCGGCAAAAACCTCCTTGTTCGCCTCGACCCGCGCTTCGACGCCGGCATCCAGGCTCAGGTCCAGATCCATTCGGGCAATCCGTTGTGGAAGTTCGGCGACGCGCTGCTGCACGGCGCTCAGCACCTCGCCTTTCAACTCCACCCTGGGTGCGTACAGGCGCGACAGAAGCTCCCATTTTTCCGCATTGCCTTCGCGCACGATGGCCAGCACAAGCGGTGTGTAGCTGGCCAGACCGGGGCCGCGATCGATCTTTTCCAGCACGTGCAGGGCGGGAAGGCCGTCTTCATCCAGCACATGGCGCAGCAGGTGAAGCGCGTCTGCGTCCGGTTCGTGATTCAGGCGCGACATGCCGGCCATGGTGGTGAGCCAAGGGTGATCGAGCTGGTCGAAGGCGCGATAGAGCTGACGGGTATCGTCGTCGTCCAATGTCAGCAGCTCGCCGAACGCGGCATCCAGACCGGCGGGATAAGCCTCGCCGAAGGCGCGATAACCGAGTAAGCCGTCGCGGGAATCTGCATCCGCATCGAACTTGATGGCGGGCGGGCGGCGGGTCGGGTCTTCAAGCGCCTGATTCAACAGGGCCTTGGCCAGGCCCAGGCGCATGACGCCATCGGGCATGTCGCGCAACGGCCCTTCAAAGATCGCCAGTTGCAGCCAGGGTTCTGCGGAAAGAAGCTGTGCGGCGAGGAACTGCCGGTTCTCTTCGTTGTGCGCGGCCCATTGTGCCAGCGCGATCTTCTGTTTGGTGGTGGCGCGCTCCCAGTGGTCCGCGATGGCGGGGAACTGGCCGGTGTCGCCTTCACCATGTTCCAGGCAGCGAAGTTCCGTGCCGGCTTCGGCGCAGGCCATCAGCTCCCGGACGCGGGCCTGTTGTGCCTGCGGCTCGCCGGTGCGCGATAGCAGGCGCTGCGCTTCCTGCCCGATGGCGGGTGTGTCGGACGTGAGCGCCCACGCAAGTGCCGGATGCATGCGTTTGGCGAGTGTCGGAGCCAGCAGCCACGCCTCAGGAGCGGCGGCGCGCAGGCTGGACAGATAACCGAGCTGCAATTCCTGCGACAAGGTGGAATGGGGAATCTGCGCAACCAGATCGGCCACATCGCGGCGGCCATGGACGATCAGTCCCATGGTGGCCCACAGCGAGGGGCGCACGGACATGGCGCGTTCCAGTGCGGCCACGACATCGCCCTGTTCGATGCAGGCGGTCTGCTGGACGACTTCCAGCGGGCCATCCCAATCCTGGCGCTGGGCGGCGGAAGCGTTTTCCAGCTCCGTGCCCTGCATGCTTTCCAGCGGGAAGAGATCGATGTAAGCGCTGCAAAATCTTTCGCTGTCCGCCATCGCAAGCGGCACGTTGACGGCAAAAGCGGCGACGGCGAGCAAGCGGCACGACGCGCGCCGCACGATGATCCGGATCGACATTCCCAAAGCCTCCCCTGTGGTTGCACGCAAGGGATGATGCCGCACTTTGGCACCTCCCCGCCGGCGACGCTAACTCATGTCGGGCGGGGAGTCTCCTTTGGGTCCAAGATAACGCTCTCGGCGAATACCATGAAAGGCCCTCGCTTCGGAAGCGGCGGGCGTCGGATCCACCGCTTCGCGGCTTGATCCGACCTACGCCAAGCGTTCGGCAAGCGGGGAGTTGCCGGGTCGTTGGTGTAGGTCGGATCAAGCGCCGCAGGCGTGGATCCGACGTTCTCAGCCCTTCCTCGCTCCCAAAGCAGGGCCATCCTTGGCCCTTCCCGCGTGCGATACCTCAGGCGTACCCTGTCCTGAGCTTGTCGAAGGGTCAGGGCGGCCCTTCGATACCTCAGGGCGAACGGGGTGCGGTGGGTGCGGATCCGACCTGCGCCAAGCGTTCAGCCGCCGGCGCGGCTGTGCGCCCACTGCGCGGCGGCGCTCAGCGAGGCCTTGCGGGCGTCGAGGCCGTGCAGGTTGCTGACGACGATCAGTTCGTCCGGGCGGTGGCGTTCGACGAAGGCGTCGAGGCCGTCGGCGATGGTTTGCGGGCTGCCGACGACGCTGCAGGCCAGGGCGCGGTCGACGGTCGCCTTTTCCGCCGGCGTCCACCAGCTTTCGATGTCGTCGATGGGCGGCGGCAGGCGGCCGATGATGCCGCGACGCAGGTTGGCGAAGCTTTGCTGGATGGTGGTGAACTGGCGCTGCGCCTCAGCGTCGCTGTCGGCGGCGACGACGTTGACGCCGGCCATGGCATGCGGCGCGGCGAGGCGTTCGGAAGGCTGGAAGCGCTCGCGGTAGACCTTGAACGCGGCGTCCATCGCATCGGGCGCGAAATGCGAGGCGAAGGCGAACGGCAGGCCAAGCTGGGCGGCCAGTTGCGCGCTGAACAGGCTGGAGCCGAGCAGCCACACTTCAACCTCGACACCCTCGCCGGGAATGGCGCGCACCGGCTGGGCGGGCGCGGCCGGTTCGAAATACGCCAGCAGTTCGACCACGTCGTGCGGAAACTGCTCGGCGCTGTCGAAATAGCGGCGCAGGGCGCGCGCGGTGGCGGTATCGGTGCCGGGCGCGCGGCCAAGGCCGAGATCGATACGGCCGGGCGACAGCGTGGCCAGGGTGCCGAACTGTTCGGCCACCTGCAGCGGCGCGTGGTTGGGCAACATGATGCCGCCGGCACCGACGCGGATGCGCTGCGTCTGCCCGGCGATGTGGCCGATCAGCACCGCCGTGGCGGAACTGGCGATGGCCGGCATGTTGTGGTGCTCGGCCAGCCAGTAGCGTTGGTAACCGAGCGCTTCGGCGTGCTGAGCCAGGGCGACGGAATCGCGGAAGCTGCGGGCGATGTCGCTGCCTTCGGCAACCGGGGCGAGGTCCAACACGGACAAGGTGGTCATGCGGGCTCCAGGACGGGATGGCGGATGCGAAACCTCTTCAATGGGGATGTTCGCGCGCTTATCCAGCCGGGCGGGTTGTTTCGGCGGTGTCCGTGACCTAACGGGTGCGGCCTGCTTTCGCTTGCATCAAGTCACGCGCAACGCGTCCTGCTTCCCACCCCTGCGATCCATCGGCCTGCGGCCGCTTGACCTGGCACCAGATGCTCTGAAAGCCATGGCAACCCTGGTTCAATCGGCATCGGCGCGGCGCACTTCGGCGACGAAGCGGTGCATCCGTTCGGCGCATTTTTCGCCCGGCGCGGACTCGATGCCGCTGGACACATCGACCGCCCAGGGTCGCAGGTGCTGGATCGCTTCATGGACGTTGTCGGCGGTCAGGCCGCCCGCCAGGATCAGCGGGCGGCTGGTCGTTTGCGGCCAGATCTGCCAGTCGAAGCGCTGTCCACTGCCGCCGGCAGCGCCGGGGGCGTGGCCATCAAGGACGAAACCGGCCGCGCCGGGATAGGCGGCCAGCGCGGCGGGCACGTCGTCCAGGCCCTGCATGCCGATGGCCTTGAGGTAAGGCGTGCCGGCGCGCTGGCAGTCGGCATCGGTTTCGTTGCCGTGGAACTGGAGCCAGTGCGGGCGGACGGCGTCGAGGATCTCGGCGATGCGCTGCGGTGCGGCGTCGCGGACCAGGGCGACCACGTTGACGAAGGGCGGAATCCGCGCGCGCAGGCGACGCGCGTCGGCGGGTTCAAGACTGCGCGGGCTGCCGTCGGCGAAGATCAGGCCG
>JBAYTD010000175.1:0-3974 GCA_041675805.1 Lysobacteraceae bacterium
GCTTCCTCGGCAACTGGTATCTGCGCGTGGATGGCTACAACGCCCGCATCAGCGTGCGCCGCGTCCAGTAAGCGCTCAGCCGGCTTTTCCGTCGGCGCTTGCCAGGGCCGCCAGCAGGCGGCCCAGTCGTTTCGGCGACACGCTGCCGCGCGTGCCCAGTTCCTGCGCGAACAGCGAGATGCGCAGTTCCTCCACGCCCCAGCGCAGTTCGTCCCAGCCGGGCTGGTCCAGCCGACCGGCGGCGCGGGCGGCATCCAGGGCCTGCTCGAAGGGCACGACTTCCAGCATCCGGGTCTGGTCACGGCTCGGGTCTTCCAGCAGGCGCTGGGCGCGCAGGCGCATGCCGCGCAGGTAGCGCGGCAGGTCGGCGAGGCGTTCCGGCGGCGTGCTGCGCAGGAAGCCGGGCGGGGCGAGGTGGCCGAGCTGGCGCGACAGATCGTCGAGGTTGGCGCGGGCGAAGCCCATCACCGGCGGGGTCAGCGCCGGACGCAGTTCGGCGATCAGGTCGAGGATGGCCTCCGCTTCGCCAAGCCGCTTCATCGCGATGCCGAACAGCGCCGCGCCGACCTCGCGTTGCAGGTCGGCGAAGGCGTCCGCGTCGCGGATGCCGTGCAGCGGCCGGTCGAGCGTCGAGCGCAGGGCGGATTCGATCAGGTCGGCGCGCAGCGGATCGGCGGTGGACGCGGCATCGGCGTCACGGCGGGCGGAAAATTCCTCCAGCGCGGCGTACAGCAGGGCGGTCTTGGGCTTGATCGGCAACTGCCGGGCGGCCTGGCGCAGGCGGTCGGCCAGGGTCAGTCGAAGCAGGCGACGGACGCCGGCGGCGTGTTCGCGGCGGGCCGTTTCGGCGTCGGCAAACACCTGCACGGCGACGCCGTCGCCCTCGTCGACCAGGGCCGGATGGGCGCTGATGCCCGCCTCGCCGCGGATCGATTCCGGCAGTGCGGCGTCGGGAAAGGCGCGCAGGCCGCCGCGTGCCAAGCCCTGCGCGGCTTCGGCGGCGAAGGCGCGGTCGGCCTGTTCGCCGAACTGCGCGCGCAGTTCGGCCAGGTCGCGTGATTCGGCGAGGACGCGCCGGCCGTCGCGGGCGAAAAGACGCAGGTTGAGGCGCAGGTGCGTGGGCAGGGCGGCGGGGTCGAAATCGGTGGCCGCCAGCGGCGCGCCGGTGACGCGCGACAGAAAGCGCGCCAGTTCGTCTTCCAGCGCGTCGGCGGTCGGTGCCGGGCAGGCTTCGCGGAAGGCGCGGGCAAAGTTTGGGGCCGGCACGAAGGCGCGGCGCAGCGTCTTGGGCAGGCTGCGAATCAGCTCGGTGGCACGCTCCTCGACCAGTCCCGGCACCAGCCAGCTCAGCCGTGCCGCGTCCAGCGCATTGAGCAGGTGCAACGGCAGGCCGAGGGTGACGCCATCGTCGACCGCGCCCGGCTCGAAGCGATAGTGCAGCGGCAAACGCACATCGCCGAGGACGAAGTGTTGGGGAAAGCGCTGCTGCTCGCTGAGTTCGCCGGGCAGCAGATCGTCCAGCGACCAGCACAGCGACTTGCGCGTCGGCGCATCGGCGCGGCGATGCCAGGCGTCCAGCGCGGCGGCGTCGTGGACGCCTTCGGGCAGGCGCTCCAGATACCAGCGCGCCTGCCAGTCCTCGTCGGCGACCAGACCACTGCGGCGCAGCTTGGCTTCCTCCTCGCGCGCCGCCTCCAGGGTTTTCAGGTTGCGGGCGACGAAGTCGGCGCGCAGGTTGATCTCGCCGCTGACCAGCGCGTCGCGGACGAAGATCTCGCGCGCCTCGGCCGGATACAGGCTGCCGTAATGGATCGGCCGGCGCGGCGCGAGGACGAGGCCGAACAGGCTGATCTGCTCGCTGCCGACGACCCGGCCCTGGCTGCGCGACCAGCGCGGGTCGTAGTGCTTGCGCGCCAACAGGTGCGCGGCCTCGGCGATCACCCATTCCGGCTCGATGCGCGCATTGGTCAGGCCATAGACGCGGCGGGTATCGAGCAGGGTGGCGCTGAGTATCCAGTTGGGCGGCTGTTCGGCCAGTTTGGAGCCGGGAAACAGGGCAAAACGGCGTTGCCGCGGACCCTCGTACTGGCGCTTTTCGTCCTTGCGGCCGATCTGCGTCGGCATGCCGGCGATCAGGGCGCGGTGCAGGGTCGGGTAGTCGGCAGCCTGGGTCGACAGCGACCAGCCCAGTTCGTCGGCCAGCAACAGCAGTTGCCGATGCAGTTCGCGCCATTCGCGCATGCGCAGGTGGCTGAGGAAGCGCTTGCCGCACCAGTCGCGCAGTTTCGATTGCGTCAGTTCGCCATGCGCTTCGTGGTAGTCCGCCCACAGGTTGAGGATGGCCTGGAAGTCGGATTTCGGATCGGCCCAGTGCGCGTGCGCGGTGTCGGCCGCCTGGCGGGCATCGGCGGGGCGCTCGCGCGGGTCCTGGATGCCGAGGAAGGAGGCGATCAGCAGCACTTCGCGCAGGCAGCCGGAGGCGCTGGCGGCGACCAGCATGCGGGCGAGTTTCACGTCGATCGGCAGCCGCGACATCTGCCGGCCGACGGCACTGAGCTTGCGTTCGTTGTCCACGGCAGCCAGTTCGGCGAGCTGCTGCCAGCCGTCGGCCACGGCGCGCGGGTCGGGTGGATCGAGGAAGGCGAAGTCGTCGATCCGCCCCAGGCCCAGCGAGAGCATGCGCAGGATCACGCCGGCCAGCGCGCTGCGGCGGATTTCCGGGTCGGTGTAGGCCGGGCGGGCGAGGTAATCGGCTTCGTCGTACAGCCGATAGCAGATGCCCGGGCCGACGCGCCCGCAGCGGCCCTTGCGCTGGTCGGCGCTGGCCCGCGAGATCGGTTCGATGTGCAGGCGGTCGAGCTTCTGCCGGGCGCTGTAGCGCTTGACCCGGGCCAGGCCGGGATCGACCACGTAGCGGATGCGCGGCACGGTCAGCGAGGTTTCCGCGACATTGGTGGCCAGCACGATGCGTCGCTGCGGGCCGGGATTGAACACCCGGTCCTGGTCGCGCGCGGAGAGCCGCGCGTACAGCGGCAGCACCTCGGTATGGCGGTACTGGCGTCGCGACAGCGCGCGGTGGGCATCGTGGATGTCGCGCTCGCCGGGCAGGAACACCAGCACGTCGCCGCGCGGGTCTTCCGCCGTGATCTCGTCGACGGCAGCGACGATGTGGCGGGTCATCGGGTCGTGGTCGTTGTCGGACCGCGATGCAGCGGCCTCGTCGTTGCCGAGGGCGAGCTGCGGCGGCCGCCAGCGGACCTCGACCGGATGGCTGCGGCCGGACACTTCCAGCATCGGCGCGTCGTCGAAGTGGCGGGCAAAGCGGGCGGTGTCGATGGTCGCCGAGGTGACGATCAGCTTCAGGTCGCGGCGTCGGCGCAGCAGGTCCTTCAGATAGCCGAGCAGGAAGTCGATGTTGAGGCTGCGCTCGTGCGCCTCGTCGAGGATGATCGTGTCGTAGCGCGAGAGCATCCGGTCGGACTGGATTTCCGCCAGCAGGATGCCGTCGGTCATGAACTTGATCGCGGTGTCCTCGCCGACCTGCTCGGTGAAGCGGACCTGGTAGCCGACCACGCCGCCGGCCGACACGCCCAGTTCCTCGGCCACCCGGCGCGCCATCGAGCGCGCGGCGATGCGCCGTGGCTGGGTGCAGCCGATCATGCCGGCCGCGCCGCGTCCGGCCGCCAGGCACAGTTTCGGCAATTGCGTGGTCTTGCCGGAGCCGGTTTCGCCGGCGATCACCAGCACCGGATGGCGACGGATCAGTTCGACGATGCGCGACGCCTCGCGCGACACCGGCAGCGCCTCGTCGAAGGTCGCAACCGGCAGCGCGGCGGCGCGGCGGCGGCGCGTGGCGACGGATTCCTCCGCCGCCTGGCGAAATGCGGCCAGGTCGGCGTCGCTGCCGCTCTGCCGCCAGTGCGACAGCAGCCGGCGCAGGCGGCGCTGGTCGCGGCACATGGCCTGGCGCAGCA
>JBAYTD010000176.1:0-3903 GCA_041675805.1 Lysobacteraceae bacterium
AACCACAAAACGGGCGCGGTGCGCTCTTCGCCGGCGGGCTGGCCGCCATTCTTGCATCGACCTGCTGCCTGGGGCCGCTAGTACTGGTCGCCCTGGGCTTCTCCGGTGCTTGGATCGGCAACCTGACGGTGCTGGAACCCTATCGACCGTTGTTCATCGGCGCGGCGCTAGTGGCGCTGTTCTTCGCCTGGAAGCGGATTTACCGGCCCGTGCAGGCATGCAAGCCAGGTGAGGTCTGCGCGATTCCGCAGGTGCGCGCCACCTACAAGCTGATTTTCTGGATCGTGGCCGTGCTGGTCCTGGTCGCGCTTGGATTTCCCTATGTCGTTCCATTTTTCTATTAACCAGGAGTTCATCATGAAGAAACTGTTTGCCTCCCTTGCCCTCGCCGCCGCTGTTGCCCCGGTGTGGGCCGCTACCCAGACCGTCACGCTAGCGGTTCCCGGCATGACTTGCGCCGCCTGCCCGATCACAGTCAAGAAAGCGCTCTCCAAGGTCGAAGGCGTGAGCAAGGTCGATGTGGGCTTCGAGAAGCGCGAGGCCGTCGTCACTTTTGACGACACCAAGGCCAGCGTACAGAAGCTGACCAAGGCCACCGCAGACGCCGGCTATCCGTCCAGCGTCAAGCAGTGAGCCAGCAAGCCAACGACAACAGCGAGAGCCGCTTCATGGGACTGATGACACGCATTGCCGATAAAACCGGCGCGCTCGGCAGCGTCGTTTCCGCGATGGGCTGCGCCGCCTGCTTTCCAGCCCTCGCCAGCTTCGGCGCGGCCATCGGGCTGGGCTTCTTGAGCCAGTACGAGGGACTGTTCATCAGCCGCCTGCTGCCGCTGTTTGCCGCGCTGGCCTTCCTGGCGAACGCGCTGGGTTGGTTCAGTCATCGGCAATGGCTGCGCAGTCTGCTCGGCATGATCGGCCCGGCCATCGTGTTTGCGGCCACGGTCTGGCTGCTCGGCAACTGGTGGACGGCGAACCTGATGTACGTCGGCCTGGCCTTGATGATTGGGGTGTCGATCTGGGACTTCGTGTCGCCGGCGCATCGCCGTTGCGGACCGGACGGCTGCGAACTCCCCGCCAAGCGCTTGTGAAAGACGGCTGACCGTGCGACACGGCGGCCCACACGAATAAGGAACGATGGTATGAGCACTCTCAAAATCACCGGCATGACTTGCGACTCGTGCGCAGTGCATGTCAAGGACGCCCTGGAGAAAGTGCCCGGCGTGCAATCAGCGGATGTCTCCTACGCCAAGGGCAGCGCCAAGCTCGCCATTGAGGTCGGCACGTCACCCGACGCGCTGACGGCCGCTGTAGCTGGACTCGGTTATCGGGCCACGCTGGCCGATGCCCCCTCAGTTTCGACGCCGGGCGGATTGCTCGACAAGATGCGCGATCTGCTGGGCAGAAACGACAAGACGGGTAGCAGCGGCGCATTGCATATCGCCGTCATCGGCAGCGGCGGGGCCGCGATGGCAGCGGCGCTGAAGGCCGTCGAGCAAGGCGCACGTGTCACGCTGATCGAGCGCGGCACCATCGGCGGCACCTGCGTCAATGTCGGTTGTGTGCCGTCCAAGATCATGATCCGCGCCGCCCATATCGCCCATCTGCGCCGGGAAAGCCCGTTCGATGGCGGCATCGCCGCTACCACGCCGACCATCCAGCGCACGGCGCTGCTGGCCCAGCAGCAGGCCCGCGTCGATGAACTGCGCCACGCCAAGTACGAAGGCATCTTGGAGGGCAATCCGGCGATCACTGTGCTGCACGGCTCCGCCCGCTTTAAGGACAATCGCAACCTGATCGTGCAACTCAACGACGGCGGCGAGCGCGTGGTGGCATTCGACCGCTGCCTGATCGCCACCGGCGCGAGCCCGGCCGTGCCGCCGATTCCCGGCCTGAAAGACACTCCGTACTGGACTTCCACTGAAGCGCTGGTCAGCGAGACGATTCCTAAGCGCCTGGCCGTGATTGGCTCATCAGTGGTGGCGCTGGAGCTGGCGCAGGCGTTCGCCCGACTCGGAGCGAAGGTGACGATCCTGGCTCGCAGCACGCTGTTCTTCCGCGAAGACCCAGCTATAGGCGAAGCCGTCACGGCCGCATTCCGCATGGAGGGCATCGAGGTGAGGGAACACACCCAGGCCAGCCAGGTCGCGTATATCAATGGTGAAGGGGACGGCGAATTCGTGCTCACCACGGCGCACGGCGAACTGCGCGCCGACAAGCTGCTGGTCGCCACCGGCCGCGCGCCCAACACACGCAAGCTGGCACTGGATGCGACGGGCGTCACGCTCACCCCGCAAGGCGCTATCGTCATCGACCCCGGCATGCGTACAAGCGTGGAACACATCTACGCCGCAGGCGACTGCACCGACCAGCCGCAGTTCGTCTATGTGGCGGCAGCGGCCGGCACTCGCGCCGCGATCAACATGACCGGCGGTGACGCGGCCCTGAACCTGACCGCGATGCCGGCCGTGGTGTTCACCGACCCGCAAGTGGCGACCGTAGGCTACAGCGAGGCGGAAGCGCACCATGACGGCATCAAAACTGATAGTCGCACGCTAACGCTGGACAACGTGCCGCGCGCGCTCGCCAACTTCGACACGCGCGGCTTCATCAAACTGGTGGTTGAAGAAGGCAGCGGACGACTGATCGGCGTGCAGGCAGTGGCCCCGGAAGCGGGCGAACTGATCCAGACGGCCGCACTGGCGATTCGCAACCGGATGACGGTGCAGGAACTGGCCGACCAGTTGTTCCCCTACCTGACGATGGTCGAAGGGTTGAAGCTCGCGGCGCAGACCTTCAACAAGGATGTGAAGCAGCTTTCCTGCTGCGCCGGGTGAGGACAAGGAGGTGTGCGATGAGCGCCTACACGGTATCGCAACTGGCCCATAACGCTGGGGTGAGCGTACATATCGTGCGCGACTACCTGGTGCGCGGCTTGTTACGGCCGGTGGCCTGCACCACGGGCGGCTACGGCGTGTTCGACGATGCGGCCTTGCAACGGCTGTGCTTCGTGCGCGCGGCCTTCGAGGCGGGTATCGGCCTGGATGCCCTGGCGCGGCTGTGCCGTGCGCTCGACGCAGCGGACGGCGCACAAGCCGCAGCGCAGCTTGCCGTGCTGCGCCAGTTGGTCGAGCGGCGGCGCGCGGCGTTGGCCCATCTGGACGCGCAACTGGCCTCCATGCCAGCCGAGCGGGCGCACGAGGAGGCATTGCCGTGAACGCCCCTGACAAACTGCCGCCCGAGACGCGCCAACCCGTTTCCGGCTACCTGTGGGGTGCGCTGGCCGTGTTGACCTGCCCCTGCCATCTGCCGATTCTCGCCGCCGTGCTGGCCGGGACGACCGCCGGTGCCTTCCTTGGCGAGCATTGGGGTGTTGCCGCGCTCGCGCTGACCGGCTTGTTCGTTCTGGCCGTAACGCGGCTGCTGCGCGCCTTCCGGGGCGGATCATGACGAGTTCGCAGCCCGCCGGATGGACGGCGGCCGAGTTGGCGCAGGCGGCGGCGCGCGGACAGCTTGACCTGCATTACCAGCCGCTGGTCGATCTGCGCGATCACCGGATCGCTGGCGCGGAAGCGTTGATGCGCTGGCGGCATCCGAGGCTTGGCCTGTTGCCGCCCGGCCAGTTCCTGCCGCTGGCCGAGTCGTTCGGCCTGATGCCGGAAATAGGCGCGTGGGTGCTGGGCGAGGCCTGTCGCCAGATGCACAAGTGGCAAGGACCGGCATGGCAACCGTTCCGTCTTGCCGTCAATGTGTCCGCCAGCCAGGTTGGGCCAACGTTCGACGACGAGGTAAAGCGGGTGCTGGCCGATATGGCCCTGCCCGCCGAGCTTCTGGAGATCGAACTGACCGAATCGGTCGCATTCGGCAATCCAGCCCTGTTCGCCAGTTTCGACGCCTTGCGCG
>JBAYTD010000177.1:0-3781 GCA_041675805.1 Lysobacteraceae bacterium
CGAACGGCATCGCGATACGCTCGAGCAGCAGCGCAAGGACCTGGAACAGACACTGGTGGAAATCGAAGATCAGATCGAACACTGCCGGCAATTGCTTGAACGGCTGAAATAAGGCCCGGGAGGCCGCCGCCCCCCCTGCGCCAAGGGCGTTCCGAGGGCCCCGCACGGCGACTCTCCATAACCGTTTCCCTTCTTTTTGAACCATCCCTGCGAGGCGATGCCTGCGCGGGGCGCCGGCCGTCGCCTCGCGCATCGATGCGCCATCGCTCTACAAATAATTGTCTATATACAATTTAATAACGTATTTGACAACCATAAATCCGGACCATAAAGTGGCACTCATGACAAGCGAGGAACGGGCACCATGACAACACTCACCAGCTTCACGTCCTACGCGGACGCTCAGACACAGTGGCACCCCGATAAACTGTGGGATCTGTTCGACGGCAGCCCCGAAGCGCTGAACATCGCGCACGAATGCATAGATCGCCACGCGACCGACAACGAACGCGTCGCCATCATCGTGGTCCATGCCGACGGGCGTGAAGAAATCCTGACCTTCCGCGAGATCTCGGACGAATCCTCCCGCTTTGCGAATTTTCTGGTCGAGCAGGGCGTCCAGCCGGGCGACCGCGTGGCCGTCATGCTCGAACCTTCGCGCTCGTTCTATGCGGCGCTGTTCGGCGTCATCAAGACCGGCGCCATCGCCGTGCCGCTGTTCACACTGTTCGGGCCTGACGGCGTGCGGCTGCGCATCGATGACTGCAAGCCCCGCATCCTGCTGACCCATCCCGAAAAAACAGGACTGACGCAAGGCATCGCCAATCTGCGGACGCTCGCCGTCGATGCCGACTTCCTTGAAAAGCTGTCGCACCACCCCGCGACGTTCGAGCCGAACACCCGTGCCAACGACCTGGCCATCTTCCAGTACACCTCGGGCACCACCCGCGAACTGCCGGACGCCATCCGCCACAGTCACAAAGCGCTGGTCACGCTCATGGTCGCGGCCCTGTATGGCACGGGCCTGCGCCCCGGCGACCGCTACTTCTGCCCATCCTCGCCCGCCTGGGGCCATGGCCTGTGGCACGGCACCCTGGCGCCGCTGGCGCTGGGCCTCACCATCGGCGCCTACTCCGGCAAGTACAACGCGGCCCGGCTGGCCGAAGCCCTCAGCAAGCATCGCTTCACCAATATGTCGGCCGCGGCCACGCACTACCGCATGATCCGCAACGCCCCGGAAGCCACGCAATACACCTACAGCATCGAAAAACTGTCGTTCACCGGTGAGCCCATAGACAGCGCCACGGAAACCTTCATCGAGAAACTGTTCGGCACCTCGGTGTGCAGCATGTACGGCACCACCGAGATCGGCGTCATCCTGGTGTCCTACCCCGGCGCCAGCGACTTCCGGGTCAAGCCCGGCTCACTGGGCAAGCCGATTCCCGGCGGCGTGGTCGAAGTCCAGGACGCGGAAGGCAACCCCTGCCCGCCCGGTGTGGTGGGCGAGATGAAGGTGATGCGCCGGGGCCGGTGGATCGCCACCAAGGATCTCGGCCGCACCGACCAGGACGGCTACTTCTACCACGGGGGGCGCGCCGACGACGTCATCATCTCCGCCGGCTGGACGATCGGCGCGGTCGAGGTCGAGGACGCCATACTCAAACATCCGCAAGTGCTCGAAGCGGCGGTCATCGGCGTACCGGACCCCCTTCGCGGCCAGGTGGTGAAGGCCTTCGTGGTTGCCAAATGCCCCGGCGACGACGCCCTGGCCCAATCCATCCAGGACGCCGTCCGGTTTCGCCTCAGCCAGCACGAATACCCGCGTCACGTCGAATTCGTGACCGAACTTCCCAAGACCCCGGCCGGAAAGATCCATCGCAAGAAACTGCGCGAACAGGAACTGAAACGCCTGCAACAGACATCAACGACATAAGACACGAGGAGCCACACCATGAACATGCCGACCGAAGCCCGTTCCTTCCCCAAGATCACAGACGCCGATCTCGACGCCCTGCGCCGCCGCATCGGCCTGAAAATCGAGAACACCGTCGAGCCCTGGTGCTACGAAGCCACCCGCGACAACATCCGCCATTACGCTCATGGCATCGGCGACGACAACCCCCTGTGGTGCGACCCTGAATACGCGGCCGGCACCAGGTACGGCGGCATCATCGCACTGCCCAGTTTCCTGTTCGCCACCAGCCGCATTGTGTCGGGGTATGTGGGCGGCCTGCCCGGCGTGCACGCCATGTGGTCGGGCGCTGACTGGACATGGCACAAGCCGGTGCGTCGCAATGATGAAATCTCCACCGAAGCTTATCTCAAGGACCTGATCCCGCACGAAACTCGTTTTGCGGGGCGCGCGGTCCAGCAGATCTACCACGTCGATTTCTTCAACCAGGAAGGCGACAAGGTGGCCGAAGCCGACAGCTGGTGCTTTCGCACGGAACGCGACCATGCCCGCGAAAAAGGCACCAAGTACACCGATGCCCGTGCCCGCGGTCCGCGCCGCTACACGGATGAAGAACTGCGCGCAGCGTACAAACTCTACGCAGAGGAAGAAATCCGCGGCGCCACGCCGCGCTACTGGGAAGACGTGCAAGAAGGTGAAGAACTGCCGGTCATGTTCAAAGGCCCCATGACGGTCACCGGCTTCATTGCCTATGCACAGGGTTGGGGCGGCCTGTACATCCGCGCCAACAAGCTCGCCTGGCAACTGATCGACGCGCATCCGGGGGTCGGCATCAAGAACCGCTTCGGCATTCCCGATGTACCCGAGCGCGTGCACTGGGAAGAAGAGTTCGCTCTGGAAGTCGGCGCGCCCGGCGCCTACGACTACGGCCCCGAGCGCACGTCCTGGCTTACCCATCACCTGACCAACTGGATGGGCGACGACGGCTTTCTGCGCAGGGCGCATTGCAAAGTGCGCCGCCACAACCCGGAAGGCGACATGCTGTTCATCAAAGGCAGGGTCAAACGCAAGTTCGTCGAAAACGGCCAGCACCTGGTCGAGGTCGAGCAGGAAGGCCGCAACCAGGACGATGAACTGTCGGTCGTGGGCTTCGGCATCATTGAGCTGCCCAGCCGGAGCTGACCACGCAGGCCGTCCGCCCGAACCGCGGGGCGGCGGCATGGGACGCGGAACGGCGCTGAACCCGTTTGTTCTGCGTTGCAACAAGAAACGCGGTGGAGGAACGACATGTCACAGGTTTCACAGCACTCAGCAGCGCCCGCCTGGCAAGCCCGCGCCGACGCCACCGGAGCCCTCAAGGGCGTGCGCGTCGTAGACCTGAGCCGGGTTCTCGCCGGGCCTCTGTGCACCCAGATGCTGGCTGATCATGGCGCCGATGTCATCAAGATCGAACCTCCTTTCGGAGACGAAACCCGCCAGCTCGGCCCCCCATTCGACGACAACGGCATTGCCGCCTACTACCAGGCGGTGAATCGCGGCAAGCGGGCATTCTCGCTGAAACTCAATACCGAAGAAGGTCGACAGATATTGCTGCGCCTGCTCGAAGACGCCGACGTGCTGGTCGAGAACTTTCTGCCGGGCACCATGGAAAAATGGCGGCTGGGCTACGAAAGCGTCCTGGCGCCGCGGTTCCCGCGCCTGGTCTATTGCGGCATCAGCGGCTTCGGCGCAACCGGTCCCTGTGGCGGTCAACCCGGCTACGATGCAGTGCTGCAGGCCATGTGCGGGCTCATGAGCATCAACGGCACCCCGGAATCCGGCCCCACCCGCATCGGCATTCCCATCGTTGACCACCTGACCGCCTATACC
>JBAYTD010000178.1:0-3757 GCA_041675805.1 Lysobacteraceae bacterium
GCGGGCATCGACAAGCCCGCCAGTTGCCACACGCTGCGGCATTCGTTTGCCACGCATCTGCTGGAGGCCGGGCAGGACATCCGCACCATCCAGGAACTGCTCGGGCACAAGGATGTGGCGACGACGCAGATTTATACCCATGTGCTCAATCGCGGCGGGCACGGGGTGCTCAGTCCGCTGGACCGGTGAATGGGCGTGGCGGGGCGGGCGCTATGTGCCGCCGAGTCCGAATTGCAGCAGGGCGGGGTTGCCGGTTTCTTCGCTGTGCCAGTAGCCGAGTTTTTCCAGGTCGGCGGCGAAGGCGGGGTCGTCTTTTTCCGCGACTTCAAAGCCGCACAGGACGCGGCCGTCGGCGGCGCCGTGGTTGCGGTAGTGGAACAGGCTGATGTTCCAGTGGCTGCCGAGGGTTTCGAGGAAATGCCGCAGCGCACCGGGGCGTTCGGGAAACTCGAAGCGGAACAGGCGTTCGCGCTGCAGCGGGGCCGGGCCGCCGACAAGATGCCTGACGTGCAGGCGGGCGACTTCGTTTTCGGTGTAATCGGCGACGGGGTAACCGGCGTCGGCCAGGGTTTGCAGCAGGGCGGCGCGTTCGGCGGCACCTTGCTTGAGTTGCACGCCAAGGTAAATCTGCGCTTCGCCGGGGCCGTGGTAGCGGTAATTGAATTCGCTGATGGCGCGCTGGCCGAGGGTGCGGATCAGGTCGAGATAGGCTCCGCGCCGCTCCGGGATGGTGACGCCGAAAATCGCTTCGTTCTGTTCGCCGATGCCGGCGCGCTCGGACACATAACCGAGCCGGTCGAAATTCATGTTGGCGCCACTGAGCACCGCGACCAGGGTGCGGCCGCTGCCGGGATTTTCCGCGCACCAACGTTTCATGCCGGCCACGGCGAGCGCACCGGCGGGTTCGACGATGGAGCGGGTGTCTTCGAACACGTCGCGGATCGCGGCGCAGACCTGGTCGGCATCGACAGTGACCACCTCATCGATGCGCCCGCGCAGCAGTGCGAATGGCAGCGCGCCGATTTCGCGCACCGCGCAGCCATCGACGAAGATGCCGACGTGGTCCAGCCGCACCGGGTGCCCGGCCTCGCAGGCGGCCTTGAGGCAGGCGGCGTCGTCCGGCTCCACGGCGATGATGCGGATGGACGGGTCCAGTGCCTTGATGTAGGTCGCCATGCCGGCGGCCAGGCCGCCACCGCCGACGGGGATGAACACGGCGTCGAGGCGGCCGTGGTGATCGGCCAGCAGTTCCATCGCCACCGTGCCCTGGCCGGCGATCACGTCCTGATCATCGTAGGGATGGATGACGGTGCGGCCCTGTTCGCGCGCCAGTGCCAGGCCGTATTCCGCGGCGTCGTCGTAGGAGTCGCCATGCAGCACGGCGCGCGAGCCCAGCGCTTCGACCACGCTGGACTTGATCCTCGGCGTGGTCGCGGGCATCACGATGAGGGCATCCAGCCCGAGATGTTTCGCGCCCAGCGCCACGCCCTGCGCGTGGTTGCCGGCCGATACCGCCAGCACGCCGCGCGCGCGTTCCTCCGCGCTGAGCCGCGCCAGCCGGGTGTAGGCACCGCGCACTTTGAACGAGAACACCGGCTGCTCGTCTTCGCGCTTGAGCAGGATGTTTTCACCCAGCCGCCGCGACAGCCGCCGCGCCGGATCCAGCGGTGTGCGCTGCGCCACGTCGTAGACCGGCGCGGTGAGGATGGCGCGCAGCCAGGCGCTGGCGTCTTCCGGCGCGGGATGCGGGCGGTTCATGCGGCGTCGCGCACTCGCGCCGCGACGTAATCGCCGGCCTGCGCGGTCGAAACCGCGCCTTCGCCGATCAGATCGTGGGTCAGCACGCCGGCATCCAATGCCTGCGAAACGGCGGCCTCCACCGCGCGCGCCTCGTCTTCCAGGCCGAGCGAATGGCGCAGCGCCAGCGCCACCGACAGTAAGGTGGCGTAGGGATTGGCGATGCCCTGGCCGGCGATGTCCGGGGCGGAGCCGTGGATCGGTTCGTACAGGCCGGCCTTGCCGTCGCCGACGGAAGCCGAAGGCAAGAGGCCCATCGAACCGGCCAGCACCGAGGCTTCGTCGGTGAGGATGTCGCCGAACAGGTTTTCGGTGAGGATCACGTCGAAGCTGGCCGGGCGATGCAGCAGGTGCATCGTCATCGCGTCCACCAGCACATGTTCGAATTCGATATCGGGGAATTCGTCGCTCAGCACGCGCGTGACCACGCTGCGCCACAGGCGCGAGGTTTCCAGCACGTTGGCCTTGTCCACGTGGGTGATCTTCTTGCGACGACCGCGCGCCAACTGCGCGGCACGGCGGGTGACACGCTCGACCTCGGCCACCGAATAGCGACTGACATCGAACGCGACCTGGCCATCCTGCTCGCGGCCCTTCTCGCCGAAGTACGCGCCGCCGGTCAGCTCGCGCACGAACAACAGATCCACGCCTTGCAGCAGTTCGGCCTTGATCGGCGCATGTTTGGCGGCCACCGGATGCGGCGCGACCGGGCGCAGGTTGGCGTAGACGCCTAGCGTGGCGCGCAGTTTCAGCAGGCCCTGTTCCGGACGTACCGGCGCATTCGGATCGGACCACTTCGGACCGCCGACCGCGCCCAGCAGCACCGCGTCGGCGCGCTCGCACAGGGCGATGGTTTCAGGCGGCAGCGGATCGCCGCTGGCGTCGATCGCGGCACCGCCGATCAGGGCTTCTTCCACGGTGAAATCGTGGTTGAAGCGGGCCGCGATGGCGGCGAGCAGCTTGCGCGCTTCGGCGATGACTTCCGGGCCGATGCCGTCGCCGGGGAGGAGGGTGAGGGTGGCGTTCATGGTGTGTGGTTCTTTGGGGGGATTGTGGTGGGGCTTCATTCGCCTGATTTTGGGCTGTCGCCGGGTTTCGTCCGCCTCGGCGGCGGCCGAGTCACTTTCTCTTGAGTGGCCAAGAGAAAGTAACCAAAGAGAAGGCCACCCCGGCATCGCGCATCGCTTGCGCAGCAAGCGATGTTCCCTGCGTTGCTCGCCATCCGTCAGCCGGTGCCAACTCGCGCATCCATGCGCTCAAACAGGGGCACCTTTCCCTGACGGATGACTGCGCTACTCGGCGCGATACAGGGGCCCGGAAGGTCAAAAGCACGCGGCTCAAGCGCTGTTGCTGTTGCTCTGGCTCCGGCTCTTTTGCTCCCCATCGCCCGTTGTCTGCACCGAGCAGCGCAGCCGGCATCCGGGGAAAGGCGCGAATGTTCGAGGCCATGGATGGCCGACGAGGCGGTCGAAACCCCCACGACACCCTCCAACCAAGCGAGCGAAGCCAAGCCATCAGAAGATCAAGCCCACACTCACGCCGCCCGATTCCGTTCAAACGCGGCAATCGCATCCGCCTGCAACAACAGATACCCCATCTGATCGACGCCTTGCAGCAGGCATTGCCGGGCAAAGGCTTCGACCTCGAAGCCGATGCGGCCACCATCGGGCAGTTCGATGTGCAGCGCTTCCAGATCGACGACGATCTTTTGCGCCTCGAAGCCGGCGATGCGCTGCCAGTCGGCTTCGTCCACGACCAGCGGCAACACGCCGTTCTTCAGCGCATTGTTGCGGAAGATGTCGGCGATGCGGGTCGAGATGACGACGCGGATGCCGTAGTCCAGCAGCGCCCACGGCGCGTGTTCGCGTGAGGAACCGCAGCCGAAGTTGCGGCCGGCGGCGAGGATGCCGGCGCCGCGCAGTTGCGGGCGGTGCAGCGGGAAATCCGGGCGTTCGTTGCC
>JBAYTD010000179.1:0-3711 GCA_041675805.1 Lysobacteraceae bacterium
GCACGAGCAGCCCTGGGTGCAGGCCGAACTGGCCCGCGCGCAGGCGACGTTGACCGGTCGCGGCCGCGCCTTCATCCGTCCTTCCGGCACCGAGCCGGTGATCCGGGTGACGGTCGAAGCCGATGACGCCGCGCTGGTCGACGACATCGTCGGCCGGCTGGCAGAGGCCGTCGCCCGCGCCGGCTGAGTCGTGCCCGGCAGCGCAGGTCTTTCCGATTTTCCTTCCCAGTCCATCGCTTCCCAATCCAGGTCCGACATGCCCACGATCCCGACCCTAGACATCACCCGTTTCGAGACCGATCGCGACGCCTTCGTCGCCGAACTGGGCGCGGCCTACCGCGAATGGGGCTTCGCCGGCATCCGCAACCACGGTATCGGACAGGACTTGATCGATGCCGCCTACGAAGCCTTTCGCGCCTTCTTCGCCCTGCCCGAGGAGGTGAAGAAGCAGTACCACGTCAAAGGCGGCGGCGGTGCCCGCGGCTACACCCCGTTCGGCATCGAAACGGCCAAGGATTCCAAGCATTTCGACCTCAAGGAGTTCTGGCACGTCGGCCGCGAGTTGCCGGCCGACAGCCACTACCGCCAGGTGATGGCCGACAACCAGTGGCCGCAGGAAGTCCCCGAGTTCAGGCAGCAGGCGCTGGCACTGTATGGCGCGCTGGACGAGCTGGGCTCGCGCGTGCTGTCGGCGCTGGCCCTGCACATCGGCCTGCCGCAGGACTGGTTCGCCGACAAGACCGATGCCGGCAACTCGATCCTGCGCCCGATCCACTACCCGCCGATCACCACCGACGACATCCCCAACGTGCGCGCCGGCGCGCACGAGGACATCAACCTGATCACCCTGCTGGTCGGGGCCAGCGCCGAGGGCCTGGAAGTGCTGTCGCGCAAGGGCGAGTGGGTGCCGTTCACCGCCGATGCCGACACCATCGTGGTCAACATCGGCGACATGCTGCAGCGGCTGACCAACCACGTGTACCCGTCCACCAGGCACCGCGTGGTCAACCCGCCGGGCGAGAAGGCGCGCCAGCCGCGCTATTCCACACCGTTCTTCCTGCACCCGAACCCGGATTTCCTGATCGACGTACTGCCCTCGTGCATCACGCCGGACAGTCCGAACCGCTATCCGGAGCCGATCACGGCGCAGGGTTATCTGGAGCAGCGCCTGCGCGAGATCAAGTTGATTTGATTTGATGGTGATAGGGGATTGGTGACTCGGGTTATTGCTGGCGGATCTGTTTGGAGCGGCGGGCCATCGAGCGCAGCGCCACGGCGTCGGGGAGAAGGTCGGTGATCGCCTTGATGCTGCGATTGGCGCGACCGGGGACGTACACCACCTTGCCCGCTTCCAGCGCGTCGATGCCCTGACGGGCGACGTCGGCGGCCTGCATCCACATCCATTTCGGCAGCTTGGACATCTTCTCGCGGGTGCCGGTCACGTCGTGGAACTCGCTGTAGGTGAAGCCGGGGCAGAGGGCGCAGGCCTGCACACCTTTGTCGGCGTTTTCCAGTGCCAGCGACTGCGAGAACTTGACCATGAACGACTTAGCCGCCGCGTACAGAGTCTGCCCGGCCGAGCCCGGCACCAGACCGGCCAGCGAGGCGACGTTGAGGATGCCGCCGTGGCCGCGTGCCTGCATCGCCGGCAGCAGGCGATGGCTGAGTTCGCACACCGCCGTCACCATGATCTGCAGGAAACGCGCGTGGCGCTGCCAGTCCGAAGCGGTGTAGACGCCGGGCACGCCATAACCGGCGTTGTTGACCAGGATGCCGACTTCGATGCCGCGCTGGCGCAGCGTCCCGGCCAGCATCGCCGGGGCTGCGGGGTCCTCCAGATCGGCCGGAATCACCTGGCAGTCGACTTGCCGGCGCAACTCGCCGGCCAGCGCTTCGAGGCGCTCGACGCGACGCGCGGTCAGCACCACGGCGCGGCCGCGGCGGGCGTATTCGCGGGCCAGCTCGGCACCGATGCCGGAGGAGGCACCGGTGATCAGGGCGTGGCCGGAAGCATCGGCAGCGGACATGGAGAACCTCTTGGCCTGGATCGGTCGATGATGCCTGCACGACACCGCGTTTGTCGCCGTCGGCCACGCGCCGCCGCTGCGCCGCGTGGCATTCGCGCCGCCGGATGCCTATCCTAGGCACCCTCTTCGACCAGGTGGATCATCGGGCATGGGCAGGAAACGGGTGGCGGCAGGCAACTGGAAGATGCATGGCGACCGGCGCTTCGCACACGAATTGCTGGACGCGCTGGCCGCCGGCGGCGTGCCGGCCGGCGTCGAGATGCTGATCTTCCCGCCGGCGGTCTATCTGGCCGAGCTGATCCAGCGTCATGCCGGCAACGCGCTGGCCTTCGGCGCGCAGGATGTCAGCGCGCACGAGCAGGGTGCCTACACCGGCGAAGTGTCGGCCGCGATGCTGCGCGACATCGGCTGCCGGCACGTGCTGGTCGGCCACTCCGAACGCCGCCAGTACCACGGCGAAACCTCAGTGCAGGTGGCGGAGAAGTTCCTCGCCGCACGGCGCGGCGGCCTGTCCACCGTGCTCTGCGTCGGCGAAACCCTGGTCCAGCGCGAGGCCGGGCAAACCGAAGCGGTGCTGCGCGAGCAGGTGCGCGCGCTGCTCGACCGCGCCGCGCCGGCCGACCTGGAGGATGCCATCATCGCCTACGAGCCGGTCTGGGCCATCGGCACCGGCCGCACCGCGACGCCGGAGCAGGCGCAGGCCGCCCATGCATTCATCCGTGGCGAAATCCGTTCCTGGGATGCTAGAATGGCCAACTCGCTTCCGCTCCTGTACGGCGGCAGCGTGAAGGCGGCCAATGCCGCCGACCTGTTCGCCCAGGACGACATCGACGGCGGGCTGGTCGGCGGGGCCTCTCTCAACGCAACCGAATTCCTGGCCATCGCCCGTGCGGCGGCCTGAGTAATGCCCACATGCTGCTGACGCTCGTCAATGTCTTCTACGTACTCGTCGCCGTGGCGATGGTCGTGCTCATCCTTCTCCAGCGCGGCTCCGGCGCTGCGGCCGGCTCCGGCTTCGGCGGCGGTGCCTCGGCCACCGTGTTCGGTGCGCGCGGCTCGGCCAACTTCCTGTCCAAGTCCACAGCGGTGCTGGCGGCGATTTTCTTCGTGCTCAGCCTGGGCATGGCGGTGTACGCCAGCCGCAGCAGCACAGTGGCACCGGCGGTGGACGACCTCGGCGTGATGGGCGGCCTCAGCGAAGCACCGGCGGTGTCCGATGCACCGCTGATCTCACCGGCCGCCGAAGTCCCGGTCGTCGAAGCGCCCGTGGTCGAACTGGCACCGGCGGTCGATGCGCCGGTCGTCGAACAGCCGGTCGAGGACGTCAAGGAAGATGCGCAGGGCGACGAAACGCCCTGATACAATCGTTGCATCGCGGTGATCCGGCCATGCCCGGCGCGCCGTTCCCGTTGCCCAGGTGGTGGAATTGGTAGACACGCTATCTTGAGGGGGTAGTGGCGCAAGCTGTGCGGGTTCGAGTCCCGCCCTGGGCACCAACATCGGCATCCGCGCCGTGGCACGGATGCGATCAGAAAACCCCGCTTCGGCGGGGTTTTTTTGGTTCGTGCGCCCGGCACGGGCGCACTCTTGGAGGTGCAAGTCCTCCCGTGAGCTGGCCACAGCGAGCGAAGTGAAGCGCAACTGCGTGAGGGTGACCGAGCGTGGGGAGGAAGCGTGGATCGAA
>JBAYTD010000180.1:0-3596 GCA_041675805.1 Lysobacteraceae bacterium
ATTCCGCGCGGCGTGCTGATGGTCGGCTCGCCCGGCACCGGCAAGACGCTGCTGGCCAAGGCCATCGCCGGCGAAGCCAAGGTGCCGTTCTTCAGCATTTCCGGCTCCGACTTCGTCGAGATGTTCGTCGGCGTCGGTGCCAGCCGTGTGCGCGACATGTTCGAGCAGGCCAAGAAGAGCGCGCCTTGCATCATCTTCATCGACGAGATCGACGCCGTCGGCCGTCATCGCGGCGCCGGCCTCGGCGGCGGCCACGACGAGCGCGAGCAGACCCTCAACCAGTTGCTGGTGGAGATGGACGGCTTCGAGGGCAGCGAAGGCGTCATCGTCATCGCCGCCACCAACCGCCCGGACGTGCTCGACCCGGCCCTGCTGCGCCCGGGCCGTTTCGACCGCCAGGTGGTGGTCAGCCTGCCCGACGTGAAGGGCCGCGAACAGATCCTCAAGGTACACATGCGCAAGGTGCCGCTGGCCGACGACGTCGACCCGATGACCATCGCCCGCGGCACGCCCGGTTTCTCCGGTGCCGACCTCGCCAACCTGGTCAACGAGGCTGCGCTGTTCGCTGCCCGCGAGAACGCCAAGGACGTGCGCATGGTCCATTTCGACAAGGCCCGCGACAAGATCATGATGGGCGCCGAGCGCCGCTCGATGGCGATGAGCGAGGACGAAAAGAAGCTGACCGCCTACCACGAGGCAGGCCACGCCATCGTCGGCCGCATCGTCCCCGAGCACGATCCTGTCTACAAGGTCACCATCATCCCGCGCGGCCGTGCGCTGGGTGTGACCATGTACCTGCCCGAGGGCGACCGCTACAGCTACAACCGCGTCTACATCGAGAGCTTCCTGTGCTCACTGTACGGCGGCCGCGTCGCCGAGGAGCTGATCTTTGGCGAAGACAAGGTCACCACCGGCGCTTCCAACGACATCGAGCGCGCCACCAAGATGGCCCGCAACATGGCCACCAAGTGGGGGTTGTCCGAGCTTGGACCGATCACCTACGGCGAGGAGGAGGACGAGGTGTTCCTCGGCCGTTCCGTCACCCAGCACAAGAACGTCTCCGACGAGACCGCCCGGCGCATCGACGAAGTGGTGCGCGACATCCTCGACCGCGCCTATGCCCGCACCCGGCAAATCCTCACCGACAACCTCGACAAGCTGCACCTGATGGCGGAAGCGCTGCTTCAGTACGAGACCATCGATGCCAGCCAGATCGACGCCATCATGGAAGGCCGCCACCCCGAGCCGCCGGCCGGCTGGGGAGAGAAGTCCGACCCGCCGCCGCGCTCGCGCAGCGACGCCGGCTCCGGTCCCAGCCCGATCGGCGGACCGGCACCGCAGCTCTGATCGCACGATGTCGGCGACGGTCGGCCAGCCCGACCGTTCGCCCATCCGGCTCATCCACGACAACCGTTCGCCCTGCTGGCTGATCCACGACCACCGTTCGCCCTGAGGTATCGAAGGGCCGCCCAGCGTCCGCTGTTGCCAGGTCGGACGCCGATCAAACAGCCCGCAGCGGCCGGCGGACAACCGAGTCACTCCCCCATCCAGGAAACCTTCCCATGTTCCAGTCCGGTCGTTTCCCGCTGATCGCCATGCTGGCCGTGGCCGGGGCGTTCGCCTGGCGGGTGTCGACGCTGAACAACGCCGGCCTCGCCGAGCCGGCCTGGCTGCGACCGTCGGTGCTGGTGGCGTTGTGCCTGCTGGCGTTTGTCTGGTTCCGTCAGGACAGCGCTGTCCGCCGCTTCCCGCGCAGTCTGTGGCTGAACATCGGCGTCCTTCTTGCCGGTTTCATCGTCATCCCGTACTACCTCAACCGCAGCCGCGAAGGCGAGGACCGCGCCCAGGTCCTCGGCCAGTTCATCGCCTTCATCTTCGCCCTGTTCGCCGCCCTGATCGTCGGCAGCCTGTTGGGCAGCTTTCTCGGCTGAGGCGCGTTTCGGCTACAGGCTGTCGGGCGTCGGTCTTCAGTCTTCCAGTTGCGCGCGGGCGTATTCGACGTCGAGCTTTTCCATCGCGTCCTTCGGCTTGAGGCCGGCGGCTTTTTCGTAGGCGGCGGCAGCATCGTCCTCGCGCCTGTCGCCGTAGAGCAGCATCAGGCCGTTGCCGTATTCGATGTGGGCGATGGGGGAATCCGGGGTCAGTTCGATGGCCTTGGCGAGCAGGGCCTCGCCGGTGGCGGCCTTGGCACCGTAGGTGAGGCCGGCCAGCATGCCGCCGACCTTGCTGACCACCTCGCAGTGGTACAGGCCCAGCGCGGTGTGCGCCTCGGCGTGCTTGGGGGCCAGCTTCAGCGTGCGGTCCAGGCTTTCCTTGACCTTGCCGGCCAGGCCCATGGACAGCGCCTTGGTGATCGAGATGCCCTGGCTGTAGCGGCCCAGCGCGAAGGCGCGGCGGTAATGTGTGTTGGCTTCCTCGGGGAAGGTCCTGGTGGCGGCTTCGGCCAGCGCGGCCAGCTCGTCGAAGCGCTTGAGCTGTTCTTCTTCGTCGTCGACCAGGTAGATGGCATGGATGCCGGCGGCCTTGATCGCCACCGAGGCACCGATGGGGCCCAGCGCGCGGGCCTCGTCGAAGGCTTTGCGGAAGTCGCCACGATGGTAGGCACGCCAGGCATTCTGCAGCGTCTCGGCCAGTGCGGCGAGGTCGCCGATTTCGCCGAGCTTGCCGGCCTTCACCAGGGCGGCGACGCGGGTTTCGTCGGGGAACGGCTCGCAATCGCCGGCGTGCAGCCTGACCCAGTTCTTCTGCAGCTTTTCGCCGGCGTAGTCGAAGGGCTTGGTTTCGTGCGGAAACTTCGCCCAGGCCTTGTTCTTCGCCATGTTCCCCTCCGAGGTGTCGTGGTCTCGCCGCTGGCCGGCCTAGTGCGTTCGCTCTAGACGTGGCCCCTAGCATACGTCACTGCCCCGGGGCGCAATGACGTGCCGAGGGACCCCGACCCGAGTCCACACGTTGAAGAGGTAATCCCATGAGCAAGCAAATCAAGGCGCGTCGCACCCGTTCCCAGCGCGTCGCCCAGAGCAAGAGCCGCGAGTTGTGGCTGGCCGCCATCGGTGCCGTGTCGCTGACCCGCAAGCAGGGTGCCAAGGCCTACGCCGCGCTGCTCGACGAAGGCCGCAGCCTGCAGGATCGCCTCGGCGAGACCGTCGAGGGCGTCGGCGAGCAGGTCAAGAGCCGTCTGGCCGATGCGCGCAGTCGCGCCGAAGCGCTGGTCGATCCGCTGCGTGATCGTGCGGAAACCCTGATCGGCGCGGTGAAGGGCGAGGTGGAAACCCGCCTGCAGCCGGTGCTCTCGCGCCTGGGCGTGCAGAAGAAGGCAGCCGTCAAGCGGCGTCCGGCCGCCAAGTCGGCAGCGCGCAAGCCGGCCGCCCGCAAGACCGCCAGCAAGCGCGCATCGACCAAGGTCAAGAGCGTCGCCTGATCGGCATCGCAGCGCGATGGTGAACGAGAGAAACCCCGGCTTGCCGGGGTTTCTCTTTTCGTGCGCCCGGCACGGGCGCACTCTTGGAGGTGCAAGTCCTCCCGTGAGCTGGCCACAGCGAGCGAAGTGAAGCGCAACTGCGTGAGGGTGACCGAGCGTGGGGAGGAAGCGTGGATCG
>JBAYTD010000181.1:0-3560 GCA_041675805.1 Lysobacteraceae bacterium
CGTCGGCCGTGCCAAGCCGAGCGCGATCATGATCGTTGCCGAGAAGGCCAAGCGCCTGAAGGCCGAAGGCCGCGACATCATTTCCTTTTCCATCGGCGTGCCCAACTTCCTGCCCGGCGCGCACGTCTACGACGCCGCGCGCGCGGCGCTGGAGAAGGACTCCGGCCAGTACGGCAGCAACCGCGGTGCCGACGCACTGCTCGACGCCTTCCTCGGCCACATCCGCGCCGCCGGCTTCAACGGCTACGAGCGCAAGCACTGCTCGGTGGCGGTCGGTGCCAAGCACATCCTCTACAACCTGTTCGAGGCGCTGCTCGACGAAGGCGACGAAATCACCTTCCCGACGCCGTACTGGACCAGCTATCTCGACATGGCCGAGATCGTCGGCGCACGCATCCGCCTGCTGCCCTGCGGCGCAGAGCAGGACTACAAGCTGACGCCGGCGCAGCTCGATGAAGCGCTGTCGCACAAGCCCAAGGTGTTCCTGTTCAACAACCCGTCCAACCCGACCGGCATGGTCTATTCGGCGGACGAGGTGGATGCGCTGGCCGAGGTGCTGGTGCGCCACCCGGACACCTGGGTGATCACCGACGACATCTACCACCGCATGTTGTTCGACGGCCTGCAATACCGCAATTTCGTCCATGCGCGGCCGGAACTGCGCGAGCGCGTGATCTTCGTCGACTCGCTGTCCAAGACCTACGGCATGCCCGGCTGGCGCGTCGGCCTGATGGCGGGGCCGGAGTCGGTGGCCAGCGCGCTGGTGACGCTGAACTCCAACCACATCACCAACATCCCGGAGGTGGTCAGCGCCGCGGCCGTCGCCGCGCTGTCCGGTCCGCAGGACGTGCCGACGCACAAGCGCGCCGAGTTCCAGGCCAAGCGTGACCAGGTGATGGCGGCGATGAACGCCATTCCCGGCGTCATCTGCCCGCGTCCGCAGGGCGCGTTCTACGTGTTCCCGGACATCGCCTGCGCTTTCGGCAAGTCGCACAACGGCGTGCGCATCGGGAACGATGTCGATTTCTGCAATGCCCTGCTCGACGCCAAGGGGGTCGCCTGCGTGCCCGGCTCCGCCTTCGGCGAACCGCGCAGCCTGCGCATCTCCTATACCTGCCCCACGCCGCAGCTTGCTCCCGGTCTGGCCCGCATCCAGGAATTTTTCGCCGAACTGGTTTGAGCAGCAGGGCCAGGAAGGCAGCCTGCCGTCCTCCCGATCACCCATTACCCTTCCCCCGACAACGTCCGGAGTTCCCCCATGAAAACGCCCGTCCGAGTCGCCGTCACCGGTGCCGCCGGCCAGATCGGCTATTCCCTGCTGTTCCGCATCGCTTCCGGCGAAATGCTGGGCAAGGACCAGCCGGTGATCCTGCAACTGCTGGAACTGCCGCTGGACAAGGCCCAGGCCGCGCTCAGGGGTGTGATCATGGAACTGGAGGACTGCGCCTTCCCGCTGCTGGCCGGGGTGATCGGTACCGATGATGCGGAAGTTGCCTTCAAGGATGCCGACATCGCCCTCTTGGTCGGCGCGCGCCCGCGCGGTCCAGGCATGGAGCGCAAGGATCTGCTGCTGGAGAACGCCAAGATCTTCACCGGCCAGGGCGCGGCGCTGAACAAGGTCGCCAGCCGCAACGTGAAGGTGCTGGTGGTCGGCAACCCGGCCAATACCAACGCCTACATCGCGATGAAGTCCGCACCCGACCTGCCGGCGAAGAACTTCACCGCGATGCTGCGCCTGGACCATAACCGCGCGCTGTCGCAGCTGGCGAACAAGGCCGGCGTCGCCGTGGCCGACATCGAGAAGCTGGTGGTGTGGGGCAACCACAGCCCGACCATGTACCCCGACTACCGCTTCGCCACCGTCAAGGGCGAGTCGCTGAAGGACCGCATCAACGACGCCGTCTGGAACGCGAACGAGTTCATCCCGCAGGTCGGCAAGCGCGGCGCCGCGATCATCGAAGCGCGCGGCCTGTCCTCCGCTGCCTCGGCCGCCAACGCCGCCATCGACCACATGCGCGACTGGGTGCTCGGCTCGAACGGCAAGTGGGTGACCATGGGCGTGCCCTCCGACGGCAGCTACGGCATCCCCGAGGGCGTGATCTACGGCGTCGCGGTGACCACCGAAAACGGCGAGTACAGCCGCGTCCAGGGCCTCGAAATCGACGACTTCAGCCGCGCCGCCATGGACAAGACCCTGGCCGAACTGGAAGAGGAGCGCGCCGGCGTCGCCCATCTGCTCTGAGGCGGGAAAACCGCTTCATCGCAAGGCGGCCTTCGGGCCGCTTTGTGTTTGTGCCGGCGGAAAGGTCTTTGCGCCGACACCTCGGCGTCATCGGTGCGCAACGCGCCTTGGGCAAGGTGAGGGGCCGAAGCATTCCTCTTGCCGGTGTCTGGATGAACACGATTTCGCGCGCCTTGGCTTGCCTGTCGCTGGCGGCGGTGCTGTCCGCCTGTGGGCCATCGTCGTCACCTTCCGCTGATGGATCGCCGGCGATGGCCGCCCTTCCGCAGGCGGTTGTGTCAGTGCCCGTCGAGCCCGTGCCGCAGGCGGCAGAAGGCGATGCGGTGGCCGAGTTGATGCAGCGTGCCACGCAGGCGCTGCAGGCCGATCATCTGTTCGAGCCGGCCGGCGACAATGCGCTGGAACTGTACCTGGCCGCCATCGTCCGCGCCGAGGCGGCCGATGAGGCGGCTACGGAGGATGGGCAGCGGCGCAACCGGCGCCTGTCCGACGCGCTGGCCAGCGATGACCGGGCGGCGCCGATACGCCTGGCGGTCGGCGACATCCTGCCCTACGGGCTGGTTTGGGTGGAACGCGCGATCCAGGCCGAGCAGTTCGACAAGGCCGAGCGCGTCATGGCCCTGCTGGAGCGTGCGCAGGCCGGCAGTTCATCGGTGCAGCGTCTGCGTGATCAGCTTGCGCAGGCGAAGGTCCGGTTGACGCCGGCGCAAGTGCAGGCGGTCGCTGCGATGGCGGAGGAGCGCCGGCAGGAACCGGCAGCGGCAGCGACGACGCAGCTCGCTGCATCGCCGATGATCGAAACAGCGGAGCCGACTCGCGCCCCCGCCACGCCCGCGCCGCCGACTCCCACGGCGGTCGCAGCGCTGACCCCGACCAATACGCCGCCGCCGGCGCGTCCACTCGTCGCGCAACAAACCCCGGCCAGGCCAGTGCCGACGCCGAGGCTGCTGAGCCAGCCATCGCTGCGCTATCCGACGCGCGCACAGCGCAGCCGCATCGAGGGCTTCGTCGAGGTGTCCTATCTGATCCGTCGCGACGGCAGCACCAGCGAGCCGAAGATTCTCAGCGCCGAGCCGGAGGGCATCTTCGACCGCGAGGCGATCCGCATCGCCGAAGGACTGAAGTTCGCCCCGCTGTCGGAAGAAATCCGCGGAGAACAGCGCATCGACTTCCGCCTGGCAACGAACAACTGACGCGCCCGCAAGCGGCGCGCGGCGAACCGCACGGCGAGCCGGTGAGCGGCGGCGAAACGAGGTCGGAAAGGGTGGCAGCCCCGCCAGCTTGCCTCGGCACCCGAGTCGACCAATACCGTTGCTGC
>JBAYTD010000182.1:0-3530 GCA_041675805.1 Lysobacteraceae bacterium
GTGATTTCCAGCGCCAAGCTTTTGCGACCACGCAGGTTCGTAGCGGTCGTCTCGCACTGCCGCGCACGAGGAGCAGGCCGCCGCGACGATAAGCAACAAGACTCGAAGCACGAAGCACCTAACGCCTAAGTTAAGCCGAATTGCAGCGCGTAGCTGGCAACATGGCAAGATTTTTCTGCCATGTTGACGGCGTAGCGATGCAATTTCGGCTTGAACGCAATGTTAGGGCGCTGGTCCGGAATAATTGTCATTACTCTGCCTCGTCCGGCGGGTAGCGAGGATCTGCAGGTGCCTGCCCAATTGCGTGCAAATGGGCCCGCAATACCTCGTAGTCTTCGAGGGCGACATTCAGCTTTTTCTCTACTGACTTCAGTCGTTCTCTCATCGAAGCGACGAAGTATGTAAGCGGCAGAATGGCAATCAGCACTAGCCAGGAAGAATCTTCAAACAAGTCGATCTCCTTCTTGCGGCCTAACTACAATTAGATGATAAAACGCCGTGTAATCCTACCGCCTAAGCCGGGATGTCGCGGCCGGTGTTACAAAAAGCTGGCCGTTCATCAGGCACTTGCCTGTTTCCACCGCCTAATCCGGCCGCCTAATCTGCCCGCATCCCGGTTCAGGGTTGACGTGATGGGTCGATCCTCGCACAGGGTTGTCGGGGCGACAAGGCGGGATCAGCAGGCTGTGCGGCGCTAACTGGTGGCTACGGGCAGGAAGTCCGTGATCTGGCTGGCGGCCGGTGCATTGGCCTTGTCGGCCAGCAATCCGGTAACAGCCATCGGTCGCCGTTGTTGGGGCATGCGCGTCCGCGTGATCAACCATCCTCGTGCGGGTGCGTGGCGGCACGCTGATGAAAATCGGCAGGGCATACATCAAGTTGATGGCGCACCAGCGCAATGCCGGACAGGGCCGAGCCTGTTCCGATGCGCTGGCTCATCATCCGGGAGCACGTGGACGTGATGCGCGCAAATGGTTGCCAGCGTGAGTGAGTGGCGCGGGTCTGCATTCATGCCGGCGCGTGCGCCAACCTTCAGCGGAACTCGAAGGCGAAGGCCACTGCGGACTTGCCGGGGTCCTTCAGTTCCAGTCGGGCGATGGTCGATTCGCCGGGGGCCAGGGCGGGGCTGGCCGGTTCGCCGCCGAGGTATTCGTCGGCGCTGAAACGGCGCAGCGCCAGCGGGCGGCCGTCGAGGTCGGACAGCGACAGTTCCAATTGCGGCCAGGCCTGCGGCCAGGGGCCGGGGTTGCGCAGGGTGGCGGTGACCAGCAGGGCGTCGGGCATCGATGGATGCGGGCCGATGTCACGGGCCAGCATTTGCAGGTGACGCGGATCCTGCCAGGGCGGCAGGTCGCAGCCCAGATGCCGGCACAGCGGCTCCAGCAGCGGTCGCCAACGCGCGTCTTGGGCCAGTTCGTGACGCTGGGCGAGCAGGATCTGCAAGCCCAGCGTGCAGGACAGCACGATCACGCCGAGCCACCAGCCGCGCAGCGACGGCCCGGTGCTCGGTGCCGATTTGGCGATGAAGGAGGGCGGGCGCGGCAGTGGGCGCGGCGCAGGGTCGGGCGGCAGCGCGAACAGGTCGCCCTGGCCGGGCGCGGGCTCCGTCGCCAGTCGTGGCGGGATCGGCTCGCGCGGCGTCGAACCGGGCGGCGCGTGATGGTAGTCGTCGTGTTCGCGCAGGCGTTCCAGCGCGTCGAACTCCTGCTCGCAGCCGCCGCAAAGGATGCGCCCGCGACCTTCCGCCAACAGCCGTGGCGGCAGCGGATAGACGGTTTCGCAATGCGGGCACTGGGTGAACATGACGACTACGGTTTGCGGCGGCCGTCGATGCGCAGCCAGTCTTCCTGCCGGGTGACGCGCAGGTCGTCGAACCACGGCGCATAGCGCGCCAGCAGTTCGGTTTCCTGCCCGGCGAGGATGCCGGACAGGGCGATCCGCCCGCCCGGCAGGGTGGCGGCGGCCAGTTGCGGGGCCAGCGCATCGAGGGCACCGGCGAGGATGTTGGCGACCACCACCGGATAGCGCGCGGCCGGCGCATCTTCCGGCGCGTGGACGTCGATGCGCTCGGCGAGGCCGTTGCGCTCGGCGTTGTCCCGCGTGGCGGTGATCGCCTGCGGGTCGTTGTCGATGCCGACCGCGCGCCCGGCACCCAGCCGGAGCGCGGCCAGGGCAAGGATGCCGGAGCCGCAGCCGACATCGAGCACCACGTCGTCGGCGTCCAGTTCCAGCCCGTCCAGCCATTCCAGGCACAGCGCCGTGGTCGGATGGGTGCCGGAGCCGAAGGCGAGGCCGGGGTCGAGGCGCAGCACCGCCGCCTGCGACCGCGCCGCCTCGGCCGGCAACTGGTGATCCCACGGCACGATCCAGGTGCGCTCGCCGAAGCGCAGCGGCTGGTACTGGTCCATCCAGGCGCGCTCCCAATCCTGATCCTCGACCGTGCGAAAGTGCGTGTCGGACAGGTCCAGCCCGGCATCGAAGGCTTCCAGCGCGGCGAGCAGGGCGTCGGCATCGGTGTCGGCATCGAACAGGGCGCTCAGCGCGATGCGCCGCCACAGCGGCGTCTCGCCGACGCCGGGTTCGAGGATGGCCTGTTCGTCGCCGGTCTGCGCATCGGCGTCGAGCAGGGTGACGGCCAGCGCGCCGACGTCCTCCAGCGCCGTTTCGTAGCGCGGCTGGTCGGATTCGCGGCAGGTCAGGGCAAGTTCGAGATAGGGCATGGCGGCATGGTAACCGCGCTTCAGCGCCGCCGTCGCGGCATGTCGCGCAGCCACAGGGCGACCTCGACACCGTCGCCGGTTTCGAGATCGGCGGCGCTGGCGCGGCCGCGATGCAGTTCGGCGACCAGCCGCACAAGGTACAGGCCGAAGCCGAGATGCACGCCGCCCTCGCCACGCGCCGGGCGCTGGCTGACCAGCGATTCGAACAGCCGATGACGCAGGGCGGGCGGCAGGGTGGGGCCGCGATTGGCAACGGCGATGCGCCAGCCCTCGCCCTGGCGCTGCAAGGCGATCCGCACCCAGCCGTCCTCGGCGGTGAAACCGCGCGCGTTGTCGATCAGCTTGTCCAGCGCCTGCACGATCAGTTCCGGCGCACCGTGCAGGCAGGCGCTGCCATCGGGCAGGTCGAGGTCGAGCCGGCGCGGGGCGAGCAGCGGCGCGTAGCCGGCGGCGCAGTCGCGCAGCAGGCGGGTCAGGTCGATGTCCTCGGCCTCGTCCTCGGCGGCGGCGATCACCTGTTCCAGCCGGCTGGCCTCGCTCATCGCGCGGACGATGGCGGCCAGCCGCTCGCTGCCGCCACGGGCGCGGACGACGCAGGCGCGCGCGGCCGGCTCCAGCGTCGCCGCGTCGATGTTGTCCAGCGCGCCGCGAACGATGGCCAGCGGCGTGTTCAACTCGTGCGAGAGCTTGCCGGCGAGGCTGCGCAGGTAGTCCTGGTTGGCGGCCACCTCGTCGAGCAGGCGGGCGAAGCTGCGCGACAGGTCACCGATCTCGTCGCCCGCCGTGCTGCGCGGGAAGGCGCGCAGGCGA
>JBAYTD010000183.1:0-3508 GCA_041675805.1 Lysobacteraceae bacterium
CCTACAACCTGGCGCGCATGAACATGCTGCTGCACGGGGTGAAGGACACCGAGTTCGAGATCCATCATGGCGATTCGCTGGCCAACGACTGGGACTGGCTGCGCGAGACCAATCCGGCAAAGAAGCCGGCCTTCGATGCAGTGGTGGCCAATCCCCCCTTCAGCTACCGCTGGGACCCGAAGGAGGCGACCAGCCAGGATCCGCGATTCAAGAACCACGGTGTAGCGCCGAAGAGCGCGGCCGACTTCGCCTTCCTCCTGCACGGCCTGCACTACCTGAAGGACGACGGCGTGATGGCGATCATCCTGCCGCACGGCGTGCTGTTCCGCGGCGGCAAGGAGGCAGCCATCCGCCGCAAGCTGCTGGATGACGGCCACATCGACACGGTGATCGGCCTGCCGGCCAATCTGTTCTATTCCACCGGCATCCCGGTGTGCATCCTGGTGCTGAAGAAGTGCAAGAAGCCCGATGACGTGCTGTTCATCAACGCCGCCGAGCAGTTCGATAAGGGCAAGCGACAAAACCAGCTGAGCCATGCGCACATCGCGAAGATCGTCGACACGTACCGCGAGCGCCCCGACAAGCCGATCGACCGCTATGCCCGTCGCGTGCCGATGCAGGAAATCATCGACAACGACTACAACCTCAACATCTCACGCTATGTCAGTACGGCCAAGGCGGAAGAAGAAATCGACCTGGGCGCGGTGCATGCGGATCTGGTGAAGATCGAGACGGAACTGGCCACTGCCAAGGCGAGACACAACGCCTTTCTGCTGGAGCTGGGACTGCAACCTATGCCCTGAGTGTGGCGGGACGCGCAAACCTGCAATGTGCCAGCGCTTCAGCCAATCCGCCGAAGAGATGGAAGGCGAGCTGCCCTTCGCTGCTGCTCAGGTGCGGCCAAGGAAGGCGGTTGGCGGATAATGCGCGTCGGCCTGAGGGGCTGGATGATCCGCTGGACTTGAAAGCCGCGCGCTGCAGCGGATGACCATGGGCACGGATCGCTTCGCGCCAATCCGGTAAAATATCTTTACCAATCAAAGGGTTGCAAACCTCGTGCTCTTGATGATCGACAACTACGACAGCTTCACCTTCAACCTCGTGCAGTACCTGCAGGAGCTTGGCGAGGAGGTGAAGGTGGTGCGCAACGACGAGTTGTCGCTGGCGCAGATCGTGGCGCTGGGGGCGGATCGGGTGGTCATTTCGCCGGGGCCGTGCACGCCGAACGAGGCCGGGGTGTCGCTGGCGGTGATCGAGGCGCTGGGGCCGACGACGCCGATCCTCGGCGTCTGCCTTGGCCATCAGAGCATCGGCCAGGCCTACGGCGGCAAGGTGGTGCGGGCGGGGCGGATCATGCACGGCAAGACTTCGCCGATCCGCCATCGCGGGCAGGGCGTGTTCGCCGGCCTGCCCGATGGCTACGAGGCGACGCGCTATCACTCGCTGGTGGTGGAGCGCGCCTCGCTGCCGGATTGCCTGGAAGTGACCGCGTGGACGCAGCACGACGACGGCAGTGTCGAGGAGATCATGGGCCTGCGCCACCGCGAGCATCCGGTGCAGGGCGTGCAGTTCCATCCCGAGTCGATACTCACCGAGCACGGACATGCGCTGCTACAGAATTTCCTCAAGGTGCCGTGATTGGTGATTGGTGATTGAACCATCACCCCCGCCGCGCCCTGCTTCCCGATTCCCGATTCCCGATTCCCGATTCCCGATTCCCGATTCCCGATTCCCCATTCCCGGACACACCCCATGCCCATCACGCCCAAAGAAGCCCTGCAACGCACCATCGAGCACCGCGAGATCTTCCACGACGAGATGGTCGATCTGATGCGCCAGATCATGCGCGGCGAGGTGTCGCCGGTGATGACGGCGGCGATCCTGGCCGGGTTGCGGGTGAAGAAGGAGACCATCGACGAAATCGCCGGGGCGGCGCTGGTGATGCGCGAGTTCTCGGCCAAGGTGGCGGTGGCTGATCGCGACAACTTCGTCGACATCGTCGGTACCGGCGGCGACGGCTCGCACACCTTCAACATCTCCACGGCGTCGATCTTCGCCGCCTCGGCGGCCGGGGCCAAGGTGGCCAAGCACGGCAATCGCAGCGTGTCGTCGAAATCCGGCAGCGCCGACGTGCTGGAAGCGCTGGGCGTCGCCATCGACCTGCAACCGGAGCAGGTGGCGCGCTGCATCGGCGAGACCGGCATCGGCTTCATGTACGCACCGATCCACCATCCGGCAATGGCCAACGTGGCGGCGGTGCGCGGCGAGATGGGCGTGCGGACGATCTTCAACATCCTGGGGCCGCTGACCAATCCCGCCGATGCGCCGAACATCCTGATGGGCGTGTTCCATGCCGATCTGGTCGGCATCCAGGTGCGCGTGCTGAAGAAGCTGGGCGTGCAGCGGGCGATGGTGGTCTGGGGCCGTGACGGCATGGACGAGATTTCGCTGGGCGCGTCCACCCTGGTCGGCGAACTGCGCGACGGCAAGGTGCGCGAGTACGAGATCCATCCCGAGGACTTCGGCATCCAGATGGCGGCCAGCCGCAACCTGCGGGTGGAAAACGCCAGGGAGTCGATGACCATGCTGCGCTCGGCGCTGTCCGGCAAGGGCGGGCTGCCGCACGAGATCGTCGCGCTCAACGCCGGTGCGGCGCTGTACGTGGCCGGCGTGGCGCGCGACATCGCCGACGGCATCGTCCGCGCCCGCGCGGCGATGACCTCCGGCGCGGCGATGCGGCGGCTGGACGAGTTCGTCGAGACGACCCGACGCATCAAGGGCACGGCGGCATGAGCGACATCCTGCAACGCATCCTCGCCCGCAAGCGCGAGGAAGTGGCGCAGCGCGCCGCAGCGCAGCCGTTGTCGGCGTTGCAGGCGACGCTGTCGACGGCCTCGCCGCCGCGCGGTTTCGCCGCCGCGCTGCGCGCGCGGATCGCCGCGGGCGAGGCCGGCGTGATCGCCGAGATCAAGAAGGCCAGCCCCAGCAAGGGCGTGATCCGCGCCGATTTCGATCCGCCGGCCATCGCCCGCAGCTATGCGGCCGGCGGCGCGGCCTGCCTGTCGGTGCTGACCGATGTCGACTTTTTCCAGGGCACCGACGCCTACCTGCAACAGGCCCGCGCGGCCTGCGCGCTGCCGGTGCTGCGCAAGGATTTCATCGTCGATCCGTACCAGATCGTGGAGGCGCGGGTGCTGGGCGCGGACTGCGTGCTGCTGATCGTCTCGGCACTGGATGACGCGCAGTTGGCCGAGCTGTCGGCGCTGGCCGCCGAACTGGGCATGGACGCGCTGGTCGAGGTCCACGACGCGGCGGAAATGCAGCGCGCGCTGCGTATCGAAGCGCCGCTGATCGGCGTCAACAACCGCAGCCTGCGCAGCTTCGAGGTGTCGCTGGACACCACCTTGCAACTGCGTGATGCCGTGCCGGCGGATCGTCTGCTGGTCACCGAGAGCGGCATCGGCACCCGCGCCGACGTGGCGATGATGCGCGCCGCCGGCGTCCACGC
>JBAYTD010000184.1:0-3239 GCA_041675805.1 Lysobacteraceae bacterium
CGATCACCCTGGCGGCGGCGATGGGCGTCTCGCTGCTGGTCTCTCTCAGCCTCACGCCCAGCCTGTGCGCGCGCCTGCTGCGCCGCCGCCCGCCGCGCGCGCAGTCCGGCCGCGGCGCGTTCGCCGCCCTGCACCACAGCTACACGCGCAGCCTGGATCGCAGCCTCGATCACGTCGGCATCGTGCTGGCGGTGTTCATCGCCATCCTCGCTGCCAACGTCTGGATGTACCGTGCCGTGCCCAAGGGCCTGGTGCCGACCCAGGACACCGGCCAATTACGCGGCTTCGCCCGTGGCGACGACGGCCTGTCGTTCCAGGTGATGCAGCCCAAGCTCGATGTCTACCGCAGGCTGCTGCTGGAAGACCCGGCGGTGGAGGACATCATCGGCTACATCGGCGGCAGTTCGGGCATCAACAACGCCTTCATCATGATAAAGGTGAAGCCGCTGGCCGAACGCGGCGTCTCCAGCCAGCAGGTGATCAACCGCATCCGCGAAAACCTGCCGCCGATCCCCGGCGGCATGCTCTGGCTATGGGTGGACCAGGACATCCGCATCGGCGGCGGTGGCGGTGGCAGCGAGGGGCAGTACGAATACCGCCTGTCCTCCGGCGACCTCGAACCGCTGCGCGAGTGGACGCCGAAGGTGCGCGACGCGCTGGCCGCGCTGCCGGAACTGGTCGACGTGGAATCGGGCGGCGACGAGGGTGCGCGCCAGGTGCAACTGGAGATCGACCGCGAGGCGGCGGCGCGGCTCGGCGTCGACATGCGCATGGTGGCGCAGGTGCTGAACAACTCCTTCAGCCAGCGCCAGGTGGCGACGCTGTTCGACGCCCTCAACCAGTACCGCGTGGTGATGGAACTGGACCCGCGCCACACCCAGCACCCGGACACCCTGGAGCGCATCCAGGTGATCGCCGGCGACGGCCGCCGCGTGCCGCTGAGCGCCTTCGCCAGCACCCGCTACGGCATCGCGCCCGACCGCATCCAGCATCGCAACCAGTTTGCCGTCACCCGCGTGCGCTTCGCCCTGGCACCGGGGGTGACGCTGGGCGAGGCCATCGACGCCATCGACCGGGCGATGGCCGGCATCATGCTGCCCAACGAGGTGATCGGCGCGCTCGGCGGCGACGCCGGCAGCTTCGCCGACATGCGCGCGCGCCAACTGTGGCTGCTGTTCGGCGCGATGCTGGCGGTCTACATCGTGCTCGGCATCCTCTACGAGAGCTACCTGCTGCCGCTGGTGATCCTGTCCGCCCTGCCCTCCGCCGGTGCCGGTGCCCTGCTGGCCCTGCTGCTGCTCGGCAGCGAGCTGAACCTGATCTCCCTGCTCGGGTTGTTCCTGCTGGTCGGCGTGGTGATGAAGAACACCATCCTGATGGTCGATTTCGCCCTCACCGCCGAGCACGAACACGGCCTGACGCCACCGGCGGCGATCCGTGAGGCCGCCGGTCTGCGCTTCCGGCCGATCCTGATGACCAGCATCGCCGCCCTGCTCGGCACCCTGCCGCTGATGCTAGCCAGCGGCGAAGGCTGGGAAATCCGCCAACCACTGGGCATCGCCATCGTCGGCGGGCTGATCGTCAGCCAGGCGCTGACCCTCTACACCACGCCGGCCATCTACCTCGCCGTGAGCGGCCTGCGCGCGCGCCTGACAAGGCGACGCCCAAGTCGCGCCTGAGCGCATCGCGCGGCGAAACCTCGCCGCCGGCAACCGGCTACACTTGTCGTTTTCCCTGCCTTCCCCACCATGACCGCGCCCGCCGACAGCATCGACACCGCCGACAAAGAACCCGCCGAGAAGCGCGACTTCATCCGCCAGATCGTCCGCGAGGACCTGGCCAGCGGCAAGCACGCGGCGATCCGCACCCGCTTCCCGCCCGAGCCCAACGGCTACCTGCACATCGGCCATGCCAAGGCGATCTGCCTCGACTTCGGCATCGCGCAGGAATTCGGCGGCCGCTGCAACCTGCGCTTCGACGACACCAACCCGGCCAGGGAGCACCCCGAGTTCGTCCAGGCGATCCAGGACGACGTGCGCTGGCTGGGCTACGACTGGGCCAGCCTGCGCCACGCCTCGGACTATTTCGGCGTCTTCTACCTGGCCTGCGAAAAGCTGATCGTCGACGGCAAGGCCTTCGTCTGCGACCTCAGCGCCGAACAGGTGCGCGAATACCGTGGCACCCTGACCGAGCCCGGCCGCGAGTCGCCTTACCGCAACCGCAGCGTGGAAGAAAACCTCGACCTGTTCCGTCGCATGCGCGCCGGCGAGTTCCCCGACGGCGCGCGTACGCTGCGGGCGAAGATCGACATGGCCAGCGGCAACATCAACCTGCGCGACCCGGCGCTGTACCGCATCAAGCACGTCGAGCACCAGAACACCGGCGACGCCTGGCCGATCTACCCGATGTACGACATCGCCCACGCGCTGGGCGACGCCATCGAGGGCATCACCCACTCGCTGTGTACGCTGGAGTTCGAGGACCACCGCCCGCTGTACGACTGGTGCGTGGACAACGTCGACCTCGCCGGCAATCCGCAACTGCTGGCCCCACTGAGCGAGCGCGGCCTGCCGCTGGAGGCCGCCAAGCCGCGCCAGATCGAGTTCTCCCGCCTCAACATCAACTACACGGTGATGAGCAAGCGCAAGCTCACCGCCCTGGTCGAGGAAGGCCTCGTCGATGGCTGGGACGATCCGCGCATGTACACCCTGCAAGGGCTGCGCCGACGCGGCTACACGCCGTCCGCGCTGCGCCTGTTCGTCGAGCGCGTCGGCATCAGCAAGCAGAATTCGGTGATCGACTTCTCCGTGCTGGAAGGCTGCCTGCGCGAGGATCTCGACGCCACCGCGCCGCGCCGCATGGCGGTGATCGAGCCGCTGAAGCTGACCATCGCCAACCTGCCCGATGGCCACGAGGAATGGCTGACCTTCGCCAACCATCCCAAGGACCCCGCCCAGAACGAGCGGCAGGTGCCGTTCTCCGGCGAGTTGTGGATCGAACGCGACGATTTCGCCGAAGTCCCGCCCAAGGGCTGGAAGCGCCTGACGCCCGGCGGCGAAGCGCGCCTGCGTGGTGCCGGCATCATCCGCATCGACGAGGTGATCAAGGACGCCGCCGGCCAGGTGATCGAACTGCGCGGCTGGCTGGATCCCGATTCCCGCCCCGGCATGGAAGGTGCCAACCGCAAGGTCAAGGGCACCATCCACTGGGTCGACGCCACCCGCGCGGTCGGAGCCGAG
>JBAYTD010000185.1:0-3126 GCA_041675805.1 Lysobacteraceae bacterium
CGGCATCGACGGTGACGCCGCCGCGACCGATGTCGTCGGCCACGCTCACCTCGACCTCGCGTTCGGCGGCCAGCGCGTCCAGCGACTCGCCGGCCTGCCAGCGCGCGAACAGCGCCTCGGCTTCGGCGACGGCCTGTTCGGCACGGCGATTCTGCCGATAGTCGGCCAGCACCTGTTCGCGGATTTCATCCAGCGCAATGGGCTCGGCCGGGGTGTAATCGACGACCCGCAGCGCGACCAGGTGATGGTTGTCCAGTTCGATCGGCTCGCTGACCTGGCGCTCGCCGATCATGCTGGGCGAGAACGCCGTCTCGATCACCTGCGGGTTGGCGGTGATCGGATCGGCACCGCCGACGCGACCGAACGGCGCGCTGGTCTTCATCTCGACGCCGATCTTGGCGGCGGCCGGCTGCAAGGAGCTGGGATCACGATACAACTGGTCGACGAACTCGCCGGCCAGCTCGCTGTAACGGCGCTCGCGCTCGGTTTCCAGGTACTCGCGCTCCAGTTCCGCGCGCACGTCCTCGAACGACTTGCCCTTCTCGGCGCGCACCTCGCGCAAGAGGATCACGTGCCAGCCGTCGCTGGACTTGACCGGGTCGCTGACGGCACCTGCTTGCAGCGCGAACAGCGCGGTTTCGAAGGCCGGGTCGGTGATGCCCGGCTCCAGCCAGCCGAGATCGCCGCCGGTGGCGCGCGAGCCGGGATCCTCGGAGTGCTCGCGGGCCAGCGCGGCGAAGTCGGCGTCCTCGGCACGGGCCTGCTCGACCAGCGCCTGGGCGCGGTCCTGCGCGGCGCGCTGGGCGTCGGCATCGGCGTTGGCCGCGGTCTTGATCAGGATGTGCGAGGCGAGGCGCTGCTCGGGCTCGACGAAGCGGTTGCGCTGTTCTTCGTAACGCTGGCGCAGGCTTTCCTCATCGGCGGCCTCGGTCACGCTGAGCGTGCTGCCGAGCAGTTCGACGTACTCGATGGTGACCGTCTCGTCACTCAGGTAGCGCTGGCTGTTGGCCTCGTAATAGGCGGCGAGGTCGGCGTCGGAGACTTCGCCCTCTTCTTCGGTCGCCGGCTCGATCAGCAGATAGCGCAGGTCGCGGCGCTGGTCGCGCAGCATCAGGTAGCGGTCGATGTCGAACGCGGTGGCGAAGGCGGAACCTTCGATCTGCTGCGGCAGCATGCGGATTTCCAGGTCGCGCAGCATGCGCTGCTCGAAATCGCGCGGGCTCATGTTCTGGCCGGCCAGCAGCAGGCGATAGCGCTCGACATCGAAGCGGCCATCGACCTGGAACGCCGGCATGGCGGCAATTTCCTTGCGCAGCAGCGTCGCCGGCACCACCGCCCCGGACTTGCCGGCGGACTGTCGCAGCAGTTCTTCGTCGATCATCCGGTCGAGCAGGATCTGCCGCGTTTCCGGGCGCTCGAACTCGCGCGCGTCGTAGCGTTCGCCCAGCATCTGGCGCATCTGCCCGCGGTATTCCTCGAAGCGCTGCTGGAACTGCTGCTGGGATATCTCGATGTCGCCGACCTTGGCCACCCACGACGCAGCCGGCGCGGAGAAGTAGTCGGTGACGCCGAAGAAGGCGAACGGGACGACGAGGATGCCGACGATGACGAAGGCGATCCAGCCGGTGGTCTTGTCACGGAGTTTCTGCAGCATGAGGCGTCGTTCTCGCAGGGAAAGCGACGGTAACCAAACGCACTGGCGCAGCGTTTTGAGACCGCACAAATGACGAGGGCGCCGTGCTACGGCGCGGCGCCCTCGAAAGACAGTGGCGGAGTGGACGGGACTCGAACCCGCGACCCCCGGCGTGACAGGCCGGTATTCTAACCGACTGAACTACCACTCCGCATTTTATGTCTTCGCTGCGCTTGCCGGCAGCTTCGAGCTGGTGGGTGCTGAGGGGTTCGAACCCCCGACCCTCGCCTTGTAAGGGCGACGCTCTACCGCTGAGCTAAGCACCCAACGAAGTTCGTCAGTTTACAGCATCCTTCAGGGCTTTGCCAGCCTTGAACGAAGGAATCTTCGAAGCCTTGATCTTGATGGTCTGCCCGGTGCGCGGGTTGCGACCCTCGCGGGCGGCACGCTTGCGCACCTGGAACGTACCGAAGCCGACCAGGGACACGCTGTCACCCTTCTTCAGCGCCTTCTTGACGACCTCGATGAACGCGTCGACCGCATTGGCGGCGTCGGTCTTGGAGAGATCCGCAGCCGCCGCGACGGCACCGACGAAATCAGCCTTGTTCATTGTCACTCCTACACGATGGAATTGGTTTGATGGCCCCCGATGCACAGTCCCGGAACGCAGGCCGTTGCGGCATCGGTCCGGTTTGTACAGTTCGCGCATCGTCGGTTCCCGACGGGCGGCGGACGCTGCGATTTATACCAGCGCACCCTCCGCTTAGCAACACGGAAACACTAGGTTTTATGCGGTTTACAGCGTTTTTGACCAACTCGGCGCGCGAGAGCGGATCGGTTCGCGCGCGAGGTGGTCAATGCGACCTGCGCGCGCCGCTGGCGCGATCGGCGAGATTGTCCTTGCGCGTGGTGGACGCGCGCGGCGCGTTGTCCTTGCCTCGCGGGGTGATCGGCGACTCCAGCGCCAGGTCCAGCACCTCGTCCACCCAGCGCACCGGCACGATCTTCAGATCGCGGGTGACATTGGCCGGTATGTCGGCGAGATCCTTCTCATTTTCCTGCGGGATGATCACGGTGCGGATGCCGCCGCGCAGTGCGGCAAGCAGCTTCTCCTTCAGGCCGCCGATCGGCAGCACGCGACCACGCAGGGTGATCTCGCCGGTCATCGCCACGTCGGCGCGCACCGGCACCCGGGTCAGCAGCGAGACGAGAGCGGTCGCCATCGCGATGCCGGCGCTGGGGCCGTCCTTGGGCGTCGCACCTTCCGGCACGTGAACGTGGATGTCGTTCTTCTGGTGGAACTCCGGGTCGATGCCGAGCGACTCGGCGCGCGCGCGCACCACGGTCATCGCCGCCTTGATCGACTCCTGCATCACGTCGCCCAACTGGCCGGTGTGCATCAGCCCGCCCTTGCCCGGAGCCAGCGCGGCCTCGATCTGCAGCAGGTCGCCGCCGACCTCGGTCCAGGCCAGGCCGGTGACCAGGCCGATCTC
>JBAYTD010000186.1:0-3092 GCA_041675805.1 Lysobacteraceae bacterium
AGCCAGGATCAGGGAGGCGGTTGGCGCGGACGGCGGGCTTGAGTCGCCTGCCTTCGCCCCCACATCATGGAGACAGGGCCCGATCCGCGAATCGGCGTGCGCCCACGCAACGGAAGGCAGGTTGGATTGGACGGTTCTGGATGGGGCCGTCGCGCGTCGGATCAAGGCTCGTTGCCCCGAATCAGGACGCCATGAGCGTATCGCGGCGTCCTCGTTGCGCCGCTCGCGGCGCGCCAAGTTTACCCGACACGTTCAAGGGAGCCTCGTCATGAAGATCGATATCGGCATCACCGACAAACAGCGCAAGAAGGTGGCCGACAGCCTGTCGGCCTTTCTCGCCGACAGCTACACGCTGTACCTGAAGACGCACAATTTCCACTGGAACGTCACCGGGCCGATGTTCAACACCCTGCACACGATGTTCGAGACCCAGTACAGCGAGGAGTGGACCGCGCTGGACGAGATCGCCGAGCGCACCCGTGCGCTGGGCTTCAACGCGCCCGGCTCCTACGCCGAGTTCGCCAAGCTGACCAGCATCAAGGAAGAGGCCGGTGCCGTCGACGTGCCGGACTGGAAGGAGATGGTGCGCCAGCTCGTGCTGGGCAACGAAGCGGTCTGCCGTACCGCACGCAAGGGCCTGAAGGCGGCCGACGAGGCCAGTGACGAGCCCAGCGCCGACCTGTTCACGCAACGCCTCCAGACACACGAGAAGTACGCCTGGATGCTGCGTTCGCTGCTTGAGTGAGCGGGCGGCAGGGTCGCCTCGCCGGCTGATGGGTCGCGCCGTTCGATGAGCCGTTCCGATCTGGATCGTCGCCTTGGCGTCCTCCTGGGTGCCAACGCGCATTTCCGCGATCCGGTGCGCGAGCCGCGCAACGCGCTGCCGACGCTGCCGCTGTTGCAGCGTTGGCAGGCGGCGCGGCTGCGGGAAGGCTTTGCCGATTTCCTTGCCTCCCCGACCGAGCGGCTGGCGGCGGAGTTCTTCCTCTCCGACCTGTACGGCGATTTCGATGTCAGCGCGCGCGACCAGGATGTCGAGCGCGTGCTGCCGCTGATGCGCCGGGTGTTGCCGGGAAAGCTGCTGGCTACCGCCGCCGACGCCATCGAATTGTCCGTGCTCAGCCACGCCTTCGACCTGCGCATGGCGGCCGCGCTGGCCAATGACGGCCAAACCGGCGCGCTGGATGTCCAGCGCTACGCCCGCGCCTATCGCACCGCCGGCCTGCCGCGCCTGCGCCGGCACCAGGTGGAACTGATCGTCAACGTCGGCTACAGCCTCGACGACACCGTCTCCAAGCCGCTGATCGGCCATCTGCTGCGGATGTCGCGCCTGCCGGCCAAGGCGGCCGGCCTGTCCGACCTGCAAAGCTTCCTCGAACGCGGTTTCGCCGCCTTTCGCGCGCTCAAGGGCGCGCGGCCCTTCGTCGCCGAGATCGCCCGCCGTGAGCTTCAGGTCAGCGAGCGCCTGTTCGCCGGCCACCCGGAGCCTTTCCGGCTCGACTGAACACTCGACCCGGTGCCCTGGTTCAGGCGAATTCGGTTTCGATGCGACGGTGTATTTCCTGTTCGATCGGCCCCTTCAGCGCCGACAGGAAAAATCCCAGATTGGCCTCGACGTGCACCTCGTCGCGTTCCAGTGCGATGCGGCCGTCGACGCCGGCACGGTTGAAGTGCAGGGTGTTGCCTTCCCAGCTGTAATCGACGGCGAACTTCTCCGCCATGCGCTGGGCGACGTGCTCGACCGCCTTGCGCGCATCCTTGAGTGATTTGTTGTGCCGCCGCCGTATGTCGATGCTGGCCATGCCGTCCCTCTCCCGCTGGCGCCCTCGTGATGATTGGCCATTCCGCGCTGGCGCATCGCGGCGGGCGTTCGCGCCGGTCGACGCGCTGTAGCCGGCATTGTCGCCGCGTCGCCCTGTCGCGCCAATGCCCCGGCGGGGAAAAAGCGCTTTTCGCCAACTCCCGCGCAGTGCTATTGTCCAGCCAATGAGTGGGAGGGGGTCCCCGATGCGCTTGAGTTTCCCCAATGGCGAGCACCCGGACGTGCTCCTGGAGCAGGGTGAGGTGACCATCGGCAGTGCGCCGGGCAACCGCATCCTGATCCCCGATGTCGGACTGGCGGCGCGCCATGCCAGCCTGCGCGTGGATGCCCAGCGCGGCATCGTGCTGCATCTGGAGCAGAACGCCGACATCGCCCACGTCAACGCCCGGCCGGTGCGCGAAGCCGCTTTGCTGCGGCTCGGCGACGTGGTCAGTTTCGACCGCCTGCGCATGCTGGTGAAGCCCGACGACGATGCCCTCATCCAGGTCAAGGTGCCGGCCGACAGCCAGCCGCTGGTGGAACCGGCGCAGCGCACCGCGGCAGCGAGGGTGGTGCTGCGCGGGGTCAGCGGCGACTATTCCGGCCGCAGCCTGACCTTGCAGGATCCGGTTCGCGTCGGCTCGGCCGAGAACATGGACATCCGCCTCGACGACGCGCCGCTGCCGGCGCACTGGGCGACGCTCGAACTGCATGGCGAGCGCGTCCTGCTGCGCGACCAGCAATCCGCCGACGGCTGCGTGGTCAACGGCGTCGCGGTCCACGACGCGGTGCTGCATCCGGGCGACCAGATCGCCTTCGACGACCATCGCTTCGTCGTCGAGGCACCGGGCCTGCCGCTGCGCGGTGCCGAGGCCAATTCCACCCCCGGCATGGGTGCCGGCAGCACGCAGACCCTGCAGGCGGTGCGCCAGCAGGACGCCACGGCGCAGGCCGCACGGACGGCGAGGGCGGAATCCGATCAGGACGACGATCGCCAGGATGGCGGTTTTTCCTATGGCTGGCTGATCCTGGTCGCCGCGGCGATCGGTGCCGGGCTGGCTGCGCTGCTGGTGTACGCGCCGCGTTGATCGCCTCGTTTCGTCCGCGCTGATCGCGTTGCCCGCATGAAGCTCGCCTCGGCGTTTCGCCACACTCCGACCATGGTCATGCTGGTGCGTGCCGACAACGGCGGCTTCGTCGAGGTCAACCCGGCCTTCGAGCAGCGCATGGGCCATCTGGGCCGCGACATCGTCGGCCTGCGACCGAGTCAGGTCGGCCTGTGGGACGATGC
>JBAYTD010000187.1:0-3091 GCA_041675805.1 Lysobacteraceae bacterium
CAGGCGGCGCTGGCCGACCATCTCGTCGAGGCGGCGCGGGCGCATGCGCTCGGCCAGCGGCTTCAGCGCCTCGGGCTCGCTGAACAGGCTGTCGCCAGGCGGATTTTTCCGGCTTCGGTTCACCGCGCAGATTCTACTTCGGCTTGGCCGAACGCCCGCCGGCCGGCGCTCAGCCGCCCGGCAGGGCCAAATGCTCGACGGTCAGCGCCGGCACGCCGTCGGCACCGAGCCGGCGCGGCAGGGTCTGCACGTCGGCGTCGAACACCGGCGCGCCACCATCGAGCTGGCGCGACAGCGCGTCGAGGCCGCGATAGGCGTAGGGCAGCAGCGGGAAGTAGCGCGCGCCGAACTCCGGCAGGCCGAGGAAGGCATCGAAATGCTGGGCGTTGCGGATGCGCCAGTAAGCCAGCAGCGGCCGCCGGCCGCCGGCGCGCGCCCAGTCGACGTAGGCGCGGGCACTGAAGGCTTCCGGGATCAGGCCATCATCGACGCCGTGGATCACCAGCACCGGCAGGCCCTCGCGCGGCAGGGCGGCGCGGGTCGCCTCGATGCTGGCGGCGACGACGGCGGCGTGCTCGCCCTCGCCCTGGGCAAGGGCGCGCAGGCAACGCAGGCCGGCCAGCGGCGCGCGGTCCTCGCCACGCTCGATGATCGACACGCCAAGGCCGGGAACGATGCCGCTGCCATCGCTCCACCAGGCGGCGCGCTCCTCCGGGATGGCGGCGCGCGGTTTGCCTTCGGCATCGAGCAGGGCGAAGCCGTGGCCGCAGGGCATGGCGTTGGCCGGCGTGCGGGCGTAGGCGGAGGCGTAGCTGACCGCCACGCTGCGCCACAGGTCGAAGGCGGTGCTGAGCGCACCGGCCTGGAGGGCGGCGTCGGTCCAGCCGGCCTCGCGCAGGAGGGCATGGGCCTGGACGGCGATCTCGGCATCCTCGCCCTGCGCCAGACCGGCCTGGCGCAGGGCCTCGCAGGCAGCCGCGCGCTGCTGCGCGATCAGCGCCGGCGGCAGCGCCGACGGACCCAGCGCCAGGGCCGGCGCGGCCTGCGCGCAGCCCATCCACAGTGCCGCTTCGGTGGCGTAATCCAGCAGCGCCCGTCCGCCGCTGCCGGGCAGCACGTTGGGCGCGACGGCGACCACGCCATCGAGCCAGTCGTCATCCTGTTCCGCCGCGCGCAGCACGACGCCGCCGGCATTGGACAGGCCGACAGCGATCACGCGCACGCGCTCGTAGGTGAACGGTGCCTGCGTCGGCAATGCCTCGTCCAACCGGGCGAGGGCGAAATCGGCGGCCTGGCGCAGGTGGCGACCCCAGTCGGCTTCCGGGTTGTCCTGCGAATGGGCGTGCTTGTAGGCCAGCCACGGCGTGGCGACAGGCTCCACCGAGGGCTCGTGGAAAGCCATCGCGTCGATGTCGCGGGTAGCGCGGCCATCGAGGGCGAAACCGCTGCCACTGTAGCCATCGTAAAGATCACTGCCCGCACCCTTGTCGGTGTGCACCACGGCGCAGCCGCGCGGCAGGCCCCAGGCGCTGGCCAGCGCGATGGCGCCGTAGATGCCGCGCGAGCCGCTGGCGGCGGTCACGACGAGGCAGGGTTTGTCGGCATCGAAGGCGTCGGGCAGTTGCAGCATTACCCGATGCGGCGCGCGCGCATCGGGCAAGCGCAGCAGGGCGTGGAACTCGCGGCCGGGAACATCCGGGGCGCCGCCGTAGGCCTCGCCATAGCCGCCGGCTGGCGACAGGTCGGCGATGCCGCGCCAGTTGTTCCAGATGGCGCGGCGGCGCAGCGCCTGCGCGCTGGGCGCAACGGCGTCGTCGAGTGCCGGCGGGATCGCCGCGCGCAAACCGTCGAGGCCGAGGTCGGCGCTGAGCAGGTCGTCGCCATCGCGATGTTCGGTGACGCGCACGGTCGGCTCGGCCAAGGTCGGCGCAGGTGCCGGCGCGGCGTCGCGGACATCCGATCCGGCGCAGGCCGTCAGCAGCAGGGAGCCGAGCGTGGCCGCAGCGAGGCGGCGCGAGGAAGCGGGGGCTTGAATAGTCATGCCGGGAGACTACTACAGGCGGGGGAAGGCGCTCATCGTACCTTGGTACGTCGCCGGCCTCGTCCATCGCTGCTACCGTGGCGGCCCCCTGCCCTTCGGACCCGAATCATGAGCGAGCGTTTCCTGACTGATCGACACGCCCTTGTCACCGGCGCCAGTTCCGGCATCGGCCTGGCCATTGCCCAGGCGCTGGCCGGGGCCGGCGCGCGGGTGTCCTACAACGGACTCGGCAGCGACGCCCAGATCGCCGCCGCCAGCGCCAGCATCGCCTCACGTGGTGCCGGCGGCGTGCACTACAGCCCGGCCGATCTGCGCGATCCGGCCGCCATCACCGCCTGGGTCAGCGACAGCCAGGCCATCGCGCCCATAGACATCGTGGTCAATTCCGCCGGCGTGCAATACACCGCCAGCCTGGCGGAAATGCCGGCCGAGCGCTGGGACGCGCTGATCGCCATCAACCTCAGCGCCGCCTTCCACACCATGCGCCTGGCCCTGCCCGGCATGGCCGAGCGCGGCTATGGCCGGGTGCTCAACATCGCCTCGGTGCACGGCCTGGTCGCCTCGGTGCAGAAGGCACCCTACGTGGCCAGCAAGTTCGGTCTGATCGGCCTGTCGCGGGTCGCCGCGCTGGAACACGCCGCCGCCGGCACGCGCGCCACCGGCGGCGTCACCGTCAACTGCCTGTGCCCCGGCTGGGTGGAAACGCCGCTGATCGAGCCGCAGATCATGGCCCGCGCCGCCAGCGTCGGCGGCGACCGCGACCAGGGCATCCGCGAGATGCTGCGCGAAAAGCAGCCCAGCCAGCGCACCTCGCTGCCGGAGGAAATCGCCGCGACTGCGCTGTGGCTGTGCCGCAAGGAGTCGCACAACCTCACCGGCGCGGCCCTGCCCATCGACGGCGGCTGGACTTCACAGTAACCCCGCACTATCGGGATAGGGGACGGCGGTAGATGACCGCCGTTCCCCTCCCACACCACCCGGCATGCGGGTCCGCACCGGGCGGTTCGAGGGATTGAGGTTTACGACAAGCGCGGCAGGCCGAGGCGATCG
>JBAYTD010000188.1:0-3075 GCA_041675805.1 Lysobacteraceae bacterium
GGTGGTCGCAGTGGTCCGGGACAAGCCACGCCCCTTGAGATGATGCGCAGACAGGTATCAAGCGGCTGATCGGCGTTGATGATTGGCCGTCAGGGAGCTGGAAGGTGGTTTTTCAAACCGCTCCGTTGGGGTTATTAATTTCCATCATAAGGTTTAAACCACCGGCTTTAGGCCGGTCAGCTTTAGCTATGACAATGACTGCAACCGAGGAGGTGTAGTCATGGAGTACAGATACGGTAGTCGTACGGTGTACGGCAACGGCATCGGCTTGCCCTCGTGGTCGTAGACGTACCAGAACACCAGCGCGCGCTCGGGATCGAGGATCTGCACGCTGAGGCCATGCCCGGACGCCTGCGGATTGAACCAACCGCCGGACAGTCCGGCCGGCAGCGCGGCCTGCGCGTTGATGCAAACGCCACCGACCATGACGAGGCTTGCGGACAGCAAAGAGCGCATCGTCTTTTTCATGAGTCTTCTCCGAAATCAATGTGTTGAGGCGGTTATCTCATGGGCGGATGAGGTGAAACCGCGCTCCGGCCAGGCTTGCAAAGCGCCCGAAAGCGGCCTGGAAAGACTGGCGCAACGGGAAAGCCCCGTCAATACGAAGATTGTCGTGGCCGATCTGCGAGAGCCTGGAAGCGCCGCTTGGAAGGCAGGACGAACCGGCCTAGCCCAGTTCCCAGCAACGATGGATTTTCGGGTTGCGGGCGAAATCCGGGGGCAGCCGGCGGGCGCTGGTTTCCACCACGGTGGTGTCATCGGCGAGGCTTTCGTCGAGGCGGAAGCGGCGGGCGTTGGTGGAGAACAGGATCAGGCCGCCGGGGGCCAGCCGCGCCAGACAGTCGCGCAGCAGCTCGCCGTGGTCGCGCTGCACGTCGAAATCGCCGCCGCGCGCGGAGTTGGAGAAGGTCGGCGGGTCGCAGAAGATCAGGTCGTAACGCTCGCGCTCGGCCTTCAGCCAGGCCATTACGTCGGCCTGCACCAGACGATGGGCGTTGCCGCCGTGGCCGTTCAGCGCCAGGTTGCGGCCGGCCCAGGCCAGATAGGTGGCGGAAAGGTCGACGCTGGTACTGCTGCGCGCGCCGCCTGCTGCGGCCTGCACGCTGGCCGCGCCGGTGTAGCAGAACAGGTTCAGCACGCGCCGCTCGGCGGCCAGCTCGCGCAGGCGTGCGCGCGAGGGACGGTGGTCGAGGAACAGGCCGGTATCGAGGCGATCAAACAGGTTGACCTCGAAACGCTGCCCGGCCTCGCGCACGATCAGCGCTTCCTCGCGGCGGGCGAACACGCCGTACTTGCTGCCGCCCTTCCCACGGGCGCGGGTTTTCAGCGCGATGCGCTCGCGCGGCAGCTCGAACACATGGGCGGCGGCGCGCAGCAGCTCGTCCAGCCGACGCCGCGCATCGGCTTCGGGAATGCTGGCCGGGGCCTGGTATTCCTGCACGTGCAGCCACAGTCGGGCCGGGTCGTCGGCCTCGGCGTAAACGTCGATGGCGGCGGCGTATTCGGGCAGGTCGGCGTCGTAGGCGCGAAAGCAGGTGACGTCCTCGCGCTGACGCCAGGCCTTCAGCGTGCGCAGGTTCTTGCGCAGCCGGTTGGCGACCATCAGCGCGCCGTCGGACAACGGCGGCGGCGTGTCTCGGGCCGGCCGGCGTTCCGCGCCCGGCTGGCCGGTCAGCACGGTGCAGCGCAGCGCGCCGTTGAACACCACGTAGCGTTTGTCGACGCGCAGACCGATGGCACGGCCGAGTTCGTCGTCGGCGCTGAGCACGGCGACGCGCCAGTCGGAAAAATGGCCACGCAAGGTTTGGCCCAGGCGACGATACAGGGCCGGATCGGCGGCCAAGCGCTCGTCGTAGGGTGGATTGCAGGCGACGAGGCCACTGTTGGCAGCGGCCGGCGGGCGGAAGTCGGCGACATCGCCCTGGCGCAGTTCGATCCGCTCCAACAATCCGGCCTCGGCGATGTTGCGTCGCGCCTGCTCGACCGCCTGCGGATCCAGATCGCCGCCCAGCAGCGGATTGCGCAGCGCGGCCAGGCCGGCCTCGGCGCGCGCCCTCGCCTCCTCGCGCAGCCGTTGCCACAACTCGGCATCGACAGCCTTCCAGCCGCGCAGGCCGTCGTGACGACGATTCAGGCCGGGGGCGACGTCGGCGGCCATCCGCGCGCCTTCGATCAGCAGCGTGCCGGAGCCGCACATCGGGTCGACCAGGGCCGCGCCCTGCGCCGCCAGCGCCGGCCAGCCGCCGCGCAGCAGCACCGCGCAGGCCAGGGTTTCCTTCAGCGGTGCCGGCCCTTGGGCGACGCGCCAGCCGCGCCGATGCAGACCGCCGCCGGAGAGGTCGATGGACAGCGTGGCGCGGTCGCGACGGATGAACACATTGAGGCGCACATCCGGCGTCTGCGTATCGACATCGGGGCGCTCGCCGTGGCGCTGGCGCAACTGGTCGACCACGGCATCCTTGACCCGCTGGGCGACGAAGCGGTCGTGGTTGAGCCGGCTCTGCACCAGGCTGGCATCGACGGCAAGGCTGCCGTGGGCGGCGAGATGGGCGTCCCAGTCGATGGCCGACACGCCTTGATACAGCGCCTCGCCATCGGCGGCGTCGAACTGCGCCAGCGGCAACAGGATGCGACTGGCCAGCCGCGACCACAGCACGGCGCGATAGATGACTTCCGTGTCGCCGTCGAAGTACACGCCGGCCAGTGCCTCGCGGGCGTCGTCCGCGCCCAGCGCCTTCAACTCGTCGACCAGCAGGTATTCCAGACCCTTGGCGCAGGGCGCGAAGGCCTTCATGGCGACAGGCTGGCGAGGAAGCGGCCGAATGCCTGGGCGCAATAATCGACATGAGCGCTCAGCCGATGGCTGTCGTCGACCAGGATCAGCCGATCCTTGCGCGGCTGCGCCCACTGCACCACGTCGGCGGCGGGAATCAGCTCGTCATCCCAGCCGTGGATCAGCCAGGTCGGCACCGAGGCGGCGTCCAGCGCGCGCGGATAACCCGGCAGGCCGACCGGCGGTGCCATCAGGAACAGACCGAGGCAATCGATTTCCGTGCTCGCCAGGGCGGAGATGAA
>JBAYTD010000189.1:0-3052 GCA_041675805.1 Lysobacteraceae bacterium
CGAGCAGGAAAGCGCCATCGACGCGCCGCCGCGCCGCGCGCATCGCCAGCCAGCGGTCGACGCCGAGCGTCGCCGGCTCGGCATAGGCCAGGCGCAGCAGGGCATCGTCGTGCGGCGGACCGATGCGTTCGATGCGCGTGATGCCGGCTTTGGCCAGTGCGTCATCAAGTCGCGCTTGCACGGCGGGATCGGCATTGCTCGCAGCAATGAGGGCGTGATCGGCGTGCGGCAGGGCGGGCAGCGCGTCCAGCGTTGTCGCCGCAACCGCGCCGAGCGCGCCGCCGCGCCACAGTGCCCACTTCAGCCGTGTGTTGCCGAGATCGAGCAGCAGGGCGTCGTCCATGCCGGGTGCCTCAGGCCGGCCGCAGGCTGACATCGGCGCTGTGCAGGCGGCGCTCGCCATCCGCCGCGCGCACGCGCAATGCGCCATCGGCATCGACGCCGCAGGCCGTGCCGATCCATTCGCCGCCGGCTTCGATCACCCGTACCGACCGGCCGTCGAGCGCGTCCAGCGCCCGCCACGATGCGACGAAAGCGGCGAAGCCGTCGGCGACGAAGCGGTCGACCGCACGGCACAGCGCTTCGATCATGCGCGCCGCCCAGAACAGCCGGTCGCCCGGCACCGCCAAATCCGCCAGCGCAATCCAGTCGGCATCGGCGTCGGCCGGCAGGCGCAGATTGAGACCGAGGCCGATCACCGCCTCGCAGCCATGCGGCGTCGGGCGCGCCAGTTCCACCAGCAGGCCGCCGAGCTTGCGGTCGCGGGCGAGCAGATCGTTCGGCCATTTCACGCCGACTTCCCCCGCGCCCTGCGCGCGCAGCGCCTGCGCGCAGGCGACGCCCAGCGTCAGGCTCAGGCCGCCCAGCGCGGACGGCGGTAACGGCAGGCGGGCGAACAGCGACAGCGCCAGGTTGTCCTCGCCCTGCGCCCAGGCGCGGCCACGGCGACCGCGCCCGGCGTCCTGAATGCGCGCGACCAGCGCCAGGCGATCCGGCAGTTCCGTGGCGCGGCGCAGCAGCTCGCTGTTGGTCGAATCGATGCGCTCGACCGCTTCCACGTCCAGCACAGCGGCGATGGCCGGGTCCAGCGCAGCGCGCAGCGCGGCGGAATCGAACGCCGTCATGACTTGCCGGTGAACAACCGCGCCAGCAGCCGCGCGCGCTCGAAGCGGTGCTCGCTGCCGGCGAACAGGCGTTGCAGGTTGCCGCGATGGGTGAACACGATGAAACCCGCCGCCAGCCAGGCGAACATGCTGCGCGCGCCGCTGCCGCCCGGCAGCAGCCAATCTGCCGGGATCAGCGCCAGCGCCGCGCAGATGGTGGCGAGGCCGACATAGCCGGTGGTGGTCAGCAGCAGCAGCCAGACCAGGACCAGCGGCAGCGCCGCCAGCGGCCAGGCCAGCAGCAGCCCGCCGACCAATGTCCCCGCGCCCTTGCCGCCGCGAAAACCGAAAAAGACCGGCCAGGTATGGCCGATGGCAGCGAGCAGGGTGCAGGCCAGCGCCAGCGCCTGCGGCGACAACGCGCCATAACCACCCAGCCGCCAACCGATCCACGCCGCCAGCGCACCCTTGCCGAGGTCGATCACCACCACGCCCAGCGCAAAGCGCCAGCCCAGCGTGCGAAAGGCATTGGTCCCCCCCGCATTGCCACTGCCCCGCGTGCGGATGTCGACACCGCGCAGCCGGCCCAGAATCAAACTGCCGGACAGCGAGCCGAGCAGGTAGGCGATCAGCAGGGCGAGCAGAGATGGATGAGTCATCGCCCCATTCTACGGCGCAAGGCCCGTCATCTTGCCTCGGCTTTCACTCGTTCCAGCCAGCCCATGCGCTTGGCGAGCAGCTCGGAGCCGCTGACCGACAGATGCCCGTCATCGCGGTAGATGGGGACGCCATCAATGATGCTCTGGCACACCCCGTCGTGGCACAGGGCCGGTCGCAGGTCGATGACGGGGACGCCGTTTTCTTCCAGGCGGTGCATCAGTTCAAGAACATTGCTCTGATTTTCGTCGGCAGCAGCTTGCGGGAAGTCACATTGGTCGGAAACGCCCAATACCCATTGCCCTTGCTCCCTACGGTCGAAACAGCGGCCGAAGTCTGCGCCCGTTGCAGGAGGCGGTGTGACGACGATCACTTTCTTGCCGGCTCGCCGCAATTCCTCAGCGGTAGCGAGGAGTCCGGACAGCACCGTATTGACGGATCGTTGTTCGGGGGCTAGGGCATCGTCTCGCTGAACCAGGATTTGCTTGTCAGAGGGGCCGACCAAACTCCCGAAAGGACTGGATAGCACGACATAACGTATGGACGGAGAGGCGGCAATATGCTTCAGCACCGAATCGTTCAGCGCCATGCACCGCTTGCTCCATGCTTGATCACGTCCACGATGGACGTCGAAGACAGTCATGTCGCGGATCGGCACACAACTTGATCGCGTGGCCTGCACCAGTGTTGCGCCATCGGCGGCAAGCCCCGGCACAAGGTGCATGGCAAAGGAATCGCCCCAAACCAGCACCGAGGGCTCATCAGAGTTGGTGCATTCCGCAGGCGGGTTGAAATGCTCGTTCCTGTACTCGCATTTCTTGTCGAAACCCGGGTTGACGCGAAGCTCGTATGCCAAGTCGCGAGGGCTGTCGATCATCTGGGGCAGCAAAGTGGCAAGGACGGCCAAGGACACCGATGCGAACGCCAAACGTAAAACCGTCTTGCCTGCCGGTGCCGTGGAATGGCGGAACCGTTCTTCCACAAACCGATGCAGCAGCCAGGCCAGCGCAAAGGACAGTGCAACCAGCAGCAGCCGCCAAGACAACGGTGGGTCTTCGGGGCCAACCCACGTGTTGTGCAGGAAGGCGAACAGCGGCCAATGCACCAAGTACAAGGAATAGGAAATGCCGCCGACCCAAGCCAGCAACCCGACGTTGCGCGGGGAGGTCGCAAACCCGTGCCGTCCAAGAATGATGCCCGCCGTCGCAAGGCATACACCCAGCGCCTGCCAGACGGGATGCCGTCTAACGAACTGCCATAGACAGAAGGCGACCAGTATCCCCAAAAAGAGC
>JBAYTD010000190.1:0-3030 GCA_041675805.1 Lysobacteraceae bacterium
GTTGAGCGCCCCAGCATCGCTCTGGCGTATCCATGCTTCGGCCTGGGGATTCGCCGGCGGACGCGCCCCGATGCCGACGCGCTTGGCCGTGCGTTTACTGTGTAGCGGCTTGGCGGTCATGTCGGCCACCCCAGCAGCTCATCTACCAGGGCGGTGATTTCCCGTGCGGCAGCGCTCTCGGGTGCCGACTCCCGGGCAAGGCGACCGGCGGCCACACTATCGGCAAAGACGATCCGTTGCCGAACCTCGGCGCGTAGCGCCGGGAGCGATTGCTCGGCCAGCGACTGCCGGGCTTCACGCCCGATGACGGTGGTGCTCACCCGCCGGTTGATGACAAAGGCCGCACGCAGTGCAGGCCGGAATACCTGCGCCTCACGGATAAGCGCCACCATTTCGGTGCTGGCCCACACGTCATAGGGGCTGGGCTGCACCGGAATCAGCACAACTTCGGCTGCCAGCAGCGCGGAGCGCGCCAAGGCGGCGATCCTGGGCGGCCCGTCGATGATGACGTGATCGGCGCGCCTGGCCAGTTCCGGCGCTTCCTGATGCAAGGTTTCGCGGGCCAAGCCCACGGTGCTGAACAACCTGGGCAGCCCTTGCTGACTTCGGCGCTGCGTCCAGTCCAGGGACGAGCCTTGCGGGTCGGCATCCAACAGAATGATCTGCTGACCGCGTAAAGCCAGTTCACCGGCAATGTGCGTGGCAAGCGTGGTCTTGCCCACCCCGCCTTTTTGATTGAGCAAGGCGACGATCATGACACGGCCCTCCAAACTAAAAACCGCTGCTTGGTTTGCCTTGCAAAACCGTTTTTTTGGTGGTGGGAATAAGCGGTGATTTCGGGCTGCTGGATCGCTGCCCTATGAGACGACGCCCCTCTATTAATAGTTAGAATAGTTAAGTTAGATAAGTTAAGGGCTGCGCAAACCCAATGGCGGCGCGGGTTTGCGGCCGTTCTGCACGCCTGATAGCACGATAGTCCCACGCCTGATAGCACGATACCTCGCACGCCTGATAGCACGACACTATTCACAGGATACCCACAGCTTTTCCACAGACTTATCCCCGTGCCGTGAACGGCACCGGTCGGAAGGTCAGCAGTTCGCGCCCTTCGTGCGCCACCAGCTCGATACCCAGGACGTAGCCGGGCAGCGATTGCCTGGCGACCAGGGCGCGCAGATCGCAGGCGAAGTCGTAGGGTTTGGCGGTACTGCCGGACTTCTGATGCAGGTAGCGAAAATCGAATTGCCAGCCAGTTTCCTGCTTGCCACCGTGCTTGCGCACCAGGCGGTACAGCCAGCGCTCGATGCCACCGGTCAGGCGAAAGTACGCCGGGTCGATGGTCAGCACGAGGGCGGCGTCCAGCACGCCCGCATAGAACCAGTCCGGCAAAATCAGTTCGATGCCCAGCGGCTTGCCGCCGGCATCGGCCAGCTCCTTCCATTCGTTGATCCATGAGAAGCGGTGCAAACGCCGCCCGGTGGTTTCGCGGATGGAGGTAGCCACCGTTGTGGATTGCAGCCGGTCGAGCGCGGCTTTCAGGCGCTGGTAGTCGCGCGAGCCGGTGCCGCGACCGATAAAGCGCAGGATTTCGTAGGGCGTGGCCTGCATACGGCGCGAAGGCGGAATACCCGCATCGCGGGCCTGCACGATCTGACTGGCGGCCCAGATGAGGATGTCCGCATCCCAGATGGTGGCAATGCCGTGTTCGTGCGTGCCCTCCACGCGTATGGTGACGGGGCCGCTCACAAAGTCGATGGGCGCGACGCGCCGCGACTTCGCCAGCGAGAAGAACGGATAGGCCATCAAATCCTGGGCATCGCGCGGCGCCATGTCGCCCGGCAGCGCACGGAACAGGTCGAGCTGTTCCTGCGGCCTCTGCTGGTGCGCGAGCGGTTGCCGCGACGACAGCAAAAGGCGAGACATGGCGACGGCCTGCCGTGCGCCGTCGATCAGCGGCCGTCACGGCAGTCACCCGCATGACGCTGCGCATACTCGGGGTCGGAGGTGGCCTCGTAGCTGCGTGCATCGGCCCAGGAATCCAGATCGGCCACCGCGTACATGACGCGCCGGCCGAACTTGCGAAACGTCGGCCCACCGCCAATCACGCGCTGCTTTTCCAGCGTGCGTGGCGACAGGCGCAAGTATTGAGCGGCTTCGTCGTTGGTCAGGTAGCGCTGGGGCTGCGCGGGCGGGGTTGTCGTCGAGGGTACGGCGGCAGGCCGTAAGGGAGCGGGTCGCATGACATGAGCCTCCATCGTTCGGTATCGTCGGCAGCACCAGCGCTGCCGGATGGAGACAGTCTCAACAAAGCCGGGCAAGCTGCTCAGGGACGTTTTGCATGGGGTGCAGAACGTCCCTGTTCAAGCGGGGGAAGATGTGCCAGGCGGCGGTAGCCGCCGCGCATCAACGCCTCCCCCCGGCGAACCAGGCGACGCACGCGGGCGCGCAACGCGCCGTCGGCGTGCCAGTCGCCCTCGGTGACCTGCTCGAGAAACAGTCCTTGGGCCACGTCGCGCAAGGATGCGCCCGCCAGGGTCGCATCGAGCGCCTGCAAGGTGTGCAGTTCGAGCAAGGCGGACAAGGTCGGGCGCGGACGAACGACCGCGATGGGCACGGCGTCATCCGGCACGGCCGGTGGATAGTGGGTACGTAACGTAGGGCTGGCGCGGATGGCATAGACGTAGGCCATGCCGTCGTCCAGACCGGGCGCGATGGCCAGTTGCAGGCGGCAGCCCGGCCAACGCAGCCAGAGCACCAGGCGCTTGCCATCGTGAACGAGTTGCTTGGTGCCGGGGATGCCCCAGAGTCCAAAGAGAGCGGCATCGGGCAAGGGGTCGGCATCCGGGTATAGCTGGATGCCATCATGATCGGGAAACCAGACCGGATGCGCGTCACGCGCATCCAAGGCCGGATCTTCCAAAAGGCGCAAGCCCCAGTGATTGGCGGCGTGATTCCCCGCATCGGGCTGGGTATGGAAATCCTGCCAATCCTGCCGGTAATCGGGATGGCGGCGCAGGTACTCCCAGGCCA
>JBAYTD010000191.1:0-2965 GCA_041675805.1 Lysobacteraceae bacterium
CAGCGACAAGCCGGAGATCAGCGCCTGGCCGGGCGAAACGGTTTCGCCGGCTTCGACATGGCGCGCGGTGACCACACCGCGATACGGCGCGCGGATCGCGGTATAGCCGACCTGTTCGTCGGCAGCCTTCAGGCTCGCGCGCGCGGCGGCGAGCTGGGCCTGTGCGGCCTCGTGCGCGGCTTTGGCGCGGTCGTGATCGGCACGTGCCACCAGCCCGCGCGCATGCACATCCTCGATCCGGCGGAAGTGGGCCGCCGCATCATTGGCACCGGCGCGCGCCGCTGCCAGCGCGGCCTGCGCCTGACGCTGGCCGGACTGCTGTTCGACCGCGGTGAAGCGCACCACCACGGTGCCCTCTTCCACCACATCGCCGACATCAAACGGCAGTTCCGCGACACGGCCGCCGGTCTGCGCCGCCAGCGTGGCGCGGTCGATGGCCTCGATCCGGCCATCCCAACTGCGCGTCAGCGGCAGGGTCTGTGGTGCCAACGTGATCGTGGCCAGCGACACCGCCGGTATCGAGCGCGCCTGCTCGGGCGCAGCCGATGAACAGGCCGCCAGCCACAGCATCGCCAGCAGCGGCAGGAAACGGATCGGACGCATCGTGCTGGCCGCTTACTTGAACGCGCAGCCTGACTTCACACCCAGCTTCGAGAACACCATCGCCGCCGGGCAGAAGCCGGTGAAGCTGGCCTGCAACAGGTTGGCACCGACGAACAGCGTCAGCAGCAACCACCAGGGCGAAACGAAGTGCGCCAGCACCACGCTGGCAAGGATCATCACACCGGCAAAGGCGAGGATGGCGCGGTCGAGGTTCATGGCAGGTCTCCTGGAATGGATGGATGCAACCGTCCCGCGCCGGCCGCGATGACACGGCGGAGCACGAGTTGCGGTAATATTAGTCCCGTCTTATATTAGTGTCAACTAATCAAGAAGGAATCGATATGACTACCACTGCCAACGACCTCGTCGCCGATGCCCACAGCCGCATCCGGCGCATCGGCCCACAACAACTCCACGCCGCGCAAGACGAGCTGATCGTCATCGACGTGCGCGAACCGGGCGAATTCGCCGAAGGTCATCTGCCCGGCGCGATCAACCTTCCGCGCGGCGTGCTGGAGTTCAAGATCGACGCGCACCCGGCGCTGGCCTGTGAAACCAGCCCGGCACTGGCCGACCGTGAGCGCCGCATCGCGCTGTACTGCCTGACCGGCGGGCGCTCGGCGCTGGCCACCGACAGCCTGCAGCGCATGGGCTTCGGCCAACTGGTGTCGCTGGAGGGCGGCTTCACCGCCTGGAAGGACGCGGGCCTGCCCGTCACCAGCGGATGAGCAGCATGGCCCTGTCCGATACCTTCCAGATCGATCCGGCCGCGATGCGCCAGCACGCCGGTGCCGCCGCACAACTGCTGAAGGCGCTGGCCAACGAAAAGCGCCTGATGATCCTGTGCCTCCTGGCCGAGGGTGAACACTCGGTCGGCGAACTCAACGCGCTGCTCGACCTGAGCCAGTCGGCGCTGTCCCAGCACCTGGCCGTGCTGCGCGAGGAAGCGCTGGTGCAGACCCGGCGCGATGCGCAGACGATCTTCTATTCACTCAACCCCGGCCCGGCCTTCGAGGTCATCCAGACCCTGCACGGCATCTATTGCGGCCCGGGCCGCGCAGAGGAGCCATCGACATGAGTAGCGACCCCGGCATCGCCATGTGGGAGGCGCGCTTCGCCACGCCCGACTACGTCTACGGCACCGAGCCCAACGCCTTCCTCTCCGCCCAGTCGCATCGTCTGAAACCGGGCATGCGCGCGCTGGCGCTGGCCGATGGCGAAGGCCGCAACGGCGTCTGGCTGGCGCAGCAGGGTCTCGACGTGCTGTCGGTGGACGGCTCGTCGGCCGCGCAGGCCAAGGCCCGCGCGCTGGCCGCCGCACGCGGCGTGACGCTGGACACCGAACTGGCCGATCTGGCGCACTGGGATTTCGGCCAGCAGCGCTTCGATCTGGTGGCCGCGATCTTCATCCAGTTCGCCGGCCCGGACCTGCGCCAGCGCCTGTTCGCCGCGATGCGCGACAGCCTCAAACCCGGCGGTCTGCTGATTCTGCAGGGCTATCGCCCGGAACAGCTCGACTACGGCACCGGCGGGCCGAAGCAGGTCGAGCAGCTATACACCGCCGCCATGCTGAGCGAGGCCTTCGCCGGCATGGAAATCCTGCATCTGCAAGAACACGATTCGGTCATCCACGAGGGACGCGGCCACGGCGGCATGTCGGCGCTGGTCGATCTGGTCGCGCGCCAGCACGACTGAGCACGGTCGCCCGGCGTCCGAGGCGCACTTGCCGGTATCGATGGCGGGCGATACAGTGCGCGCCGTCATCGGGGAGTAGCCGCCTTCCGCCACGGAAGGAGCCGACGTCAACACACTTGGCGCACATCGCCATGGCGTCGGCGGCAACCGCCTGGCAAGACCTTTGACTCCACGTCCAGACCTGGTCGGCGCTGGATCGTGGGGTCATCGGTACACGCGCCGGCCGGGAACCCCTTCAATGGATGCCTTCATCGCTTCGTTCGCCATGGTCGCCGTCGCCGAGATGGGCGACAAGACGCAGCTTCTGTCCTTCGTGCTCGCCGCGCGCTTTCGCGGCCACGCGCCGGCGATCATCGCCGGCATCCTCGTCGCCACCCTGGCCAACCACGCGCTGGCGGCGGCGCTGGGCGGCCTTGCCGCCAGCTTCGCCCATCCCGACCTGCTGCGCTGGGCGCTGGGCCTGGCCTTCCTCGCCTTCGCGCTGTGGGCGCTGATCCCGGACAAACTGGACGAGGACGCCAGCCGCCGCACCACCCATCACGGTGCCTTCCTGACCACGCTGGCGCTGTTCTTCCTCGCCGAAATGGGCGACAAGACGCAACTGGCCACCGTGGCCCTGGGTGCCAAGTACGCCAGCCTGACGATGGTCACCCTCGGCACCACGCTG
>JBAYTD010000192.1:0-2938 GCA_041675805.1 Lysobacteraceae bacterium
CATGGCCTCGCCCAAGGTCATCATCCGCCGTTGAGCGCCACGATCACGCCGTTGAGCACCAGGGCAAAGGATACCCACAACAGCGGCGGCACCAGCAGCCAGGCGGCCAGCTGGCGGATGCGCGCGGCGGCGGCCAGCGAATACAGCAGGGCCAGCCACAAGGCGCAGAAATCGACGAAGGCCAGCAGCGGCATCTGCAGGCCGAAGAACAGCGGTGCCCACAGCGCGCTGCACAGCCACATCAGTGCGTAGCGACGCAGCGCGCGGCTGCGGTCCGGGCCGGGCTCTGCGGACAGGATCAGCCCGAAACTGGCCGCCTGCAGTCCGAACAGGATGCTCCACAGCGGCGCGAAGACCCAGCCCGGCGGCTGCCAGGTCGGCTTGTTGAGGCTCGCATACCACTCGCCGGGAGGGAACAGCACCGCCAGTCCGACGATGGCCAGCACCACCGCGAACGACAGGCCCCATTCCGGGACGCCCTGCCATGTCGCGGACGGGTCTGCGCTTCTCCTTGGTTTCGACATCCTGTTGTCCTGCCGCGCCGACGCCCACCGCAGTCCGGTGCGCGCCCATTGCCTTGCCGGCAGCAAGAAGCATGCCGCGCGGCGGCGGACAGACACGTCAATGGCTTGCGCGCACGCAAGGCGACGACGACGTGCAGGTTGCACGCCGTCGCGCGAAGCGACATGGCATTTCGCCCTGCCGGCGCTCAGTTCAGGCCGAAGGCCTTGCGCTTGCGATACAGGGTGGAGGCGTCGATGCCGAGCGTGCGGGCGGCGGCGTCCAGCGTCGGTGCCCGCGCCAGCACCGCTTCGATGTGCTGGCGTTCCAGCACGTCGAGGCTGACCTCCGCGCCCAACGGCACCACCGGCACGCCGGGGTCGAGTTGGCCGCCGAGGCCTAGTCGGGCAGCGTCGATCAGTTCGTCCGGGCACAGGATCACCGCGCGCTCGATGGCGTTCTGCAGCTCGCGCACGTTGCCCGGCCAGTGGTATTCCCGCAGCAGTTGTTCGGCCTGCGGCGAGAAACCGCGCGCCGGGCAACCGTATTCGGCGGCGTAGCGGTCGAGGAAACGACGCGCCAGCGGCACGATGTCCTCGCCGCGCTCGCGCAGCGCCGGCAGCACGATGGCGACCACGTTGAGGCGGTAGTACAGGTCCTGGCGGAACCCGCCCTGCTCGACCATCTGCGCGAGATCGCGATTGGTGGCGGCGACCAGACGCACGTCGGCCTGCCGCGTCACCGCCTCGCCGACGCGCTCGTACTCCTTGTCCTGGATGAAGCGCAGCAACTTGGGTTGCAGCGCCAGCGGGAAGTCGCCGACCTCGTCGAGGAACAGGCTGCCGCCATCGGCCTGGGCGACCCGTCCCTCGCTGCTGTCCTGGGCACCGGTATAGGCACCCTTGCGATGGCCGAACAGCTCGTTCTCCAGCAGTTCGGCACTCAGGGACGGGCAGTTGACGGTGACGAAATTGCCCTGCGCGCGCGAACTCCAGCGATGGATGGCGCGCGCCACCACGTTCTTGCCGGTGCCGCTGTCGCCGAGGATCAGCACGTTGGCCGGGGTGCGCGCGACCTGCCGCGCCATCGCCAGTGCCGCCTGCATGGCCGGCGCTTCGCTGGACGGATCGGCCAAGCGGTCGGCCGGCATCTCGTGTTCGAGCACCGCGACCCGCGTCGCCAGGCGACGGGTCTCGATCTGCCGGGCCACGGCGATGCGCAGTTGTTCGGCGGAAAACGGCTTGACCAGATAGTCGTGGACGCCCAGCCGCAGCGCTTCCAGCGCGGCGTCGGTATCGCGGTGCGCGGTGGCCATGATGATGCGCAGGCGCGGCGCGCGGGCCAGGAGTTCGGGCAGGGCCTCGGTGCCCAGCTCGTAGCCGATCTGGCGATCCAGCAGGCAGACGTCGAACGGCCGCGTCGCCGCCAGCCGCAGACCTTCCTCCAGCGTCGCGGCGGGGGTCAGGCTGAAGCCCTGCGGGGCGAGGATGGCGCGATAGGTGTCGAGGATGGCGGCATCGTCGTCGATGGCGAGGATGCGCGCTGCAGGGGCGTCCGTCTGGCTCATGGTCTCTCGCAAGGCAGGGTGGCGAATGATCCGGTCAGGCGGCCATGCACAACGCAGTCGACCGCCCCGGAAATCGTGCTCTATGCAAGACCATCGCGGCTGAACCCTGCCTCATTGAATCGTAAAACATTGTTTTTACAGTATCCGAAGTGCTGGCATGCGGCTTGCGTGTAGACCCGTCAACTGCCCTCCCGGAGCCGATCCGATGACCACCCTGTGCCTGTGCGACCTTGCCCCACGGACCCGTTCCGAGCCGCCGTTCGGTACTGGCAAGCCGTCCTCGCTACCGCCGGCGACCGCGCCGCTGGCCTGTCCCGGCCGCTTTCCCGCCGAACGGACCGTGCAGCCGGACAGCCATTCCTGGTGGCTGCCGTCGCGGCGCAGCCAGCCATGAGCCTGTTGCCGCTGGCGCTGTTCGGCTGCCTGCTGGCCGGCCCGGTCGGCGGCCAGTCCGCCTCGGCGGCAGAGCCGTCGCCGGCCTGCGAGGACAAGCTGCGCGAGCAGGCCTGGCGTCATCTGGGCGAGGCCATCGCCATCTCCCTGCGCGAGCGCGGTGCCGCCGTGGCGCAGGTCGAAGTGAACCATGTCGAGTCCATCGAACTGCTGGCGGATGCAGCACGCCTGTCGCTGTGGGCACTGGCTCGCGACGGCGAGGGCCGGCTGGCGCTGTTGCAGGTCGACGCCCGCATGGCGCGCGACAGCCTGCGCATCATCGAACTCGACTATTTCGCCCACGGCGGCGATGGCCAGGTCAGCGACCTGCTGGCCGCCGCGTCGCCTTCCACCCCCGTGCACCCACCCCAAGGAGATACACCATGAGCGCATCCAAGCAAGCCCGTTCCATCGCCGACCAGGTCGACCAGGCTGTCG
>JBAYTD010000193.1:0-2809 GCA_041675805.1 Lysobacteraceae bacterium
ACGTGCTGCACTTACAATGTGCAACATCGTCCTCGGGAATTGCATCATGTCCCACAACATCACGCTGCGTCTGGATGAAAAGACCTTGCGCCGGATCAAGCATCTGGCGGTGGATCGTCACACGTCGGTATCGGCCTGGGTGGGCGAGTTGGTGACGCGCGCGGTGGCGGAGCTGGATGGCTTCGAGGCTGCCCGTCGCCGTGCGCTGGATGCCATGCGCCAGCCCATCCCCGTGCCGGATGGACCGTTGAGCCGCGAGCAGACGCATGAGCGTTGAGGTTTTTGTCGATACCAACCTTTTGTACTACGCCAACACGCAGGCGGACGATCCGCGCCACGAACGGGCGCGCGAACTGATCCGGCCGTTGTGGTCCGAGCCGGGCAAGGCGGCGGTCAGTGTCCAGGTATTGCAGGAATTGCACGTCAATCTGATTCGCAAGGGCGGCTTGAGTCCGGCCCGGTCAGCGCAGCGGGTGGGGCATTACCTGGCGTGGAAGGTCATCGACAACGACCGGATTCTGCTGACGGCGGCGTTCGATGTGCAGGCACGCTGGCAGCTATCCTTCTGGGACAGCCTGATCGTGGCCGCCGCGCAACGCGCCGGTGCAAGGCAGTTGTGGACCGAAGACCTGCACGATGGACAACGCTACGACGAGGTTCAGGCGATCAATCCGTTGCGCGCAGCCTGAACGTCCTCGTCCTGGCCCGGCGCTTGCGGCGCGCCCGCAAACGCCCGTGGCTTTGCCGCCCCGACGCCTTTACCCTTCTCCTTTCTCCTTCCTGCATCCCGACTTACTCCATGCACTGCCCCTTCTGCCAGCACGAAGACACCCGCGTGGTCGATTCCCGACTCGCCGACGAGGGCGCGACGGTGCGGCGGCGGCGCGAGTGCCCGGAGTGCGGGGAGCGCTTCTCCACCTTCGAGACCGCCGAAATCAAGCTGCCCAGCATCGTCAAGAGCGACGGTCGCCGCGAGGCCTTCGACGAGCGCAAGCTGCGCACCAGCTTTGATCGTGCGTTGCAGAAGCGGCCGGTTTCCGCCGAGCAGACCGAGACCGCAGTGCGCAACGTGATCCGCGCGCTGCGGCTGACCGCCGAGCGCGAGGTGCCGACGATGCGGCTGGGTGAAATGGTGATGGACGAGTTGCGCAAGCTGGATCAGGTCGCCTACGTGCGCTTTGCCTCGGTCTACCGCCGCTTCGAGGACGTGCAGGCGTTTCGCGAGGAAGTGGAACGGCTGGAGCGCGAGCTGCCGGAACTCAACGGCCTGCAACTGCCGTTGCTGCAGGGGACGTTGCGTGGCGGCAAGCCCTGAGCCGACCCGCATCGAATGGATCGGCGACTGCCCGTGGGTGATCCCGACCCTGTCGCGCTGGCATGTCGACGCCTTCGCCGACACCTGCCGTGGCTGGGCGGTGCAGGCCGCGGCCTTCGAATTGCGCGGCCACGCCAGCCGACGCGCCCTGCCGACCACGCTGGTGGCGATGGCCGGCGACACACCGCTCGGCTCGGTCAGCCTGCTCGACAGCGATCCGCCGGCACCGGATCGCCACGCGCCCTGGCTGGGAACGCTGTTCGTGCATGCCGACGCGCGCCGGTGCGGCCTCGGCGCACGGCTGGTGGCGGCGGCGACACAGGAAGCGCGCGCCCTCGGCCTGCCCTGCCTGCATCTGTGGACGCCGCGCCATGAAGCCTTCTACGCCCGGCTGGGCTGGCAAGCGCTCGGTCGCCAGCGCTTCGGCGGCATCGAGGTCGGCCTGATGCGCCGCGACTGCGCCGCCACCTGAGTCGCACGCCATGCACGTCTTCAGCGACACCGACCATCGCCACATGCAACGCGCCCTCGACCTGGCCGCGCGCGGGGCTTGGACCACGCGGCCCAATCCGATGGTCGGCTGCGTGATCGCGCACGGCGAGGAGATCGTCGGCGAAGGCTGGCACCAGCGCGCCGGCGGCCCGCATGCCGAGGTGTTCGCCCTGCGCGAAGCCGGCGAGCGGGCACGCGGCGCGACCGCCTACGTCACCCTGGAACCCTGCGCCCATCACGGCCGCACGCCGCCATGCGTGGAGGCACTGATCCAGGCCGGCATCGCGCGCGTTGTCGCCGCGCTGCGCGATCCGTTCGCGCAGGTCGATGGGGCCGGCTTCGAGCATCTGCGCGCCGCCCGCATCAGTGTGGAGTCGGGTTTGCTGCAAACGCCGGCGCGCGAACTCAATCGCGGCTTCCTGTCGCGCATCGAACGCGGCCGGCCGTGGCTGCGGATCAAGCTGGCGATGAGCCTGGACGGCCGCACCGCGCTGGCCAATGGCGAGTCGAAATGGATCACCGGCGAAGCAGCGCGTGCCGACGTGCAGCGCTGGCGCGCCCGCGCCGGCGCGCTGCTGACCGGCAGCGGCACGGTGCTGGCCGACGATCCGCGCCTGACCGTGCGCCTGCCCGACGCCGAGGTCGCGCCGGTGCTGCGGGTGGCGCTGGATCGCCACCTGCGCACGCCGGCCGCTGCCCACTTTCTCGACGGTCAGGCACCGACGCTGCTGTTCCACGCCCCCGACGCCACGCCCGACGCGCGGTTTGCCGCCGTCGAATGCGAAGCGCTGCCGGCGGCCGGCCTTGGTCTGTCGCTTCCCGCCGCGCTGCAAAGGCTGGCCGCGCGCGGCATCAACGAGGTCCAGGTCGAGGCCGGCCCGATCCTCGGCGGTGCCCTGTTCGAGCAGGGCCTGGCCGACGAATTGCTGCTCTACATCGCCCCGGTGCTGCTCGGCTCCGACGCCCGCCCGCTGCTGCACCTGCCGGCGCTGGGCGACATCA
>JBAYTD010000194.1:0-2792 GCA_041675805.1 Lysobacteraceae bacterium
CGAAGCGCAACTGGAGGCGCTGAATCTGGCGCTGGAAATGCGCGTCGAGGAACGCACCTCGGAACTCACCCGCGCCAACGAAGCCCTGCACGGCACGGTGAAGGAATTGCGCCTGGCGCAACGACAACTGGTGGACGCGGAGAAGATGGCGGCGCTGGGCGGGCTGGTGGCCGGCGTCGCGCACGAGATCAACACCCCGCTCGGCATCAGCGTCACCGCCGCCTCGCATCTGGACGGCGAAACCCGGCAGTTGCTCGACCTGATCGGGCGCGACGCACTGAAACGCTCGGACCTGGACCGTTACGTCGGCCTTGCCCGCGAGAGCGCCGAGCTGATCCTGCGCAACCTGCGCCGCGCCGACAAACTGGTGCGCAGCTTCAAGCAGGTCGCCGTCGACCAGGGCAGCGAAGCGCCGCGCCACCTGCTGCTGGCGCAGTACCTCGACGACATCCTCACCTCGCTGCGCCCGGTGCTCAAGCGCAGCAGCCATCGGGTCGTGGTCGACTGCCCGGCCGACCTGGGTTTCGTCGCCCAGCCGGGCGCGATCTACCAGATCATCACCAATCTGCTGATGAACTCGCTGACCCACGCTTTTGCCCCCGGCGATGTCGGCGAGATGCGGATCGAGGCCGCCCGCCACGGCGACAGCGTGCAGATCGTCTACAGCGACAACGGACGCGGCATGAGCGAGGAGGCGCGCACGCGCATCTTTGAGCCGTTCTTCACCACCAAGCGCGGCCAGGGTGGGTCCGGGCTGGGGATGCATATCGTTTTCAATCTGGTCAGTCAGGTTTTGGGGGGCACTATTGAGTGTGATAGTGCGCCGGGGCAGGGGGTTTATTTTGGTATTCGGATTCCGGTGCAGTCTGGGTGATGGGGCGTTCTTTTTCGGTTGGGGGCTTTCGGCTTCACTCGCCTGACATGGGGTTGTCGCCGGGTTTCGTCCGCCTCGGCGGCGGCCGAGTCGCTTTTCTTTGTTTCGCCAAAGAAAAGTGACCAAAAGAAAGGCGACCCGGGCATCGCGCCGTTGCCGCTGTGCGGCAACGGTTCCCTGCGCTACTCGCCGTCTTCGGGCCGGCGCGGACTCGCGCATCCATGCGCTCGAACATTCGCGCCTTTTCCCCGAAGCCGGCTGCGTTGCTCGGCGCGATGACGGGCGGTGGGAGCGGAGAGCAAGAGCCTGAAGAGCACAAGCCAGAGCCGCGGCCGCGGCCTGGGGGTGGCGGGTTGTTGTGCTTCGGGAGGCGCGGAATTCTTGCGGCCTTGTGGTTCAGTCGGGGTCGTAGTCGAGGTTGGGGGCCAGCCAGCGTTCGGCTTGTGCTTGGGTCCAGCCTTTGCGTTGGGCGTAATCGACGACCTGGTCGCGGCCGACGCGGCCCAGGACGAAATACTGGCTGCGCGGGTGCGAGAAGTACCAGCCGGAGACGGCGGCGGTGGGCACCATGGCGTAGCCTTCGGTGAGTTCGATGCCGGTGCGGGCGGTGACATCCAGCAGGGAGAACAGGGTGTCCTTTTCCGTGTGGTCCGGGCAGGCCGGGTAGCCGGGCGCGGGGCGGATGCCGAGATATTTCTCGTCGATCAGGGCTTCGTTGTCCAGCGTTTCGTCCGCTGCATACCCCCAGAATTCGCGCCGCACGCGCTGGTGCAGGTGTTCGGCGAAGCCTTCGGCGAGGCGGTCGGCCAGGGCTTTGAGGAGGATCGCGTTGTAGTCGTCGTGGTCGGCTTCGAAGCGCGCGATGTGGGCGTCGATGCCGTGCCCGGCGGTGACCGCGAATCCGCCGATCCAGTCCTGTTTTTCCGAGTCCTTCGGCGCGATGAAATCGGCCAGGCAGAAGTCCGGGCGTTCGACAGGTTTGTCGACTTGCTGGCGCAGGAAGTGGAGCAGCCGTGATGAGGAGTTGGGGGTTGGCGATGCGGGCTCCGACGATTCCCGATTCCCGATTCCCGATTCCCGGTGATCAGCCACGATCACCTCCACATCATCGCCGACGCTGTTCGCCGGCCAGAAGCCGATCACGGCGCTGGCGCGCAGCCATTTTTCCTCGACGATCTGCTTCAGCATCGCCTGCGCATCGCGGAACAGTTCGCTGGCCTGGGTGCCGACGATTTCGTCGGTCAGGATGGCCGGGAAGCGGCCGGCCAGTTCCCAGGCGTTGAAGAACGGCGACCAGTCGATGAAGGGGACCAGTTCGGTCAGCGGGTAGTCGTCGAACACGTGGATGCCGGGCTGGCGCGGGGCCGGTGGCGTGTGGTTCTGCCAGTCGCCGTCGAAGCGCTGGCCGCGTGCCTTGTCCAGCGACACCAGGCGCGCGCCGCTGCGGTTGCGGTGGCGTTCGCGCACTTCGGCGTAATCGGCGCGGGTGCGGGCGACGAAGTCGTCGATCAGCTCCTTGGAGACCAGCGATTGCGCGACGCCGACGGCGCGCGAGGCGTCCTTGACCCAGACCGTCGGGCCTTTGTAGTGCGGTTCGATCTTCAGCGCGGTATGCGCACGCGAGGTGGTGGCGCCACCGATCAGCAGCGGCCGCGTGAAGCCCTGGCGCTGCATTTCGCGCGCGACGTGGCCCATTTCCTCCAGCGAGGGCGTGATCAGGCCGGACAGGCCGATCATGTCGGCGTTCTCGGCAATGGCGGTATCGAGGATTTTCTGCGCCGGCACCATCACGCCGAGGTCGATGACCTCGAAGTTGTTGCAGGCCAGCACCACGCCGACGATGTTCTTGCCGATGTCGTGCACATCGCCCTTGACCGTGGCCATGACGATCTTGCCGTTGGATTTGCCGGTGTCGCCG
>JBAYTD010000195.1:0-2670 GCA_041675805.1 Lysobacteraceae bacterium
AGATCGTCGCCCCCGACCTGCCCGGCTGGGGCGGCAGCCAGCGCCAGCCCGATGCCGACTACGGCTTCGTCGCCCAGGCCGAGCGGCTGGCCGATTTCCTGCGCCAACTGGGTGCCGAGCAACGCCCGGTCTGGCTGGTCGGCCACTCGATGGGCGGCGGCATCGTCGCCCTGCTCGCCGCCCGCCACCCGCAACTGGTCGACCGCCTGGTGCTGCTGGACGCCGCCGGCAGCGTGTTCGACGAAAACGAATTCGCCCGCCTGGTGCTGGCCGGCGGCCACCCCTTCGAAGTGACCGACCGCGCCAGCCTGCACCGGCAACTGGCACTGGTGTTCGACGACGTTCCCTGGTTGCCATGGCCGTTCGACCGCGCCGTGGTCGAACGCCGTCGCCTCGATGGCGACTTCGAGCGCCAGGTGCTGGACCGCATCGGCCGCAGCGACGAAGCCCTGCGCCCCAGCGTCGAAGCCCAGGCGATCACCGCCCCCACCCTCCTGCTGTGGTGCCGCAACGACCGCATCATCGACCCCAGCGCCGCCCGCTACTACGCCGAAGCCATCCCCGACACCCGCCAAGTGCTGCTGGACGACTGCAATCACATGCCGATGGTCGAGCAACCCGACGCCACCGTGGCCGCACTGCGCGCGTTCTTTACCGAGCGAAGTTGAGAGCTATTGGTGATTGGTGATTGGTGATTGGAGGCGTTGGGGATTGGAGGATTGGTGATTCGGGATTGGTGAGCGCCTCCCGACGACAACGTATCGCCCACAGGCTTCGGCTTCAGCTTCGGCTCTTGACCTCCAATCCCCTGCACCGCGCCGAGCAACGCAGCCGGCTTCGGGGGAAAGGCGCGAATGTTCGAGGCCATGGATGGCCGAGTCCGCGCCGGCCCGAAGCTGGCGAGTAGCGCAGGGAACCGACACCGCGCAGCGGTGGCGGCGCGATGCCGGGGTCGCCTTCTCTTTGCCTACTTTCTCTTGGCGACTCAAGAGAAAGCAGGTCGGCCGCCGCCGAGGCGGCCGAAACCCCACGACAACCCAAAAACAGGCGAAAGAAGCCACCCCTCAACCCACCTCCGACGAGGCCACTCACCCAACAGTGGCCCGCCACCCCCACCAATGACGTTTACACTGACACAACGGCGAGCGCAGGGGCACAGCCGACTCGCCCAGTGGTCACAAACCCTCACCCCGTCCGTCATCGGGCAGCCCAACGCGCAGCATTCAATTCGAGGCGAACATGGAACTGTTTCTGCACATCGCCACCGGCTTTCCGACCATCGTCTTCAGCATCCTGCTGGGCGTGGCGATGGTCTACTGGCTGCTGGCGATGACCGGCCTGGTCGATCTCGACGCGCTCGACTTCGCCGAGTTGCCCGACGCCGAAGGCATGGAACTGGGCGGCCTGTCCGGCCTGCTGATGAAGTTCGGCCTCGACGGTGTGCCGCTGGCGCTGATCCTCACCGTGCTCGGCCTGCTGGCCTGGCTGATCTGCTACTTCGCCGATTTCTTCCTGCTGCGCCACCTGCCGTTCGACCTGTTGCGCTACGGCCTCGGCGCGCTGCTGATCGTGCTCGCCGTGGTCATCGCCACGCCGTTCACCGGCCTGGCGCTGCGCCCGCTGCGCGGCCTGTTCGCCAAGGTCAGGGCGGTGGACAGCGTGTCCCTGCTCGGCCGCAGCGCGGTGGTGCGCAGCCCGCTGGTCAGCGCGCAACAGGGCACGGCCGATCTCGACGACGGCGGTGCCGGTCTGGTGTTGCAGGTACGCAGCGAGGACGCTGCCTTCAAGCGCGGCGACAAGGTCGTGCTGGTCGAATACCTCGACGCCCAGAACGCCTACCGGGTGATTGCCGGATGAACCACCGCACCGCCATGAAACCTGCCGTTTTCCAGACACTGCAACCCGCCTGCCGCATTCTTTCCCCACTTCCCGCATGACGAAGGAGCCCCTGTCATGAATCTTGCCCTGTTGATGCCGTGGCTGATCGGCGTCGTCATCGTCATCGTCGTCCTGTTCGGCCTGTTCGGCCTGTTCAAGGCCTTCTACATCAAGGTGCCGCAGGGCACGGCGCTGATCGTCAACGACCTGTCCTCGACGCCGAAGGTGCATTTCACCGGTGCCCTGGTCTACCCGGTGATCTACAAGAAGGAGTTCATGAAGATCTCCCTGCTCACGCTGGAAGTGGACCGGCGTGGCAAGGACGGGCTGATCTGCCGCGACAACATGCGCGCCGACATCACCGTGGCCTTCTACCTGCGCGTCAACGAGACCCAGCAGGACGTGCTGAAGGTGGCCAAGGCCATCGGCGTCGACCGTGCCTCGGACAAGGTCGCCGTCAACGAACTGTTCAACGCCAAGTTTTCCGAGGCGCTGAGGACGGTCGGCAAGCAGATCGATTTCGTCAGACTGTTCGAGAACCGGCAGGAGTTCCGCGACCGCATCGTCGAGGTGATCGGCAACGACCTCAACGGCTATGTGCTCGAAGACGTCGCCATCGACTACCTGGAGCAGACGCCGAAATCCTCGCTCGACCCCAGCAACATCCTCGACGCCGAAGGCATCCGCAAGATCACCGAGCTGACCGCCGCGCAGAACGTCATCACCAACGAACTGGAGCGCAACGAGCAGCTCGCCATCACCAAGAAGAACGTCGAAACCAAGGAAGCGCTG
>JBAYTD010000196.1:0-2660 GCA_041675805.1 Lysobacteraceae bacterium
CATCTGGCCGTAGACCATCGCCACCTTGTCGAGGACGTTGGAGTCCTTCATCTCGTGGTAGAAGTCGTTGCCCTCGCGGGTACGCTCGCCGACGCCGGCGAACACCGACAGGCCGCTGTGCGCCTTGGCGATGTTGTTGATCAGCTCCATCATGTTGACGGTCTTGCCGACGCCGGCTCCGCCGAACAGGCCTACCTTGCCGCCCTTGGCGAACGGGCACATCAGGTCGATGACCTTGATGCCGGTTTCCAGCAGCTCGGTGGAGGAGGACTGGTCCTCGTAGGACGGCGCTGCGCGATGGATTTCCCAATGCGCCGAGGCGTCGACCGGGCCGGCCTCGTCGATGGGACGACCCAGCACGTCCATGATGCGACCCAGCGTGCCGGCACCGACCGGAACGGAAATCGCGCTGCCGGTGTTGGTAGCGACCAGGTTGCGCTTCAGCCCGTCGGTGGAGCCGAGCGCGATCGCACGCACCACGCCGTCGCCGAGCTGCTGCTGCACTTCCAGCGTGATCTCGGTGCCGTCCACCTTCAGCGCGTCGTACACCTTCGGCACGTCACTGCGCGGGAACTCGACGTCGACGACCGCGCCGATGATCTGAACGATCTTGCCCTGACTCATTGCTCTGCTCCGTTTAACTGTGTTCGTTGCGTTGATCGCGGACGACTTAAGAAGCTTTTCGGGAATGGAGAATCGGGAATAGGGAACCGGAAGAGCGCACTGCGCCGGCTTTGACGATTCTCCATTCCCGATTCCCGATTCCCGGCCGCTGTCATCACACTGCCGCTGCCCCACCGACGATCTCGGAAATCTCCTGCGTGATCGCTGCCTGGCGGGCCTTGTTGTAGACCAGGTTCAGGGTGTCGATCAGTTTGGTCGCGTTGTCGCTGGCGGCCTTCATGGCGACCATGCGCGCGGCGTGTTCGGAGGCGATGTTTTCCATCACCGCCTGGTACACCAGCGACTCCACGTAGCGCTTGAGCACGTGCGAAAGCACGGTCTCTGCGTCGGGTTCGTAGAGGTAGTCCCAGTCGTGCTGGACGATCTGCTCTTCCGACGGCGGCAGCGGCAGCAATTGGTCGAAGGCGGCGCGCTGGGTCATCGTGTTGACGAAGTCGTTGTAGCACAGGAACACGCGGTCCAGCCGGTTTTCCTCGTAGCCGTCCAGCATCACCTTGATCACGCCGATCAGCTGCTCCAGCGCCGGGGTGTCGCCGAGATGGGTGACGCTGGCCAGCATGCCGACCTTCAGCCGGCGGAAGAACACCGTCGCCTTCTGGCCGATGGTGACCACGTCGACCTCGACGCCCTTGTCCTGCCAGCCGCGCATTTCGCCGAGCAGCTTGCGGAACAGGTTGTTGTTGAGGCCGCCGGCCAGTCCGCGGTCGGAGGAAATGATGATGTAGCCGACCCGCTTGGGATCCGCCCGCTCGATCAGGTACGGGTGCTGGAACTCGGAATTCGCCTGCGCCAGATGCCCGATGAGCTGCTTCATCGCCCGCGCATACGGACGCGACGCCTTCATCCGATCCTGCGCCTTGCGGATCTTCGAAGCCGAGACCATTTCGAGCGCGCGCGTCACCTTGCGGGTGTTCTGCACGCTCTTGATCTTGGTTTTGATTTCTCTGCCGCCGGCCATGGGTCGCTCGCTCTGGTCGCTGTGGGGTCTGGGTCTGGGTCGCTGGGCGGGTGCCCGTGCTTACCAGGAACCCGTCGCCTTGAAGTCTTCGATGCCCTTCTTGAACGCGGCCTCGATCTCGTCGTTCCAGGCGCCCGAGGCGTTGATTTTCGAGACCAGTTCGCCGGCGGTGTTGTCGAAGTGGGCGTGCAGGCCTTCCTCGAAGGCACCGATCTTGTTGACGGCGACGTCGTCGAGGAAGCCCTCGTTGACGGCGTAGATCGACAGCGCCTGGTGGGCGATCGACATCGGCTGGTACTGCTTCTGCTTCATCAGCTCGGTGACGCGCTGGCCGCGCTCGAGCTGCTTGCGGGTGGCTTCGTCGAGGTCCGAGGCGAACTGCGCGAACGCCGCCAGCTCGCGGTACTGCGCCAGGGCGATACGGATGCCGCCGGACAGCTTCTTGATGATCTTGGTCTGCGCCGCGCCACCGACGCGCGACACCGAGATGCCGGCGTTCACGGCCGGGCGGATGCCGGCGTTGAACAGGTCGGTCTCAAGGAAGATCTGGCCATCGGTGATCGAGATCACGTTGGTCGGCACGAAGGCGGAGACGTCGCCGGCCTGCGTTTCGATGATCGGCAGCGCGGTCAGCGAGCCGGTCTTGCCCTTGACCTCGCCGTTGGTGAACTTCTCCACATACTCTTCCGAGACGCGGGCGGCGCGTTCGAGCAGGCGCGAGTGCAGGTAGAACACGTCACCCGGATAGGCTTCGCGGCCCGGCGGGCGGCGCAGCAGCAGGGAGATCTGGCGGTAGGCCACGGCCTGCTTGGACAGGTCATCGTAGACGATCAGGGCGTCCTGACCACGGTCCATGAAGTACTCGCCCATGGTGCAGCCCGAGTACGCCGAGATGTACTGCATCGCGGCCGACTCGGAGGCGGTCGCGGCGACGACGATGGTGTGCGCCAGGGCACCGTTTTCTTCCAGCTTGCGCACGATGTTGGCCACCGTCGAGGCCTTCTGGCCGATGGCGACG
>JBAYTD010000197.1:0-2525 GCA_041675805.1 Lysobacteraceae bacterium
AGACATGCAGGCCGTCGACAGCCTGATCCGCCGCCGTCTGGCCTCCGACGTGGTGCTGATCAACCAGATCGGCGAGCACATCATCGCCGCCGGCGGCAAGCGCCTGCGGCCGATGCTGCATCTGCTGGCCGCCCGCGCGCTGGGCTATGCCGGCAGCGGCCACGTCCAGCTTGCCGCCGTCATCGAGTTCATCCACACCTCCACCCTCTTGCACGACGACGTGGTCGACGAATCCGATCTGCGCCGCGGGCGCAAGACCGCCAACGCCCTGTGGGGCAACGCCGCCAGCGTGCTGGTCGGCGATTTCCTCTACTCGCGCAGCTTCCAGATGATGGTGGAACTGGACAGCATGGCGGTGATGACCGTGCTCGCCGACACCACCAATGCCATCGCCGAGGGCGAGGTGCTGCAACTGCTGCACATCCGCAACCCGGACACCGACGAAGCCGCCTACCTGCGCGTGATCGAGCGCAAGACCGCCGTACTGTTCGCCGCCGCGACCCGGCTCGGCGCGATCCTCGCCGGTGCCGACGCCGCCACCGAGCGCAAGCTGCACGACTACGGCATGGCGCTCGGCCACGCCTTCCAGATCGCCGACGACGTGCTCGACTACACCGCCGACGCCGAGGCGCTGGGCAAGAACCTCGGTGCCGACCTCGCCGAAGGCAAGGCCACCCTGCCGCTGATCCACGCCATCGCGCACAGCCCGGCGGCGGTACGCGAGCGCCTGCGGACGATCATCCAGCAAGGTGACAGCGACGCCCTGCCGGAAGTGATGGCCGCCATCCACGCCTGCGACGGCATCGGCCACAGCCAGCGCCGCGCCGGCGAATACGCCGAGCGCGCCATCGACGCCCTCGCCGGCCTGCCCGACACCCCGGCCCTGCGTGCCCTGCGCGGCCTGGCCCGCTACAGCGTGCAGCGCGACCACTGAGCGGCGCAGCGGCGCGATCCTGCGCGCCCTACTCCCACTGCGCCCACTCCAGCCGCCAGCGGCCATCCTCGACCCGCCAGCCGGTGCGCAGGCGATAGCCATCGGCGCGCGCCGGCAGCAACTGCTGGTCGAAACCGGCCAGCAGGGCGCGGAAATCCGCCTCCGCGCGCTCGCCCTGGATGCGCGTTTCGATCGGGCCAAGGGTGACGCTGATCGAGCGGTTGCGCAGGAACTGGACCACCAGCAGACGACGCAGCGCCTGTCGATCCATGCCCTGCGGCCCGGCGAAGTCCTCGGTCAGCGCGGAAACCGCCGCATCGGTTTCGCGCGCCTCGACAGCCTCGCGCAGGGCGACGATGGCCTCGCGCAGCGCCGCCTCGTCGGCGGGACGGCTGCAGGCCGCCAGGGCCAGGCACAGCGCCAGCCACAGCCAGCGCAACGGCGGCGCGCGCGGATCGATTTCTTGTGCCATACCGGCTCCTATGCTCCAATCCAGACCATGCGAACGACGTGGTCGAAGAACCACAACACTAGCGCAACAGGAGGGAGCGTGAGCACGAACAAACCTTGGCTGGCCCATTACCCGGCCGGCGTGCCGGCGGAAATCGATCTCGACGAGTACGCCTCCATCGTCGCCATCCTCGAAACGTCATGCGAGCGCTTTCGCCCCAATGTCGCCTTCGAGAACATGGGCAAGACGCTCAGTTACGACGACATCGACCGCCTCAGCCGCGCCTTCGGTGCCTACCTTTTGCGCGAGTGCAAGCTGAAGAAGGGCGACCGCGTCGCCATCATGCTGCCCAACGTGTTGCAGTATCCGGTCGCGATCTTCGGCGTGCTGCGCGCCGGGCTCACCGTGGTCAACGTCAATCCGATGTACACCGCGCGCGAGCTCAAGCACCAGTTGAACGACTCCGGCGCGCAGGTCATCGTGGTGCTCGACAACTTCGCCGCCACCTTGTCCGAAGTGCTCAAGGACACGCCGGTCAAGCGCGTCATCGGCACCGGCGTCGGCGACATGCTCGGCTTCCCCAAGGGCCAACTGGTCAACTTCGTGCTGAAGTACATCAAGAAGGCCATCCCGGATTACCGCATCGCCGACGAATTGCGCTTCCGCGAGGTGCTGGCGCGCGGCGCGGCGCTGGACCTGCCCAGCGTCGACGTGCAGGCCGAGGACATCGCCTTCCTGCAATACACCGGCGGCACCACCGGCGTCTCCAAGGGTGCCATGCTCACGCACCGCAACCTGGTCGCCAACATGCAGCAGGCCTCGGCCTGGATCGGCGACAAGGCCACCATCGGTGCCGAGCACATCATCACCGCGCTGCCGCTGTACCACATCTTCGCGCTGACGGCGAACTGCCTGGTGTTCATGAAGTTCGGCGCGGTCAACCACCTGATCACCAACCCGCGTGACATGCCCGGCTTCGTCAAGGAACTGGCGCGCATCCCGTTCACCTGCATGACCGGCGTCAACACCCTGTTCAACGGCCTGTTGAACACGCCCGGCTTCGCCGAACTGGATTTCTCCCGGCTGAAGTTCGCCCTCGGCGGCGGCATGGCGGTGCAGCGCGCCGTGGCCGAGCGCTGG